>DASWTK010000337.1:0-18790 GCA_036402175.1 Chitinophagaceae bacterium | reverse complement strand
TTCTACCCACATTAATGTAAAACAATAAGCTGGAAATCACAATAAAAAAGTTGAACAAAAGGCGTTGTAAAACAAAGAAATAATTAGTATGCATTTCGCTTTTGCAAAATTGCACCAACTGATTTGAGTCTGCATATATACACCCCGCTCTATGAAATGAAATCATTTATCATTCACGATCTAAATGTCATTTTATGCGATCACACTTCATTCTTCTGCTCTTTCTTTCCATCAGCTTAACAGCGAATGCGCAAATTGACAAGTTGCCGAAAACGAATCCTTCCAGTTCAGTTAACGCAGGAAAATTATTGACGCAGTTTGCGAATGCAATCAAACCATCTGCCTTAACCAACGAAGGTACCAGCCAAAAAGGTAGCTGGATCAGCAAAGCACAAAAGGTTTCGGATGCAGTCAGTTTTGCAAGCTCCGTTTCTTCGCTTGCGGGATTGGTAAAGCCAGGCATGTTTAAACAAGGCATCAACGCTCAAACAATTCTGCAAACTGCCAATACGGTCAAAACAATGTCTGATGCAGCAGGGTTGCTTAAAACTTTCGAAGGCGGACTAAAGCCCGAAGCGTTACTGAGTAGTTGGAGCAAACAGCGAGGCGGCTGGCTTAGTGCATTAAACCTTTTCAAATAATAAAACTGAAGCATATAACCGGTCTTCTCAACAACTCTTTCTGAACCTAAATAATGTTTATGAAAAGTATATTTCTTTCATTTTTCGCAGTTTGTTCATCACTCTTTCTTATCTGTTGTTCATCTACACAAAATACCGGGGACACAAGTAAAACTTCACTTGACTGGCAAGGAGTTTACAACGGTGTTGTGCCCTGTGCAGACTGCAATGGAATAGCGACAAAAATAACGTTGCGGGAAAATAATACATACGTGTTACAGACCCAATACCTCGGGAAAAGCAACGAAGTATTTTCTTCTGAAGGAAGTTTTGAATGGAATAAAGACGGAACTCAGATTGTCCTCAAAAACATTAAGGATGGAGTCGCATCAGCCTATTACCAGGTTGGTGAAAACAAGCTTACACAACTGGATATGAACGGCAAGCCAGTGACTGGTAACCTTTCTTCAATGTATGTCTTGGCAAAGGCAGGCGGAAGCGAGTTAAACAAATACTGGAAACTGATTGAGGTAAGCGGTAATGCCGTTACAGCATCCGCCAGCGGAAAGAAAGAGCCGCATATGATTCTTCACACTCAGGATAACAGGGTTAACGGAAGTGGTGGCTGCAATAACTTCAGCGGTACGTTTCAACTACAAGCCAACAACCGGATTTCTTTTTCCCCGCTTGCCGTTACCAAAATGTTTTGCGCTGGTGCGCAGGAAACGGAGGACCTGATGCTTAAAGCCATGCAAAATACAGATAGCTATTACCTGAAAGGTGACACCCTGCAATTGATAAGGGCAAAAATGGCGCCTCTTGCAAAATTTGTTGCCGTTTATTTGAAATAAGCTCCCTTGCCCGTTTTTAAAAACTACCCTAAAACAATACAATGCATATAATGGCTCATAAAGGTCACAGTTTTTTCATGGGATCATCTTTTCAATAAATTATCCTGATCACCGGGTGCTCCACCGCCTCACTGCCCAAATAATGAATCTGCAAACTATCTTTCAAACTATAAGAATATCCTTCTGCAGATACCGTTGGAATGGAAGGCACTTCGGTCCACGATACCAGGTCGTTTTTTTGTATGAACACTTTCACAGATTCCACTGACTTATTGTGGGCATTGAATTGGCTAATGAGAATACTGTAGCCACCCCAGTCCTCCTCCCAGTTCAGGTCCTTAAAAATTTTTTCCATTATTAAATCACTTTAAGAAGTTAAGCCCGGATTCGTAACCTCATACGATTCCGGGCTTTGCCTGTTACCGCGCTATAAAATCGGACAGCGTTATCTGATGATTGCCCTTATCATCCTTGTACACATTGTACTGCTTTGGATAGTTACCGGGTTTAGGGAAAACTACCGGCTGGCCAAATTGTTGGTGCGTTGTAGCTCCACTTTGCATGTAGGCCACAGTCACCATTGGTTCTATAAACGTCATTTTACCATTGTACGATCCCCATATCAACACTTTCGTAAAAGGAGGAATCACAGGTGGCGCTATCCAGTGGTTCCCCATAGCAGGTATTGCATCGGTGGAAGCGATATAGCCAGCAGGCCGCTCATTGAGTGGAGGCAGAATCAGCGCTTTGGGGTCTCCTGGAAAAATGGATAACCTTTCTGCAACTGTCATGAAGTAAAAATGCGCATCGAAATGTGGTACATCAAAAAGGCCCGCGGGTGGATGTCCTTGCGGATTCCAGTTGATTACAACATGATCAAAGGCAGTTACTTCTTTTGCCTTATGATGCAACGGAATATCGTAGTGCGGATGCGGTTGGCCGGGTTCTACATGATCGGGCAGGCCTGTAAGTGCTTCCGGGGTAAACTGAATTCCGATTTCAACTGGTTCATCAAGATGGTTCATCTTAATCCACGTTCTTGCATAGCCATTTCCAACGGGTACTTGCTCGCCTTTGTAAACATTGAACTTCTGTGAGGGGTCGTTCATGGATGTTATGGTAGCTTCTGACTGGGTGGGATTATCTTCGCCGATTTCTTTATGGCATGAAATCCCAAACACACATGTTACAAGTGCTGTAAATAAAAGATGCTTTTTCATTTTTATTTGTTTTAAGTGATTGATTTTTTTTCGCCAGGATCACTCTTCCCTGAAATGATGGAAGAAGACGTAGTTGGCGATTTGCTTTCCCATATTTTCTCCCTCCATTACCGATTTCCTGAAATCCCATCCGTTATAGATCATACTAAGCGAGTTGTCTCTTGCCGCCTTTGAAAAGCTGGAGAAATGGAATGATGGTTTCGGTAGTGTTACAGACGGATTGATAGAAGTGGTAGTGATGTCAATTGAAGTTTCGTCGGTGCCCAGGAACAATCTCAATATCTCGGCTGTTGAACCACCATATGCTGCATATCCGTTCGGATAGCCGGGCACAGGAGGCGTAACAAAAATGGGAGTTTCTGTGAGTGCAGGTAACCAGTTGATGTCGCCGGCGGTATTATCATTTCCGTCAGTTGCAGCCAGGCGAATGGCGGTCTCCGGCCTCCAGAAATAAAAATAGTAACCGGCATTTAATTGAGAGTTGATACTTTCCGCCATACAAACATGCACGAGCGCAAAAAGCCTTGCTGTTTTCCACGCGTCCAGCTTTTTGCTTTCAATCGCTTTTCGTACGATAATGTTCCAGAGATAGGATGGCCTGTTTTCGCTCCAGAATTTTCCAATCTTTTCTTCCTGCGCCGTACGGGTACCGCCAACCCTGGCGCCCTTAGCCTTTACTTCATTGAAGTCAGCAGCATATTCAGCTGAATTGACAGCATATGGTCCGGCCGGTCTGAATTGCTGATTGCTTTCAATGACCCAGGGTTTCATTACTGTGCCCCAGTTAGGCACATTTCTGAATGGAAACTGTGTTTGTGTGGGCATCCAATTCACTGCGGTAAGGGTAGAACGATATTCGCCCGGATTAGTGCCATTGGGTGGATTGACCGAGTTGAGAATAAGTTGGGTAAATCCATCGTTTGCCCGATTGGCAATAAGCGCATCAGCAGAGCGCTTTCCAAGATCTATACCCAATTCTTTGCTTTTTCCATCCGGGATAGTTGCTAAACTTTCATTGTACCATTGATCAATCGGAAAATTCCCTGGAAGCGTAGTTTGCTTCATAATCCAATACGCGGCAGAAGCAACAGCCGCATCGGGATCGGCATGCTGTTCCCTTTCGAAATAAGCATAACGTTCATACTTAGGCTTAATGCTATTCAGCGCATCGTGTACTGCAACCTGGATTCTTGCAAAAACCCGTGTGCGGGCGGGTTGTGAAAATCCTTCATTAAGTACTGTCGCAGCTTTATCATTCCAGAACAACACCATGTCATTTTCCGCAAAGCCCGGATCGTTTGGCTTTTTGGATGCTGATGAAGACTGCTCGTCAGCTGTCAATCCGGGGTTGAGTGAGGTTTCTTTTTTACAGGAGAGAAAAAACAGTGATATGAATCCTGCAAGAAAAGCAGCAGGTTTTGAAAGGTTCACCGGTTTCATAACGAATCGTTTTATAGATGAACAAAAAAGTTGATCCACTATAAAACTATTACCCGGACAAGCGGGAATTTTTCGTTTGCGACCTGGTAAATATTTAAGTTGACAGACAGGAAAAACTGAGCGACAAAATGAAATTGCCACAATTTTAAAAGCGATGGACATGCCTACTGTAGCAGCGGTTACACCAGTCAGTGATATCGTTTTTCATTATGAGAGACTCAACTGATAATTTTAGCAGTTTAAAATTTCTGTCGCAGACAAAGGTGTTTAGTCGCACTTAATCGCCGGATTATCTCATTTCCTTTTATTTCCTGTATAAAAAAGGGTATTTTTAATAAGCAACCCCCATGCTTAGCCAAAACTTTATATTCTCAGAAAAAAGAGGCGACCGCATATTACGGCACCTGCTTTTTTGGATGGCCCTGGCAGTCTATTTCACCATTTTACACTCAGCCAATCCATTGCTGAAACCCCAGTCCTCTTATTTCAGCAATTATCCTGCAGTATTTGTCAGAAGCCTGATGATGCAGATCCCCCAGGCTTTCTGCGCATATGCCATCCTGTATATAGCGGTGCCCTTGTTTCTCAAAATAAAGAACCTGACACTACCCTTGATTTGCGCAACGGGTATATGGGTAGCAACCGCCGCCATCAGTATAATGGTTACAGGCTTCATTACACCACATGTGGTTAATTGGGTATTGCCTGAAAAATGGTACCGTTATATGGAGATACCACCGATGCCAAATATTGTGGTCGCTTTGTTCTCAGTTACCAAAGGCGTTTTTACCGGCGCCGGTTTTTTAGTTATGCTCCATTTTGTGAAGCAGTGGTATATGAAAGAGCAGCGTAACCTGCTATTGCAAAAAGAAAATACAGCGTCGCAATTAAAATTGCTCACCGCCCAGGTGCATCCTCATTTCCTTTTTAATACGCTCAATAATATTTATTCGCAAACACAAACAGAATCGCCCAAAGGTTCTAAGATGATCATGGAACTATCAGACATGCTGCGGTATATTCTGGCCGAAGGCCGCAAGCCACTGGTGCCATTGCAGGAAGACCTGTCAATGATACGGGACTATATCAATCTTGAAAAGATCAGGTACGGCAATAACCTCGATCTTCATTTATCTATACCCGCTGATACCGGCCAATTACAAATAGCGCCGCTCCTGTTGTTACCCTTTGTCGAAAACTGCTTTAAGCATGGCGCCAGTAAATTTTTAACGGCACCCTGGATCAACCTGAAAATTGAGGTCAATGGCCGGCAACTTATCATGAAACTCATGAATGGAAAAGATCCCAATCAACATGACAGGAAATCAGAACCGGGCTCCGGAATTAACAATGTCCGAAAACGATTGGAGCTTTTATACCCGAACAAACACGAATTGCAGATCAGCAATGAGCCGGAGGTGTTTGTTGTAAACCTTCGGATTGAACTTACTGATGGAAAACCGGTTGCAAAAACGGTACCTGAACCGGCGACAACTGTTGCAGCTGGTTATGCGTAACCGGCGAAGCTGTTTATTGTTTAAGTAGTTAATATGAATAGTCAGAGCTTCATATTCTCCGAGAAAAAAAATGACCGCATCTGGCGGCACATTCTTTTTTGGTCTGTGTGGACTCCCTATTTCATGCTATTGCATATTGCCTCACCAATACTTAAGCCGGAAGCTTCAAACTTCAACAATATACCATTTACGTCTGCCGAAAGTTTCATGATCGTAGCTTTCCAGGTTCCTATCACTTATATCACCCTCTATTTGATCCTGCCCGTTTATACCCGGCAAAACAAATTACTAAAGGCAGTTGTGTTGCTGGTGGCAGCATGGTGTGCTCATTATTTTTTGTACCGGTATGTATTTATTAACCTCGTACCAGTTATCCTGAATGCCACAATTCCCGGCAAATATCTACAGGATACGCAAAGGCCCGAAAGCGTGCGCCACTTCATGGCTATCCTTGCCGTGTTTTTAGGCGCCATGACACCTACCACATTTTTAGCGGGATTCAAGTATATAAAACAATGGTACCTGAAAGAGCAAAAGAATATACAACTACAGAAAGAAAATGCCGAATCGCAACTGCAATTGTTAACGGCACAGGTGCATCCGCATTTTTTATTCAATACGCTTAACAATATCTATTCGCAAACACAAACTGAATCGCCCAGAGGTTCTAAAATGATCATGGAACTCTCCGATGTACTGCGCTACATCCTTGCTGAAGGAAGCAAGGACCTGGTGCCGGTACAAAAGGAACTGGCTATGATACGGGAGTACATCAATCTTGAAAAAATCAGGTATGGCAACAAGCTCGACCTGCATTTGTCGTTACCCGACGATTCCTGTCATCTGAAAATAGCCCCTTTGTTGTTGTTGCCATTTGTTGAAAATTGCTTTAAACACGGCGCCAGCAGATTTCTCAGTGGGCCCTGGATCAATCTGAAGATAGAAATCATTGACAGGGAATTATACATGAAACTTATGAACGGGAAGGCGCCTGATCAACCAGTGTTGCATCCCCGGTCGGGCACTGGCATTGACAATGTCAGAAAAAGATTGGAGCTGTTATATCCCGGTAAGCATGAACTGGAGATCGTTGACGAATCTGAAGTGTTTGTGGTGAACCTGAGGCTGGAACTTGCTTCCGACACTTCATCAATAACTATAACAGAACTTGAACCAAAAACTGAATATGCCTAACGGAAATCATGTAGCGATCAAATGCCTTATTGTAGATGACGAGCCCATGGCCAGGGATGTCATCCGCCGCTATATTGAAAAAGTACCCATTTTACAGCTGGTGGGCGAATGTGGCAATGCCATTGATGCCATGGTATTTCTGCACAATGACCCGGTTGATCTTATCTTTTTAGACATCCGCATGCCACACCTTAGCGGTACCGACTTTGTAAAATCACTACGCAACGTTCCGAAAGTAATTTTCACAACTGCCTATAAAGAATATGCACTCGAAGGATTTGAACTGGACGTGGTGGATTATCTATTAAAGCCCATACGAATCGATCGTTTTCTGCGGGCTGTGAGCAAAGCCTTTCCGCAAAAAAAAGAAGAGTTAACGGGTAACACCGCTGTCAGTATAACCCAGGATAAAAAAATCAATTCCGGTTTTATTTATCTGAAGGCCGACAGAAAGATGGTCAAGGTCATGCTCGAAGATATCCTATACATTGAAAGCTCCAGGGACTATCTCAAGGTGTTTACACACAACAGTTCTATCATTACCCGGCAAACCATTTCTTCAATCGAAGCGATGTTGTCGGATAATGAGTTCATCCGTATTCATCGGTCATACATTGTTTCCATAAAAAAAATTGATTCATTTACGCATGAAATTGTAGAGATAGGAAAGAAAGAATTGCCAATTGGAAAGTTTTACCTCAACAGTTTCCTAAAACTGCTGGAATAAAAATTTGCCGCCAAAACAACTCACATGAAAAAGTTGATGTCTGCATTCTTACTTTTAAGTTCCTTCCTGTACTCTATTGCACAACCACATGAAATAAGGGGACGAATTACTGATAACCAAAATGGAAATGGAGTTCCAGGCGCCACTGTTGCCATTAAAGGCAGCTCTATTTCAACCGTCTCCGACAATAAAGGATATTATAAATGCACTGTATATAAGGCTGGCGATATAGTGCTGATAATATCGCATGTAGGTTACCAGACGACGGAGCTGAATGTTTCAGTTGCCGATGGTGGTAACACTGTAAATGTAGCGCTGGTCTTAGGTTATCAAACGGGAGATGAAATCGTAGTATCTGTTTCCAAACGTCCTGAAAAAATTACTGTTGCTCCAGCGTCAATACAGGTAATAGGCAAAAAAGAGCTGGAGCAGTTCACCGGTTCCAATGTTTATGTATTGTTATCAAAAGTGCAGAGCATTGAATTTACTCGAACAAGCGTGGATCATGCATCGTTTAATGCAAGGGGGTTGAATAATGCATTTAATGGTAAAGTGTTTCAAATGATCGACGGCCGAAACAGCATGACCCCGCTAAGCGCCAACCTGATGATGCATAACAATTACTCGTTAGTAAAAGACGATATTGAACGGGTGGAAGTGGTACTGGGCCCGCAGACGGCACTGTATGGCCCCAACGCGCACAATGCCATGATCAACTTCATCACTAAAGACCCCCGCACATCACAAGGCACCACAGTTAGCCTGAGTGCAGGCAACCGTTATCAGTTTAGCGGACGTTTTCGTCATGCAACAAAAATCAATGACAAGTGGGCCTATAAGCTAAGCGGCGAATATTCGACAGGAAAAGATTTTGAATTTTACGACAGTGTTTATGCCGGAAATCAAACAGGCAGCACACCATTTTTCGGCCCGCCAGTTGCCATTCCCGAAAGAAACATCAATTTCAATTTCCGGCATATCCGCGGCGAAGCACATGTTTATTTTAGTGCGATACCAAAAACTGACATCATTCTTTCAACAGGCGGAAGTAACAATAACAGTATTAATACACATACCAACGGACACCTGCAGTTCAGGGACATGACCAATAACTTTCTGCAGGGCCGCCTGGTGCATCCGCGGTTTTTTATAACTGTTTACAATACGTGGGCCGACATTGGCAGCAGTTTCAATATCGGCGCGCACACGATGGATTATTGGAACAGAACGCACAGCACACTCACCAGTGGACCCAATCGCAGGCTTTCACCCGACTCTGCCGAAATAAACGCCATGCGTTATGGCATAAGAGTAAAAGAGAAATCACAACGATTCAATGCCGAAGCGCAATACAATTATAAAATTCAGCAAGCCGGTTTGTTTTTGGTTACCGGGTTTTCATACCAGAAAGATAAGCCACATGCATTTGGTATTTCACTGGTGGATAGTTTTCAACGAATAAATATTACACAACTGGGAGCAGTATTACAATTGGAAAAGGAATTGCCCTGGAACCTGCGTTTTGTGGGTGCAGTCCGGTGGGACAACCATAGCAACTTCGGCAATTTCATTGCGCCTAAACTGGGTTTGGTAAAACGCATAGCCGATGGCAGCATTCGCATCACCTGGGCAAGGGCTTATTCCATGCCCAGCGTGTTTTTCCAGTATGGCAATCTCAACGACCTTTTTTATGGTAACGGAGAAGGTGTAAAATATATCCCTAACTTTTCCAGGTTCAGCGACCCTGCATCAGTCAAAACCATCACGCCGTTGAAACCCGAAGAGATCAATACCTGGGAGTTTGGTTACAAAGGAAACATAACAGGAAAACTGTACGTAGATATCAATTATTACAATGGGCTCAGTAAAAATTTCTTCAGCCCATCAATTACAGTGGGTGGCAGGGCTCTATCAATTGGAAACAGGCCGCTACATCATAATCCTGCATTTGCAGGACAGGTGATCAACGATACGCTGAGGAATGCTAGATTTTTAACCGTCTTTAATTTTGGCGATGTGCGGGTTTATGGGTTTGATGCGGGGCTTACTTATACTTTTAATAAGATCCTGAATCTTGCTGTAAAGTATTCATGGATCGGATCCGACATTAAAAAAGGTAAAATGGAAAATGATGCCAACAAAGACGGATTTGTTATGGCAGATGAAAAAAGCCTGAACAGTGCCAACCACCGGGGTTTGGCGATCTTGAGTTTTCAAAACCTGTTGAAACAAAAAATGACAGCCAACATTTCGGTGCGATATGTGGCTGAATTTGATTTTTACAGTGGCAATCAAATCGGCACCAAAGCAGGAGCAGGAAAAAGAGGAGAGGTCCGCGACGGGAATGGCGGACCGGTGTATATCAAAAACTTCGACTGGGGCCCGCTGGGTGGCTTCACCACTGTAGATTTAGGCGCAGGGTACAAGTTCAATGAATTGCTTTCGGCAGGCATAAACGTCAGCAATCTTTTTAATACCAAACAACTTGAATTCGTTGGCTCGCCGTCGATTGGAAGGTTAATAATGCTTGAGCTAAAAGTGAATATTGATAATTTCAATAAATGAAATCTGTGAAATCCTTAAATCCAAAGAATTTCTAAAATAAAAGTCAAACAATAAATAATCAGTGATTTATTACAAAATCTTTAATCACTGATTTGAAATGGATTTAAGGATTTCACGGATTTTTTTGGCGGGATCAATCGGATCAGCTTTGCTGATCCTGGTATGAATCAGAAGTGGTTTCATATTCGCCGGGCTTTAGCAAAGGCGAACTATAATGGTTGCAAAGATGCAATAAGCCTTTTGCTGTGCGGTGCAGTTATCGCGTGAGATTTCCGAAACCGGTTTGGCGCCATACCGTATTCTTTCGCAAATGCCGTAGCAAAATAATCAGGTCTGTTAAAGCCCGATCGTAAACTGATATCGGCAATGGAAAGATTGGTTGTGCGAAGTAGCAACTGTCCATTTTTCAACCGGACCTTCCTGATGTATGAATGAGGGGAATAGTTCATAATACATTTGAATATCCTCAACAAGTGAAAGGGGCTCATCATAGCATGCTGTGATACGTCATTCAAAATGATATCGGTGTCGAAATGCGTTAAGATGAAATCCTTAGCTCTGTCGATAACCGGGATATATTTCTCCATATGCTGGTGGGCCGGGGAGTAACATCTGACTGAATGTTTGTTCAGTGAAAGGTCCAGTATTTCATTGACGTAAATATGGATCAGCCCGGAGTCGTAGTTTTCTTTTGAGATCTCCGAAAGCAAGTATTTGTGCAAAATTTCTAATTCGGGCAAATGCAATACCCTGTAAGAATTACAAATGCTGCATGAGTATGACATAACCCTGAAACTAATGAAGGTGCGGCAGGTGATCAACTGATAAAACAGACAGCAGAAATCTCCGGCTGAATGTTCAAAATAAAATACCGGTCAAAGAATTTACTTAAAAAATCTCCATTTTTAATCCTTTGAAAACTGAGGTTGTTGTGATAATGGGCCATCGCTATTGAAGCAATCACGATGCATCCTCCAAATCCCATTTTCATTCTTCCATAACACAAGGTATTTTCCTCTGTCAAGCGTTTTTCCGCTTTTATCTATCAGCTGGAAGTTACCCGTTTCAGCCTGGTACGACTCATCACCCACTAATTCTTCCATAGTCAATATGACGTTGCGGATGCCCATCTGCCTGTAAGCGATCGTAAAGAACACAGGCGCCGCTGTTTTACCTTTTAAAGAAGGCATATTGGGTGGCATAATCCACGCATCCATGGTATACCTGTTTATAAATATCGATGAGTCGCCATTTTCAAACGCTTTGCCGTACAATGAATTGCTGTGAAGAATTTGCCTATGGACTTCTGTGAGATTTTTTTGCGCTGATAAGCATTTGCAAAAGCAGACAGAGAGGATAAGTATTATCCCGAATTTTCTATGTAGCATGCTGATTTTTATAACAAAGAAAGCAACGTGGACGGGAAATAAATAGAATCGAAACGAACAATCTTCTTTTGTCAAATAGTGTTGACCGAACTTCTGTTATGCTGGTATTGAAGAGGCGTGCATCCGGCCATTTCTTTGAATTCACGGTTGAAGTGCGATTGATCTGAATAACCGCAAGTAAAGGCAACCCTTGCCAGGTTTTCCTCCCTCCCTTCAAGCAACGTTATGCTCTTGTGAAACCGCTGGATCTTATAATATTTTCTTGGACTTATTCCTACAGATTCCTTAAAAAGCTTCTGAAAATACCGTTCACTATAACGGATTTTCGTGGTCGATTTATTTCCTTCGGCCTTCTGCTGATCAAAAAAGTTTTGTACTAACCAGGATCTTTCAATTTTTTCTTTACTGCTATACAGCGACCTCTTCAAAAAAGTATAAAGTAATGATATCCGTTGCTCCCATGACTGGTAATCCTGCATTTTATTGAATACACTATTAACACCTGCTCCCATCAGATCCTGAAGAGGTGTTATCGTGTTGGTGAAAACATTCATTGGATGCAACGAAAAAATCCTGGCAGTATGTGGATGGAAACGAACGATCAACAGCTGCACAGGACCATCGACCTGCACGTGCATAGCCCTTGTAAACTGCCCAATCCATTCAATAACAGGAGCCTTTTCGCGGGTTTCGCCAATGTAAACAGGAGTTTCCGAAAGATTAAAAACCATTTCAGATGCACCAACCGGGATCAGATGGCCGCTTTCAAGTTCTTTGGGTGAGGCCTCCAAAATTCGTATATGCTGTATTACGTGAGCTAATTCTTTTGAAGGATATATAAGTTTATTATACAGCATAACGTTCAAATCACGCGACAAAGATATTACATACCTGAAAAGTGCATAAACCTCTCATGTATTACTGCTTTCTTTTAAAAATGCCTGTCGCTAAACCTTTTTCCAAACCAGGTCCTCTCCCTCTCTCCGTTCAATCATCCGATATTTACCATCAGTGTCTTCAAGAAACAACACATCAACCCTTCCGTCACCTGCTCTAAAAAATACATTTTCGGTTTGGGCGTGCAGCTCGGTTAGCCGTTCACCTTTTTTGACCATCAGTTTACCCCCTTCAACAAAAACCTGAGCCGTCCGTTCCGGACTCAACTGATAAACGCCGGTATATCGCGCCAGGATTGCAGGATCAATAACGATCGGACTGGGGTTTTTAGGAATTTCAAAAATCTGCATGGAAATAATTTTCCATTGTCCATCGATTAGTTGCCAGGTATCTGATTGCCGGTATTGCGTATGAATGTGCTGCTGATACAGATCCAGGTATTCATCGTTTACAAAAGTGATCACCACCGTATTTCCATACCGCTGGAATTTCGGCTCAATCACTACGATTCTGCCAACGTAACCCTTGGGCAGTGGATTGAGATCTTTGATCATTTTTGCCTTGGTTAGTGTCCTGCCATCTTCCATCACAATCACACAGCTATCGTGAAGGCGTTTATTCCAAAGCGCTTTATCGCCAATAGCAACACCATCCATCAAGGCCTGTTCATAACCGATGATCAACTTAAAAACATCTTTGTCAACCGGTTTCTGCGCTATGGCCTGTCCTCCCAGGATAAAGAGCATAAATGGCATCCAATTATTTATTGCAAGGCTTATCTTTCTGTCGAAATCAAAAAAAGCAGATCGTTTCATAACCAAATGTATCAAGCATACATAAAGGCATTCTTTGAAAATTTGCTATTTTGATGAGCGGCACTAAAGTTACCTTTTGAAATCAGGCAAAATGCACCAGTTTATCGCTACAATCGAACGCATCGGGATTAATCCATTTGTTAGGGTTCCGGAAGAAATACTGTCTGACATTTTTAATTCCGCCGGAAAAACAACCAGCCCCATTCCCATACATGGCAAGGTAAATGGTAAGTCTTACAGACAGACACTGGTAAAGTATGCGGGTGACTGGCGCCTCTACATCAATGCCGTAATGCTTGCCAAATCTTCCGACCAAAAAGGCATAACGCTTCTTCAGGTATTTTGTCCAAATCAACCCACTACAAAGTCTTATTAACACCCTGTAAATACATTTTTCAGCCAATAGCTTTGTATTCTAAAAAAAGATAATAAAGCAATGACAACTTACGAAGTAGCAGCGCGTTTTAATGAGCTCGCGCAACAGGAAAAATGGTTTGAAATCCAGGATGAATTTTTCGCAGATGATGTAAAAAGTATTGAGCCCCCAAATTCACCTTATTTCAAGGACGAAGAAGGAAAAGCCCGTGTCAGGAAAAAAGGTGAGGATTTTGTAAAAAGGATAGAAGCCGTACACAGGTCGTTTACAAGCGAACCTCTTGTGGCTGCCAACCACTTCGCTGTTGGAAGGGAACTGGATATTACAGTGAAAGGTCACGGCAGAGTTCAGATAAATCAGATCATGCTTTATGAAGTAAAAAATGGCCGGATTGTGCTGGAGCAATTCTTTTATTAGGAAGCCGGGCGTAACGGACTAATTACTTTAATGCAAACCTCTGCTGCCTTTCCCTGATTATTTCTCCATATTTTTCTTTGGCTTCTTTACCTAAAAAACTACGGCTTACCATTTCTAAAGCAGGATCAATAGATCTCACTGAATCATCGATAACCTTATCAGCAAGAGAAGAATGAACACCAATTTTTTCCGCGAATACCAGAAAAGACTGGCGGGTGTAAATTCCATGGTGGGCAAATGATGACTCGTTTGTGTCACCCTCATACAAACCATTATTTAAAGCCAGGTTTGCATCGTCAATATGCAATGCTGTACACAAAAGATCGTATGCAGGCGCTAACAAATAATCACCTTGTTCACTTTCCATCAATGCAAAATTTTTCAAATGCGCGTCGCCATTTGCGAACAAATAATTGAATACAACGATTCGAAAGAAGTTAATTAATTCTACGGTAGCTGCGGGAACATATTTAGAGATCAACCTGGCAATATCCAGATATGATGCGTTGTATTTGAAATCCTCCCCTTCGCGTTCGGGACTTTTTCCCATCAGCGTGGCAAAATCCTCTATCTGGTATTTCGTACCATCAGGTTTATAATCGAATCGCCTGGTAATATAGCCAGGTGAACCATCGTCAAAGAAGATCATACCACATGCCGCGGTTTTAATATTAAATATCTGGTGAGCTATTTGCATGGTAACATGCTCATTGGCCGGCATTTCTTCAATTCTTTCGAGACGTTCCATTGGTACGGGCTTCAAAATATGAGTTCCCTTTGTTTCCGTTAGTGCTAATTCATTTCTTTTGAGCAGCAGACTGTATTTTTCCTGAACGCCGCTGATACTGATCGTTTTTCTCTTTTCATTATACTCACGGGTCATCTCCGGATTTTTACCCGGTGGTCCGAAGGGTAAAATATGGCTTACTTTTTTTGAACGACTTCCAAATAAAGCCTGTTGCGCCGCCGGACTATAGGTAGTAAATCCTGCTTTCAAAGTTGAAGGGCAATATTTTAGTTCATTCAGGTTCATCGATTGCTTTTAGGGTAATTGGTCCAATGCTATCGTCTCTTGTTGTAGCGAGCAATAAACTGAAGTAATCATTTTCATCAATCTTCAACATTCGACATTGTACGCGTTTGTTGGCTCCCTCGCTCAGCATGTTGGTAAAAACAGGAAACAGGATGTCACTTTCATAGGGTTCCCGCTGTAGCGGAAGGGTAATACTCACAGGGCGACTACCCGTAGTAGTTATGTATGCCTCATCGTAAATAAAACGATATTTATTCCCCGTTTTAATTAATCTTCCTGCGGGTTGCCCATTATAAAAAACCCTGGCTGTTTTATTTATTGAAATAGCCATATCGTTTTACAAATGATCTTCAGATTTGTCGTTGGGTTCTTTAAGCAATAGTTTTATTGAAAGGCCCAGGGGATCAACCAATTTGATCAGTGTCTCCAGCGAGGGATTGGCTTTTCCCATTTCCACGAGCTGAATGGTGCGGGTACTAATGCCTGAAATAGAAGCAAGCTGTGGCTGTAGCAAACCCAATAATTCCCGCCTTTTACGAATGGTCTTTCCTATTTCTGCTATTTGATTACGCACTATAGTTCGCTTTTGAATGTAATTTACCCAAAAATTCTAATAAATACACCAAAAGCGCAGTATAGTTCTTATTTCAGTATGAAATCTGTCTGGAATGGAGATTTAAATCAAAAAAGCGAAGGATAATTCGCTTTTTTGATGTAACCGGGGCCCTTTTATCGTTCCAACTCAACTTCCTTAACATTATCATCCATCTCCAATTCCACCATCAGGTGATCGGGATCCATAACAGCACGGACCGGTTTGCGGGGAACTGTCACCGTTATAGTTTGTTTTCCCGACCGGATCCGGTGTTTCTGCAGGTAAATAGGTTGGTATGGTTCCTCGCCGGGCCTTGTCTCTCCGAATATTCCGACCTCAACCAGGTCGTTCATCGGTATTTCCTTTTGTACGCCGTCTTCACTGAATACTACCTTACGCGAATGCACGCCCAACGTTACCTGCCACTCTCCTTTCGCTGTTTGCTTCGCCTTCGCGTTTTCTGTTTTTAATTCCCAGTAAGTATTCACTTCAAACAGATCGTGCAGCAAATATTTTAAAGAATCAGGAGTCACCGCCTGCAGCTCACGGTACAGATCAAGCGTCGTAGCTAGCGGGGCATCATTCGCCCGATGGTTTTCTAACAGTCGCCGCAAAGCCGCGTTCACTTTTTCATCGCCAACGTACTCGCTTAAAGCATACAAAGCAAATGGCCCACGTCGGTATGAGAGATATGGATCAAGTCCGCGAAGCAATGGTTCACCCCTTCGAATCGCAGGATAGGGATATGGCTGCCGCATATAATTCAGAAGTTGCTGCAAATGACCACGCCCTCTTGCATGCTCTACAAGTTTCATCCCATAATACCAGGCGATGCTTTCCGACATCACAGGCGCTCCTTCTACGGCTGCAAACGGCACTGTCCACTGGTGAGCCATCTCGTGCGCCACGATCGCATAAGGGTGATCGTGACTACCATCCGTGTCCTCCGGGTCCCACGTAGTGAATCCCTCTGAATGACTGATCATTGCCGCATCCGCGTGCATGCCAGTACCCAGTCCGGGACCTTCAACTACACTCAGGTGTTTGTAACGGTAAGGGCCAAACTGCCTGGAGTAATATTCCAGCGAAGCCTGGATGCTCCGTACCATCCGGTCAAGATGTGATGTATGATCAGGGTGATGAAAGATCCGGATTTCCACCACCTTGCTTGTGTCAAAAGGATTCTTCCACTTTGCCTCATGTATTTTATAATCTGCTGAAAAAAATGCCCACTCATTACCGATAGGATCATCGGTGGAATAATGATAATAACGACGACCACCTTCGGTCCATGTCCGACGCAGCGCACCGGGCGCCACGCCTACCTGATCGCTATTGGTGCCGATCACTGCTTCAAACACAATTCCTTCCCGGTGATTGTTTCGCGCTTCAACATCATAAAGGGATGCGATCAGCGGTTGAGGTGCAAGTCCATATTCACGCCGGTCACTTGCGGTTATAAGTTCGCGACTGCTCCGGTAACCGATCGTGGGTAGCCAGCCATTCGTAAAATAAGTACCATTCTTCGCGACGGAATGATCGATGCCGTTTTCTCTGAAGCCCTTCGATTTGACCTGTACCTGGAATTCCATTCGTAATGAATCACCGGGTTGAAGAGGTATTGTCAGCGCGTAAATCCGGTGAAAATATTTTTCGTCGTTATGAACAGCTGCGGTAACGCGGTCAAATTGTACGGAGCGCGTTTCAACACCGGGTACTGTTGCAAGGTGAATGGAATCGATCGTCACCTTGCTATTGTTAACTAAGTAATAAGTACCACTAATATCTACTTCTTTTTGCTGAGGATAGATCTCAACATGAAGTTTGACAGCTTTTAAATTAGGTTGTGGAATATTTTCGAATTGCCCGTAATGGCGTTCATATCCCGCGCTCCGCTCTTTTATTTCCGATGCGGTATAATATTCATTCAGCACATTTGTATTGTAAAAGATAAATCCGCCCAACGTCAGCATCAACACCAGTGACAGTGCTCCGATTAAAATAGCCGGACGATTCAATCGCTGACGCGCCAATTGAAGCCGTACTCTAAATCCCCTCTCCTTTCCGCGCACCCATAGCAGCCTCGCGATCACTGCCAGCAGCATTGCCCACGCAAACCAATAAAGCTTGAACCACAACCAGGGTTCAATTGAAGACCCGAAGCCGCGCATTTGGGTATACGACCAGCCCGGAGCGGCGCCGTATATGAGCAGGTTGTGTTCAATTCCAAACAGCGAGGCGAGTGTGATAAATACAAACGCGATGATCGCCACCAGGTGGCCGACGTATTTATGATCTGTTACTACGTGAACTACCAGGGCCAGTACAGCAAAAAGAAGGTAGTCGGTCAGCTGCAATCCAAACAGTATCCGCAGATATAATCCCGGTTCCAGCTTATCATAACCCATTATCAATTGTGCGGCCATCGCCGCGATCATCAGCAGCAACATAAACACACCAAGCACAAGATCAAGTCCCAGGAACTTGCCCAGCAACGGAGCCCAGTCAGACCCAGGCATAACACTGGTTAGCTCACCCAGCCTGAACTCACGCTCTCGCCACACCAGTTCACCAGCGAAGAATACGATGAGGAATGGAATGATGACCCATCGGCTTAACTCATCAGACAAAGGAGCCGTTAATTCCGATATGACACGTGCGGTTATTGGTAACAGTGGTACGCCGTTGGATTCCATCTGATCAAGTACAACCGGGATCGTAAGCAGTGGAATCCCCACCAGCATGGCGATGCCCGCCCAGCTTGTTGCGATCATTTTAAATGATGACCATGCGATGGCGATTGTCTGTCGTGCATGAAAAGCTAAGCCAAAAGTTCTTTTCACCCGGGGCACAGAAATGTGCGCTTTTTCTCTGATGAAAATAGCGGGTATGCGTGATTCCGGGTCGGATTGTGTACGGGAACGTCGGGTAAATTTTCTTAAGAAGTTCCACCGGTTGCCGGCAGTACGATGTGTGAATCGAAAACCAATATAGGTGAGTGCAATCACTACCAGGGCGACACCAAACCACAAAAGACGATTTGTAAGTATGATGCCCTCCAGTTGAAGCAATCTATTGTTCTTTTCGATCGGAGTCCACATATGCGCAACATCTTCTACTATGAAGCGGATGCCA
>DASWTK010000336.1:0-59244 GCA_036402175.1 Chitinophagaceae bacterium | reverse complement strand
ACCAGCGCGGTGGAAAAAGTATCAGGGGTAGTAAAGCGAATATAATTCCTGCTGAGGTCTGCATTCGATTCGATCGTTTCCCAGCTTGTACCCCTGGTGAGGCTTAATTCCAGTTTGCCTGTGGTGCCGGCTGCATAACCCGACGTCCAGCGAAGCATCTGGTTTGTTCCTGACATTACAGGATCGGCCGGCATTGGGTACATCCAGTTAAATCTGTTCATCGTATCGGCCCCATAGCTTATAAAATAAGATTGTGATGAACTGCTGATCCTTTTGCCTTTCACATTGATCTCGTAATCACCTGCCGGTGGATTTTCAAGTGTGATCTGCTCTGCATTATTAATTGAATCACGTCCACGGATTGCAGGAAGCAACAACGAATCTCTAAGCGCGAAGCGGCTCAGGGTCCATGGTAACCAGCTGTTCCCCGACTGCAGATGTACAAGTTCCAAATCAAGGTCGTTAACCAGTGCAGAGAACGCATTGGCTTGTGCTGGTGGATCAGTCCATGTAAGCGTTATTTTCAGCAGTCGCAGTCCTGGAGGTACCTGCAGGTTGAAGCGCTGGGAATTTCCCTGCTGAATGTTGTTTGAAAAATGATTTGAATTATTGATTGCTTTGGTGGCTTTGTATGCATTGACGCTTCCATAACCCGAAGAATAATCTGGTCCTGCTGTTCCTATGTCGTCGGCTGAATTGATCAGTATAGCTTTCAGCAGCGCAGCCGGTGGCAATGAATCGTTGTGAATCTTCCTGTATGCATCCTGCATCAGTAAGGCGATCCCGGAAACAATCGCTGCTGCGCCTGAGCTGCCATCCTGCCCGAATGCTACCAGCTCCGGCTTGATCCTTCCGTCGTACGCAGGTCCCCGTGAACTGGGACCTTCCACATTACCCACCGAATCGGTTGCTCCACTGACCAGCACGTTCTTCGCCATTTTAAAACTCCCCGTCAGGTTTGCAAATCCGGTGACGCCGGCGTACGGGCCGTTGCCGGGCGCCAGTCCGGAATTCCCTGAAGAAAAAACATGCGTCAGAACCGGATTATTAATAACACTTGCGTCGTATGCTGACGCGTCTGCGCCATAATAATTTTCTATTCCGGTGCCGTATGAGTGATTCTGTACAGAGATCTTTTGCGAACTGTAATAGTTATCAGGCTCCGGCAATAAATTGGCAAAGGATGTTGATTGAAGGTTTGCTTTCCAGGCCACCCCTTTTCCTTCGTAAAAAGAATTCCCTGCGCCGGCCAGCATGGTAGCCATTATGGTTGCGTGACCGCTCAAAGTTGGAGATGCAAGATTGCTGTTGATCACCCGGCCTCTGAGATCTATATCAGCAGAATCAAAGCGGTTTTCTTTAACAGACACCATTAAGCCTCCGCCATGTATTGCAGGATAGTGGTGATGAACTGCATTGACCCGATTGGCGCCCAGATCGAACCCGCTGACAAGCAATTCTTCCTTTGGCTTGCGGTGCGCCAGGTCTGCAAACAAAAGACTGTCATATGAAATTAAAACGCTCTGTCCTGCCATGTCATTCACTGCAACCCTCAGCAAATTGTTGGGGTATTCCTGTTTGATTATGACAAACTGCGCCAGCGATGTTTTGAAATGTTCAGTATTCCTGACTGAAATTATTAATTCAAGAGGTCCTGCTTTTTCTTTAAAAGCAGTCATCAAAGCAGGAGAAAGTTTCCATGAATTACCGGCGGGCAGAAGAAACTTCAGTCCGGCGGTTTTTTGTATCAGCGAAGGCTGTTTCAGCAGGATGACCGCATGGACCGGCGACAATTTCCGCAGCACAGTGAACGCATCGTTTTCCCTGGTAAATTCAGCAGGATCAAAAGCGGCGGCAAGATAAATGGAATGACCGGTCTGGATAATGATCTTATTCCCGGATGTACGCAGCATCTGGACAAAAGCAGGATGTGCATAATCGTCAATGATCGCTTTATCGGGTTGGATCTGGGATAAGGCAATAAATGGAAATGCACAGGTCAGCACCAACAAGTAAAGCGTTCTCATGAGCTGGCTTGAAAAATAAATATAGGGAATGAATTTTAATTTAGGTCGTCGGGCTTTATGCAACATGGTTGCTGTATTGGAGGACGTACAACACTGTAATTATTGTAATTTACTTTTCTTCTATTAGCAACATCGTCACAACAACAGATCCGTTAATTAAAACCTACTTGATCATGAGAAAAACATTTAAACCATTAATTATCCTATTCGTGTGCGCGTTGGCGATCTCCTGTAAAAAGGACGCCGCCCCGGGTCAGGATGAAATTTCACAGGATGTACTGGACAAGATTTATGCTCTTGGCTTCAGTAACAAGAATGTAGTGCTTTCTGAAGATGGTTATATAGTTGAAGGCGACATTCTTTTAACACAACAGGATCTGCAAGGCACACCACCCAGTATTCAATTGCTAAGGGTCGGTACAGAAGAACAGTACCGTACCACCAACCTTGTTACAGCATTGCCGCGTGTAATAACGGTCAGCATTTCCAGCAGACTGCCAGTTTCGTATGTGGCAGCACTGGATGAAGCGCTTGCACGATACAATGCCCAGAACTTATTAATCACCTTTCAACGTGTTTCTTCCGGCGCCAGCATCAGCATCGTGAAAGCAGGCGGCAACTTCCTTGCATCTGCAGGATTTCCAACTTCGGGTGGAGATCCATACGGACAGATAAAAGTTAATTCCAGTGCAATCGGTAATCAGCCACAAGCAACTGTCGCAACCATTCTTGCTCACGAGATAGGCCATTGCATCGGGTTCCGGCATACAGATTATATGAACCGCTCATACAGCTGTGGTGGTTCCGCTGTTAACGAAGGGTCTTCAAACGTAGGCGCGATCCATATTCCCGGAACGCCAACAGGTCCTGACGCAAATTCATGGATGCTTTCCTGCATCGGGTCTGGTCAGAACCGTCCGTTCAACAGCAATGACCGTGCTGCGCTGGGTTACCTGTATTAAAATAATTTAACCGATGTTGCTGAAATCGAACCCCGCTGATGCGGGGTTCCTTTTTTTACATGACTTTTGCAGTGCTATTCAAACCAACAAAAATGAACAAAAAGATCGCCATCATCGGCGGAGGAAATCTTGGTACTGCCATTGCAGAAGGACTTTACAAAAGCGGGTTTATACATCCCGAGCACATCATCATAACAAAGAGGCATATCCGAACATTGAAGCACCTGGAAGAAAAAGGAATTATGGTCAGCAATGACAATAATGAAGCGGTAAGGTATGCTGATCTGGTATTGCTTTGTGTGAAGCCGTTCCAGGCCGATGAAGTGCTGAACGGAATTAAAAATGACCTCCGGCATTCACACGTACTGGTTTCAGCGGTAACAGGTTTAACGATAGACCAGATAGAAGCAATAATGGGAACCAGCCTTCCGATTGTGCGGGCCATGCCCAATACGGCTATTGCAATCCAGGAGAGCATGACATGCCTTAGTTACCGGCAGATCAAACAGGAACAGATAAAATATATTGAAGACGTTTTCAATCAATTAGGGCAGGTTACAACAATCGACGAAAAACTCATGGACGCATCCACTGTTCTGGGTGCTTGCGGAATTGCTTACGCGCTTCGCTATATCAGGGCGAACATCCAGGGTGGAATCGAGATCGGATTTGATGCGGCCACCGCTAACCTGATCGCGGCCCAGACCGTAAAAGGAGCCGCGGAATTGCTGATACAAACTGGTCACCATCCCGAGCAAGAGATCGACAAGGTAACAACGCCTAAAGGATGTACCATAGCAGGATTGAACGAAATGGAGCACCAGGGATTCAGTTCATCACTGATTAAAGGGATAGTAGCCAGTTACCGTAAAATAGCAAAGGACCTGTAGTAACGATATCACGAAACAATTAAAAAAGAAATTAAAACGGTTCAATACCTCATTAAATACAACAGTGGTTAATAAATAAGGTCTCCCGTTTCCATGTCGAGTTGGTAAAGCTGTAGTTTGGCAAGTTTTAGTTTTGGTAGCCGTACATCTGAATAAGGCGCTCCGACAGTTCCCCTGGATGGCGAGGGGGCGAACATATTCCCGAAATAACTTTCGGTTAATTTATCGGACCCAAAAAATTCCCAGGTGTTATGATGACGGTACAACGGAAAGAAATTATTTCCGAACCTGATGAAAACATTTTCTCCATTACTAAAGCCCCACACATTCCTTTTTACATAAAATTGTCCATTCTGATCCTTTACATAAAGTATGTCCGACATAGATTCAAACCTGACCTCAAAATTGGTATCTGATACGCGATTATTTCTGAAATCCATAAACGATTCAAAAACACCTTTGCCGATCGTGGCAGCCTGAAGAATCGGGTAAGCGTTGAATTGGCTGTAATAATTATTTAATTGCTCACTGGTTATTTGTCTTGCCCCCGGAATCGTTTGGTAGTCTATTTGCTTAAGTCGCTGCAAACTGGCGACGAGCACTTTTTCAACCAGTTTTATAGAATTAAGTCGCGGTCGGCCTTCCTCAGTAAGTACCGAATCGAACCGGTAGAGCGGATAATAATATGGATCCCTGAACAAATAGAACTCCGATCTGAGCCATGTTCTGGTGATGGGGGAATTCATTGCATTCAGTTTTACGGTAGTATCATCCGCAAAAATCCAAAGCTTCCTGATGCACATCACTATATGCTGACCGCTGGATGGATCCACATTTGGAGCAAAAAAAGCATTTACGAAAGTCGTCAGCTGGGAATTTGCCCCCTGGTCGAGGCAGTATTTATATTTTTCCGGATCGAGCGCGCTTTTAAACAGGCCTAATTTCGAAGTATCACTTCTTTCATCCCTCACGCTGATGTGCGTGAATTTGAGCTTCAGGCTGTCCGTTGGTTTAGGGGTAGTCAGTGTCACTTCCCTGCACCTGAGTTTGAATTTGGGAATTTCCGGGGCTGAAGTCTGTGCCTGTGACTTCTGGATAAACAGGAAAATACTCAATAGGAAAGGCCAGTTTTTCATAAGACAGAAAGATAAAATGCTTCTCTGAACATTTCAAATTCATACACTGTGAAAGGAACGTAAATGGACGCGAGTTCAAAAATAGCCTTTGAAAATCAATTATTTGAAGTAGAAAATGTACCTGATTTTTCCTGGAACAGGGGTGAGTTCTTTGGAAATGTCAAATAAATGTGTCTATTTTGCGTTTAATGGTTTCCCTGTAATGGAAGCAACGCAGGATACTAAATCCAATTAAATGAAGAACAAGGCAGGATATATTATTTTGATGATTGAAATTATTGCGATCATCGTTTTACACTCCGCAAAAGCAACCACCCCGGAAGCTGATAAATCAAACGCTGTTACTCAGTCCCCAACCAAAGAGTTTACAACAACCACTCAGAAACAGCAGGTTTCGTATTCAAGTCTTCAATAAAGCCAATAACTTTTTTGCTGAACAAGGCCTCATCCGCATTCAGGCAGCAACGGTTTCAAAAAGTTAGCCGGCAAACATTTTACAACTTTTCCACACTCTGGAATTATCCGTTTTATCGTGACGGAAATTTGGCGTAGGTTTGCATGACCTTCTGGACCTTTTTCTATTTATTTAGATACTCCACAGGTCACGTTTAGATGGGTTCTTTACTATAAGATTTAATGCCCCGCCCTGTTTGTTATTTATCCGGCAGGAAGATCATTGTGAGTGGATTGGAATGTCCCCATCTTGAAATCAAATATTGTAATAAAGTTCGACCAGGTTATGGCAAAATACATTTTCGTTACCGGCGGTGTTACTTCCTCATTAGGTAAGGGCATTATTGCCGCCTCATTGGCAAAGCTGTTACAGGCAAGAGGTCTAAGGGTGACCATTCAGAAGTTCGATCCTTACATTAATGTGGATCCGGGCACACTTAACCCATACGAGCATGGTGAGTGCTTCGTAACGGAAGACGGCGCTGAAACTGACCTCGACCTTGGTCATTACGAACGCTTCCTGAATATTTTCACTTCGCAATCCAACAACGTAACCACCGGCAGGATCTACCAAACTGTCATCAACAAAGAAAGGGAAGGCGCTTACCTGGGTAAAACTGTGCAGGTGGTTCCGCATATTACGGATGAGATCAAACGCCGCATGCTCCTGCTTGGGCAAGGCAATCAATACGATATTATCATAACAGAGATCGGCGGAACGGTTGGCGACATTGAGTCGCTGCCCTTTATTGAAGCAGTTCGCCAGTTGCAATGGGAGCTGCCCGATGAAGATGTAGTGGTTGTTCACCTAACACTTATACCGTATCTCAAGGCCGCCAAAGAGCTTAAGACAAAACCAACACAGCACAGCGTAAAAATGCTGAGCCAGGAAGGCGTGCATCCTGATATTATCGTTTGCCGCACTGAAGAACCCCTTTCTATTGAGATCAGGCGTAAAGTGGCCCTTTTCTGTAATGTTAAGCAGGAAGCGGTTATTGAGGCTGCGGACGCGCCTACTATTTACGAGGTTCCGCTGGCAATGATGCGCGAAAAACTTGACCTGATCTGCCTGAAGAAACTGGCCATTAATGATTTTAATGAACCCGAACTTTCAAAGTGGAAGGAATTCCTGGACAAGCTCAAATATCCAAAGAGCAAGGTCACCATTGGCCTGATTGGCAAATACATAGAATTACAGGATGCATACAAATCCATTCTCGAAGCATTTGTACACGCGGGAGCAATGAATGAATCCAAAGTGCAGGTGGTAAATGTGCATAGCGAATTCATTACCCAGGAAAACGTAGCTGAGAAACTGGGCAATCTCGACGGACTGCTGGTTGCTCCGGGATTTGGCCACAGGGGAGTAGAGGGTAAGATCCTGGCTGTGAAATATGCCCGTGAACACGGACTTCCCTTCTTCGGCATCTGCCTTGGAATGCAGATGGCGGTTATAGAATTTGCAAGAAATGTACTTGGCCTTGCCGGAGCGCACTCCACCGAAATGGATGCCAATACATCACAACCGGTCATTGACCTGATGGAAGAACAGAAAAAGATCACTACCAAAGGCGGAACCATGCGGTTGGGAAGTTATCCGTGCGATATCATAGCCGGTTCACTGGCCAGCCGTATCTATGGCGAAGAACACATTTCAGAACGCCATCGTCACAGGTGGGAGTTCAACAACGCTTACCTGGAGCAGATGGAGCAGGCAGGAATGCTTGCAAGTGGCAAAAATCCTGATACAGGGCTTGTTGAGATCATCGAATTACCAAAACATCCTTTTTTTATTGGCGTTCAATACCACCCCGAGCTGAAAAGCACGGTGGAGAATCCCGCGCCCTTATTTGTATCTTTCATCAGGGCTGCAAAAGAGTTTGCCGACAGAAAAAATGCCGTCAAAAATCCTCTGCTCCAGAGCGAAATGATATAGGTTCCAAACCCCCTATCTTTGCAGCCTTCAAAATTTAAGAATGAGCATGGATCGTAACACGGTCATTGGATTTGCATTGCTGGCAGTTTTATTGTTTCTCTACCTGTATTTCTCCACAAAAGGAAGCCAGGAGGCCCAACTGCAAAAAAAAGCTTTTGAGGATTCGGTAGCCCGTGTTCAGGCGGCAGCAAAAAGGGATTCTATTCTTGCAAGAAAAGATACGGTTGCCCTTGCCCTTCCTGATACAGTTGGTGGCTTGCAGCGCGCAGGCTATGGCACCGAGCAGTTGCAGGCGCTGGAGAATAATGTGGTTAAAGTGGAATTCTCCAATAAGGGCGGACAACCTAAGTCTGTTACATTAAAAAGTTACAAATCGTACGGCGGTGGTCAGGTAGTGCTGTTAAATACTCCATTTGACAGGTTAAGCTATACCATCAATAATGAAGCGAATGCTCCTTCACAAACAGGAGATCTTTTTTTTACGCCGGGAAACGTTCAGAAAGGCGCGGATGGCACACAGACAATTTCGTATACACTTGCGGGTCAGGACGGAAGATCGGTCACCCACCAATATATTTTACGACAGGATTCTTATCTGATCGACTGGAATATTCAGATGAATGGCGCCGACAGGCTTTTGCCACAGGGAGCGTTCAATCTTATATGGCAGAATCAGCCAACCCAGCATGAAAAAGATATTTTATACGAGCGTCAGCAATCACAGATCGGTTTTTATGAAGGCGGCGATTACGACTGGATGTTCAGCAAAAGTCAACGGAAATTCGAAGAACCGGTTCAATGGCTGAGTGTAAAACAGCAGTTCTTCAATTCAACCATCATTGCAAAAAATAATTTCAATACCGGACAGGTTCAATGGACGCACCAGGAATCCGATGATACTTCCGAAGTAGTGACCAGGGCAACAGCCAACCTTCAGATGACACTCACACCGGCAAGCGCTACTACAATTCCACTTCAGCTGTATTATGGTCCTAACGATTACAAGATTTTAAAGAGTACCGCACCTGACCTTGATAAGATGGTAAACCTTGGACAAGGACCTTACACTTTTGTAAGGCCTATCAACAAGTACATTGTGATGCCGGTTTTTAATTTCTTCAAGAAATTCATTCTCAGCTACGGTATTGTGATTGCGCTGCTTACCATTTTCATCAGGTTGCTGACCTCTCCGCTTGTTTACAGTAGTTACCTGAGTGGCGCCAAGATGAAAGCGCTGCGTCCCGAGATCGACAAGATGAAAGAAAGACTTGGCGGCGACCAGCAGGCGGTAGGAATGGAGCAGATGAAATTGTTCCGTGAAGCAGGCGTGAATCCGCTTGGGGGATGTATACCAGCACTGTTGCAGATTCCGATATTCTTTGCATTGTACAGTTTCTTCAACTCAAGTCTTGACCTTCGTGGTCAGAGCTTCCTGTGGGCAGAAGACCTTTCTGCTTACGATACGATCGTACACTTTGGTTTCAAAATTCCATTGCTGGGCAGCCACCTGAGTTTGTTTACGCTGACAGCAGTGATCACCAGCTTCCTGATTTCGATCTACAACATGAACATGACCCCGGACCAGAGTAATCCGGCGCTCAAGTACATGCCATATATATTTCCGTTCATTCTACTTTTCATCTTCAATAGTCTTCCTTCGGCGCTCACCTGGTATTATACGGTCTCCAACGTCATCACGCTGGCGATGCAATGGGTGATCCAGAATTATATCATCGATCACGATAAGATTTTAGCCAAACTTGAGGCGAACCGGAAGAAACCGAAGACAAAGCCGAAATGGCAGGAACGGTTTGAGCAGTTGCAGGAAGCGCAAAAGAAGGCGCAGCAGGTACCTAATAAACAGCTTCCCAATAAGAAAAAGTAACAATAACGCCTGGCCTGATTGAATTAACTAATTGTTCGTTTATGCAATCCTGACCTAATCAATCCGTTAGAGTACCAGTAAATTTCAGGATGCAACGCTATTGTAACGGATACAGTCTATTTTAGTGATTCAAACACTTGATTATGAAACTTTACAAGGGTCTTTTATTCATTCTTTTCACTAGCCTGGCTGTTGCAGCTACGGGCCAGAGAAAGATCTCTGAGATGACCCTCGTGTATGATGCCGCTGTTTCAACAGGATCAGCCGATCCCAAACTGGCGGATGCATTTGACGGAGCGGTGACTACTGTGTATATCAGCGGTCCGCTAAGCCGTTCGGAAATGGTAAGCGCCTTGTTTACTTCCACTACTATACATGATGCCAAGACCGGGTCTGCTGTAGTATTGCGCGAAGTGAGTGGTCAAAAGCTGCTCATCAGATTAAGTCCGGAGGACTGGACCGATAAGAACAAACGTTACCAGGGCATCAGCTTTACCAATACATCAGAAACAAAAGTAATAGCAGGTTATAACTGCACAAAAGCCATTGCAAAAACCGCGGATGGCTCGACCTTCACCGTTTATTATACAAAAGATATCGTACCTGAGAACAAGGAGTACGACTATCAGTTCCGCTCGCTTCAGGGCCTGCCCCTTGAATACGAAATGGTCAGGGGTAATCTCAAGATCAAATACACTGTATCCCAGATCAATCTGAATCCCGTTCCGGCATCGAAATTCGATGTTCCGAAGACAGGATATAGGGAGTTGACTTATGCGGAGAGCAGGAAAATCAATTAGGTAATTTGAGGATTTGGGGATTTGAGGATTTGGGGATTTGGGGATTGATTAGCCAATTTGGCCGATAAGCCAATTAGCTAATTGGGGTAAATGCAAAATAGAGTATTATTATTTTGGCAGATGGTCAAATAATAACAGTGGCTGATTGGAGAATAGCTGAATGGTTATTAGTGATTTTTGGGAGAAGTTACTTACGGAGATTGAACTTCAGGTCAACCACATTAAGATTGCTTTTGGAGCAAGTCTTGTTCATGTTCAGGGTAACCCTTGATTTGTATGGAAGTATAAAAGTGGTGTTACCGCGCTGATAGGTTATAACAGAATTGAACAGAACGGCGTCTTTCTTCTTTTCCTGATTAAAAAGATGGCTGCCGCGATAGGTTGGGCCTGCTTTTAATGTAAACCCTGAAGCCGTACGAATAGGAGTGAACTGGCTGGTAATTGGAACATTTTTGTTCTTATCACCACCGCCTCCGCCCTTGCTGGCGAATGTCAGGATTGCTGTTGCAGTCAATACAAAGCAGATAGCTGACTTACGGGCTAAGGTTGTAAATATGGTTCGGGTTATGAACATTAGCGTAAAGGTAAATAAAAAAAATGTGAAAGTTTGAACCGTCCGTCACATATTTTAATAACAGTTTAACGTCTCAGTCGTGATTTTGTTACATCTCCGCCAAAATTTATTTTGGTTGTTAACATCGGTGGATATTGGCAGTCCAAAAAAAATTGGCAAAATGTATTCTAAGCTTTAATTTTCAATAACATTAATACATGAGTTCAAATCCATCCCGTCAAAACCGAGAAGAAATAAGGGAATTGTTGAGGCAGTATCAGAACCTGCGTGCCGGCCGGAGCCACTCCTTCCTCGATGAGGATTCGTTTGAAAAGATCATAGACTATTACGACGACCTGGAAGACCTTCCGCAGGCAATTGAAGCCGCGGAGCGGGGGATTGAGCAATACCCGTACTCTTCCATGCTCCTGATAAAAAAAGCCGACCTCTTCATTGCAGCCCGCCGTTATAAGGAATCACTCGACCTTCTTGAACAGGCTGAATTACTCGATAGTGGAAACATCCATATTTATATTCTGAAAACTGATGCTTACCTGGCGCTGGACCAGCAGGAGAGGGCAGTAGAATTGCTTGAGAACGCCCTCCTGATGTTCGAGGGAGATGAGCGCATTGAGCTTCTTTTTGAACTGGCCGACGTTTACGACGATTACGAGGAGTTTGACAAAATATTCGATTGCCTCAAACTGATACTGGAACAGGATCCCGTTAACGAGGAGGCATTGTACAAGATCTGTTTCTGGACCGATTTCACCGGGCGGAATGAAGAAAGCATTAAACTTCACCAGCAGATCATTGATGAATATCCTTATTGTGAGCTGGCATGGTTCAACCTTGCCGCCGCCCTGCAGGGATTAAAGCTTTACGAAAAGGCCATCGATGCTTATCAGTACGCGCTTGCGATAGATGAGAAATTTGATTATGCATACCGCAACATGGGCGACGCATACATCAGGCTCAGGAAATACAGGGAAGCAATTGAAGTACTTGAAAAAGTACTGGAGCTTTCACGTCCCGAAGATGTGATCTATGAAGCGATAGGGCATTGCTACGACAGACTGCACAATTACGCGCAGGCAAGATTTTATTTCAGGAAGGCATCGCACCTGAATCCGGAAGACAGTAAGCTGTATTACAGAATCGCCGGCACATATATGAATGAACAGCAGTGGAACCAGGCGATGAAACACCTGGAAACAGCCATGAACATTCATCCCAATCAACCTGAGTTCAACCTGGCAATGGGAGAATGCAGGATGCAACTGGGCGATTACAGGCAGGCCATTCACTATTTTTCAAACGTTGTGCGCATGCGCCCGCGAAATATATCCAGCTGGGAAGCGCTCATTCGTTGCCTTTATACCGCCACTTATTACGAAGAAGCGCTCGAGCAGGTGATGTCAGCAATCAAGATCACCGAAGGCAAGCCGGTATTCTCCTACTATTTAAGCGCGGTGAATTTTGCAATGGGCAAATCAAAAGAAGGTTTGCTTCATCTCGAAAAAGCACTGTCAAAAGCGCCGAAGCTGTTGAAAAAATTCATTGACCTCAATCCATCCATTCTTCAGAATCAGCAGGTAGTTGATGTGATCGCGAGGTACAAACGCAACAAGTCGTTTTGACGTCTTTAATTGTCCCCTGACGGCTATTAACTTTATTGCCTTATTTTTGCGGCGCTTAAACATCAATCAACCTGATGAACTTTAATCTCACACAAATTCCTGAGCGGGTTACCAAGCCCCGCACGCGTGGTCTTACAATGATAATGGATAAAGGTCTGAGCGTTGCAGAAGCGAAGAACTTTATGAGCGTGGCACATCCGCACGTGGATATCATGAAGCTTGGGTTCGGCACCTCTTTCGTTACTCCCAACCTGGAAGAGAAACTGGAAGTCTACCGTTCTTACGACATACCGGTTTATTTCGGTGGCACATTGTTCGAAGCATTTCTTATCCGCAACCAGTTTGAGGAGTACATCAATGTATGCAAGCAATTCGGCATTTCATACATGGAAGTTAGTGATGGCTCCATCACAATACCTCATGCTGAAAAATGCGGTTATATCGAGAAGCTTACCAAACACGGCACCGTGCTGAGTGAAGTTGGAAGTAAAGACGCTGCGCACATTATTCCTCCCTATAAATGGATTGAGCTGATGCGGGCCGAACTGGGCGCAGGCGCATCTTATGTAATTGCTGAAGCACGTGAATCGGGCAATGTTGGAATTTACCGGGGCAGCGGAGAAGTTCGTGAAGGTCTTGTTCAGGAAATCCTGACGCAGATACCTGAAGAAAAGATCATCTGGGAAGCTCCTCAGAAAGCACAACAGTTGTATTTTATTGAACTCATTGGCTGCAATGTAAACCTGGGCAATATTGCTCCCACTGAAGTTTTACCGCTGGAAGCAATGCGCATCGGATTAAGAGGAGATACCTTCCACCTTTTCCTCGATAAAGAATCGGTTCAATGAGGCGGTTTGGTTTGATAGGATTTCCTCTCAGCCATTCTTTTTCTCAAAAATATTTTGAAGAAAAATTCCAACGGGAAGGAATTACGGATTGCAGGTATGAACTGTATCCGATCAAATCGATCTACGAACTAAGTGATCTGCTCCTGGCTTATCCCGATCTGCTTGGGCTTAATGTAACCATACCTTATAAGCAACTGGTGATTCGCAGGCTCACTTCCACCATTCACCTTCCAATGGGGCTGAGAGCCTGTAACTGCATCCGCATAGATAACAAACAACTTATCGGATACAATACCGATATCATTGGATTTCGCCGCAGCTTTACGGAACTACTTCAACCTCATCATAAAAAAGCGCTCATACTTGGCAATGGCGGGGCTGCCGCAGCTGTTGCATATTGCCTCGATCAGCTTGGAATTGATTACAACATCGTCAGTAGGAAATTACACGATGGATCAACACTTACTTATTCCGACATTAATGAAAACGTGATAGCCACGCATCAGGTCATTATCAACACAACACCTGTTGGTATGTATCCTGTAATTGATGAGGCTCCGCCTTTGCCATACCAGGCTATTACTCCCAGGCATTATCTGTTCGACCTGCTGTACAACCCTGCCAAAACGCTTTTTCTTAAAAAAGGAGAGGACAGGGGAGCGCTTATACGCAATGGACATGAAATGCTGGTGATCCAGGCTGAAGAAAGCTGGAAGATCTGGAATGGAGAAGTCAGTTAAGCCGTTCTGTCATTCTCATAAATAAAGTGATCAGATGAACAGGATTAAAATCGAACTCCCGGAAAATTTTGAATTCAGTACGCGCATTCCGGTTCGAATCACAGACCTGAATTACGGTGGACACGTGGGTAATGACACCATACTTACGATCATACACGAAGCACGCATGCAGTTTTTAAAGCACCATGGATTTGCAGAACTGGACCTTGGTGGTCCTGGTATCATCATGAGTGATGTTGGCATCCAGTTTAAAAATGAATTGTTCTATGGCGATGTTGTCATCGCGGCTGTCACCGCCGGTGGTGCGGGCAGGATCGCATTTGATATTTATTACAAGCTGGAAAAAGAGGAGGGTGACAAGCGCATTCTGATCGCGGCAGCAAAAACCGGAATGGTTTGTTATAGCTACAGTCTTAAGAAAACGGTTTCGATTCCGGAGGAAGTAAGAATTAAACTGAAACTTTGAGGTATAAATAAAAAAAATAATCACTGCTCTTTCAGCAGCTCTTCCAGTTCGACGATATCAAAAAAGTTGGTTGCCGCAGGCATGAACGCGGAACCAGACAACAACTTATTGCTCCAGTTGCTGATCCTTCTTTTCCAGGAAATACTTTTTAGGGCCATATCCATTGACATTGCAGGTTCATCGGTCAGCAGGAAACTCATTGCATCGGTAAATTTCACTGAGATCTTTGCAGGTTGTCCGTTTGGCGCGGCAATGGTAAGGTAATCCTGCGGTCCTACATATGTTCCAGGATCAGTCGATACAGGTTGATCAATTACTTCATCAACATGCAGTGTATTATCCGCGTTTTCACCGGTTTCATTTTCAACCCTGGCATAACGTACCCGGGTTGTCATAGGCCTCCGGTTCAATGATGCCACCTGAATAGGCGTGGCAGTTATCGTATCCGCCTCTTCAGGCTGATCTGCCTGTGTATTACGAACTACATCACGATTATTATTATTAATGACCCTGTCGTTATTAGCCGGCGGAACAACTTCTTTTTTTTCATCAGCGGCAGTCTGCCGGTTGCCGGCATCCGATGTCAGGAAATAAAAAAGTCCCGCGAGTACAATTATGCCTGCCGCTATTGCGGCAACAGCCACCCTGTTCCACCTTCTTGTAATTGGTATCACTTTGGAACTTCCGGTTCCATCCAGCACTTCTGATATATTTTCCCAGACTCCGGCGGGAGGATCGATTGTCGCCTGCTGTAATTTGAGTGAAAGTTTTTGCGCAGCTTCGGTATCCAGTTGCTCAATGATATTGGGCCAGGCAGTATCCGGCGGATCAATGCTGGCATTGTATAATCGGTATTGTAAATTTTCGGACATAGGGATTAGCGGGTAAATGATTTACGGTTCTCTTCCAGTCGTTCCTGAACTTTTTTCTGAAGGATCGCCTTGGCCCTCGCCAATTGCGATTTACTGGTTCCTTCACTGATGCCCAGGATATTTCCAATCTCTTTATGCGAATACCCTTCAATAACATACATATTGAATACTGTACGGTAGCCGGGTGATAATTCCTGGACCAGATTGATAATGTCCTTTTCTGCCAGGTTATCAAGCGCGGTTATATCAGCATCCTCAATCACACTCTCTTCTTTCTCTGTAATGCTGTACATAATGTTCTTCCGCCTGAAATGTTCGATCGATGTATTGACAAAAACCCGCCTGATCCAGCCTTCAAATGATCCTTCGGCCCTGAACTTGCTGAGGTTTTTGTAAATCTTGATAAATCCTTCCTGTAAAAGATCCTGTGCATCGTCTGCATTGTTGGCATAACGCATGCAGACCGCGTACATTTTAGGAGCAAATCTCCTGTACAGTTCTTCCTGCATGCCGCGGTTGCCCGCAATGCATTCTCTGATTAAGTCGCTTTCGGGAATGTTATAGTTGCTTTTAAAATCCACTTTTTTTGTGCCTTAGCCTTTTGTTTGAATCTGAGTGTTAATATGTTGGTTCAAAAAACTAACCAGTTTATCAGCAGCTTTCCGCCTGTGGCTGAATTGATTTTTTTCTGCCAGATTCATCTCTGCAAAGGTTCTGCCACTGCCCGAAGGAATGAATACAGGGTCGTAACCAAATCCCCCGTTCCCTTTCGGCACAGAAGTGATCTCACCTTCACAAATACCTTCGAAAAGGTACTCTTTTTCTTCCCATATCAGGGATATGACGGTCCTGAACCTTGCTTTGCGATTGGTTTGTCCTGTCAGGTTCTTCAACAATTTATCAATGTTGTGCGCAAAGTCCTTGTGGTCGCCCGCATATCTCGCGCTTTTTACTCCGGGTTCGCCATTCAGTGCTTCCACCTCCAGCCCGGTATCTTCACTGAACGTGTTCTTACCCGTGAGGCGGTGGATGGTTCTTGATTTTTCAGATGCATTGGCCTCAAGCGTATCATGTGGCTCAGGGATATCCTGGTTGATTCCCGCCTGCGATAACGTTATTATTTCAAGTTCATGTCCGACCGCTGACTGCAGTTCGGCTATTTTATGCGCGTTGTTTGTTGCGAATATCAATTGCATTTTCACAGTTTAAACATTTTCTGAAGGCAGACCCAAAGCTTGCTTTTCAGCAGTTTCGCCTCATTGGTAGATTGGTTCAGCTGGTCGGGGGAGGGGGTGTTCAGGAATACTATGCCATCGTACGACTGAAGGTTGAAATACGGAAAATTCAGGGGGAGCTGTATAGCCTGGGGCTCTGTTCCGAGCAGGATCACAGCATTGCTCTGCAGCTCCTTTTTGATATCTGAAATGAAAAATTGATTTTGAGCGATATTGGCTATGGCCACATCTCCAAGGTTCAGCCTGCACGCATCCAGCATTTTGCCCAGCCAGTCAAGGTGAGCCTCCGGCAGGTACACATCCGTGGCGCAATTCACAATGAACGCGATCTTTTTGGCGTTTCCTCCCAGGTATTTAATGCGCTTTTCAGCGCTCTCTAACCGGGTATCAGACCGGGCACCGGCCTGCACGCTTGAAGCTGTACCCTTGTCATGTTTAACGGCCGCGGTTGTTGTGGTAGTTCTCCCCGGAACCGTTCCGGAAACCTTTGAAGTTGCAGCCGTTACAGTGTCTGTTTTGCCGGCATCCGTATCTACCAGGAAATCACGATACAATTCTCTGATCAGCGAGTGGGATAATTCAAAATTTTGGAGACTCATATTCGTTATTTAATACAGATCGGGTGCAATTTATTTATAATAATCCCGGTATGATTATTTCTTTAATCAAACTAACAAATGTTAGTAAAATTTGGGGGCGTGTTTTGCCAGCCAAGCGAATAATTGTTTCTTTGCCTTAAAATTTAGCTATATATGATTGCAGCCTACGGAATTCCTGTAACAAAAGTAGAGCGAAGCAAATTGCTTGATACGCCCCTGGAAAACATTCCGTTCGGTAAGTTTTTCACCGACCATATGCTGGAAGCTGATTATGAAAACGGTGAGTGGAAGAATGTGGAGATCAAGCCTTACCAGCCATTATTGATGAACCCATCGGTGGCCGCGCTTCATTACGGCCAGGCCATTTTTGAGGGCATCAAGGCATACAGGAATAAGTCAGGCGACGCATTCATTTTCCGTCCTCACGACAATTTCAAGCGTTTCAATGTGTCGGCCGAGCGCATGCAGATGCCAACTATTCCGGAAGACATCTTCATGGAAGGCATGCGCAAACTGGTGGAACTGGACAAGAACTGGATCCCTGCTAAAGACGATCATGCGTTGTATATCAGGCCTTTCATGTTCGCGTCCGACGAAGTGATCGGTGTCCGGCCATCCGACTCTTATAAGTTCATGATCATTCTGAGTCCTACCGGACCTTATTATGGCGCTCCGATGCGCATTTATGTTGAAGAGAAGTATACCAGGGCCGCTCCGGGTGGTATCGGGTACGCGAAGGCGGCCGGTAACTACGGAGCCAGCATGCTGGCTACAGCCGAAGCCAAACGGAAAGGATACGACCAGGTGCTCTGGACCGACGCGTTTGAGCATAAATACGTGCAGGAGATCGGTACCATGAACGTATTTTTTATCATTGGAGACACTGCCCTGACACCGGAATTGAAGCAGGGAACCATACTTGAGGGGGTTACCCGCGACAGCGCGATGGTTTTGCTGAGAGACATGGGCTTCAAAGTGGAGGAGAAACGTGTCAGCATCGACGACCTGATTGATGCTCACAGGGCGGGGCTGCTTTACGAGGTTTTTGGCACCGGTACAGCCGCTACTATCACCATGATCAGGGAGTTGAGGTACAAGGACTATGTGATGGAATTTGATACCGCCAAATGGCAAACTTCTCCCACACTTAAAAAGCAGCTTACCGATATCCGCGAAGGCCGGATGCAGGACAAATACGGCTGGATGTGGAAGGTTTAACGGACCAGGTTTTCATAAAACGATATTCAGTAAATCTCAAATTGCGAAATTTGAGATTTTTTTTAAGGGGGAAATGCTAGTTTTTTTGGTTATTAGGATGGCTGCCATTACCTTTGCCGTCCTAAATTTAAAAGGTTTAGAATGCCTACAATTCAGCAATTAGTACGTAAAGGAAGAGAGATCATAAGGGCGAAAAGCAAGTCGAGGGCATTGGATGCCTGTCCGCAACGTCGCGGCGTTTGTACCCGTGTTTATACCACCACCCCTAAAAAACCGAACTCAGCGCTTCGTAAAGTAGCCAAGGTTCGTTTGACCAACAAGGTAGAGGTGATCGCATATATTCCGGGAGAAGGACACAATCTGCAGGAACACTCAATTGTACTGATTCGCGGAGGCCGTGTTAAGGATTTGCCGGGAGTTCGTTATCACATCGTAAGAGGAAGCCTGGATACAGCTGGTGTAAAGGACAGAAAGAAGAGCCGCTCTAAATACGGAACAAAGAAGGATAAGAAGAAATAAGAAAGGGGAAGGACTCAGGTCCTCCAAAAACTAATCAATCTATCAACGAAAAAAGTTAATGAAAATTCAGCCGGACAGTCTCTGCAAACCGGCGGAATCCATAAATAAGCGATAAAAAATGCGGAAATCACAAGCCAAAAAATTACCCTTAGCTCCGGATGCCAAATTCAATGACATCCTGGTCACACGTTTTGTGAACAACCTGATGTGGCAGGGTAAGAAAAATACAGCCTTCAATATCTTCTACGATGCTATTGAAAGAGTTTCCAAGCAAACCGGTGAAAACGGTTACGACATTTGGAGAAGAGCGCTTTCAAATGTAACTCCATCGGTAGAAGTTAGAAGTCGCCGTATAGGTGGCGCCACCTTCCAGATACCTGCGGAAGTTCGCCCCGACAGAAAGATATCTCTGAGCATGAAATGGCTGATCCGCTTCAGTCGTGAAAGAAACGGCCGCAGCATGGCTGAGAAGCTGGCTTATGAGATCGTTGCTGCTAGCAGAGGTGAGGGCGCAGCATTCAAAAAGAAAGAAGATACACATCGTATGGCAGAAGCCAACAAGGCTTTCGCGCACTTTAAGGTATAAAAGAATATTAAAACCTTCATAACGATCCCATGCAACGAATTGCATGGGATTTTTGTTTACCCCTTGTTGCAAATACCATTATTTTCGGGGCTTAAATCTTTTCAATGAGCAGACAGAGCAAAATACTGTTGTTCACTATTATTGTTTTTGCAATTGCCCTCGTTCTGATAGTTTACCGGTACGAATCATTGCTGAAAGAATATAAGACCGCGCAAAAGCCTTCATTGGGCACGATAACAGGTGGGCTTCCTTCAAATAAGGAATATACAGCATCCGAGATCATCCACCTTATAAAGTCAAGCAAGGAATACATTGGAGATTCCATCACGCTTTACGACAATGGCGACATGCTGAGCTCTAATGGAAAATTTCAGGGGACCATCGCTGCTGTTATCAATTCAAAGGATAACATGGATATCGTGTACTCCAATACAAAGAACAACAAGTTGCCGCTTCATTATAATATTTATGTACTGGCTGCAACCTATTACCGGCAGCAATATGCCGATGAATTCAAATAACTATTAAAGCCCGATACTTCAAATGATCTTCATAATCCTTTCCTGGATTTATATTTCCATCATCTTTTTTTCATTTGGTATCGTTTGTACTGTAATTGTGGACAGGCTGGCAGGTCGTGATAAAACTGTCTCTGATAATTTTGTGGTACCTCACGTTTCAATGCTGTTTATCGGAGGTATCGTTTTTACCGCTATCATAGCATCGGCGCTCTCCCTTTTCATGCCCCTTTCGCTGATCGCGAACTTTATAATGTTTTCAACAGCGATTGTATTGATGTTCGTGTTCAGGCAAAAAGTATTTGCCTGTCTTACTGAATACAGAAATGGTATAAAAGATACACATTGGAGCTTTGTATTGTTGTTCGGAGCATTTGTATTGCTTGCAGCCTACCTTTCTTCGTTGCCGTCTTCACACAACGATGACGGCCTTTATTATGCAACAACAATCAAATGGATTGAGGAATATGGTTCTGTAAAGGGGTTGGCAAATGTAAATCCCCGTATCGGCTTCAACAGCAACTGGCATGTTTTGCAGGCATTGTTCAGCTTTCATTATTTCCATGCGGCAAACTTTAATGATCTGAACGGATTACTGCTGATAATACTTTTTCCGTACTGCCTCAGGGGATTTGGCAGGTTATTAAAAAATGATCACCGCATTGCTACGATCGCCAGTGTTTTGTTCTTCCTTCCCCTGATTGCATTTCACTTTGGATCGAGCAGTGATTTTATTTTTTTCAATGTAAATTTTCTCAGCGCGCCTGCAGCAGACCTTGCCGTTTGTTCACTGATCTGGATTACGTTGATAAGGTTTATTGAACTGGATAATGAAGACGTCCCGGATCGTGGCAGGCGAATGGTGTTCATCATCCTGGTATCAACTTTTCTTTTTACAGTCAAGTCCAGTGCTGCGCCTTTATTAATGACATGCATTTTCTTTTTTGCTGTTTACTTATACAAAAAACAATTCTCAAGGTTTGTTTATGTCGCGCTTTTATGTTTTGCAGTTGCGGCTCCGTGGATAACACGTAATATTATCATATCAGGTTATCCCATTTTTCCATTAAGCCTGACCGACGTATTGCAGGTTGACTGGAAACTTCCGGTTCAGCATGTTAAGTGGTTCGAAAACGCAGTTAAAGTTTATGCCATTGATCCAACTTACGATCTGAACAAACCATTTACGCTGACTTTCAGTGAATGGTTCCCGGCCTGGTTCGGCAGACTTAAATACATTCAATCGGTGATCGTTGCGTTCAGTGCGGTTTCAATTGTTGTATTTGTCCTGATATTCCTGTTCCGGCTTCTGCGCGATGCAAAAAGTTTTCTGGTTGGTAACGGGCACCTTATCCTTTCAATTATCATTGCCGTGGCAGGATCGTTTTTCTGGTTGCTGAAAGGACCGGATCCAAGGCTGGGTTATGGATTTACCGGCATGTTATCGATGCTGATGATTTCTGTGATGCTGAATTATTTTCTTGGTCCGTACGTGAAATACGCGGCATACGTACTGGTGATCATTTTTTATTCGATACTGTTGTTTCATTACAACGACAAATGGAAAGATGTGTTCCGGTATTTGGTAAGGCCGCTTCCTGAAAGGAGAATGCCCAAATCATTTACAGAGGTTACACTAAATAATGGGCTGAAGATACATCTCACAGAAGATGCTGACTGCTGGTACATGCCGTTGCCCGTAACTACAAAGAACGAGTTCTATACCATTCAGCCTGTTCAGAGAGGAAAATCGATACAGGATGGATTCAAAACGATTCAAAAAAACAATTGAATGAACACTGAGACACTTTCGATCGTAATTCCTGCCTATAATGAAGGAGGCACCATATCCCGGATCATCGATAAGGTGAGGGATGTGAAACTGATCAACGGCATTGAAAAGGAGTTGGTGATCGTGAACGATTGCAGTACCGATAATACTGAGCAGGCGGTGCAGGATTATATTATTTCCAATCCAGGCATGCGCATCAGCTACCACAGGCATGAAAAAAATCAGGGTAAAGGAGCGGCGCTGCATACCGGCATTTCCAAAGCAACCGGCACATACATTATTATCCAGGACGCAGATCTTGAATATGATCCGAGAGAATACAATGTATTGCTTCAGCCGATACTTGATGGATTTGCCGATGTAGTTTATGGAACCCGGTTTTATGGAGGCCAGCCTCACCGGATCCTTTTTTTCTGGCACACGATCGGTAATAAATTCCTGACATTTATTTCGAACATGTTCACTAACCTGAACCTAACCGATATGGAGACCTGTTATAAAATGTTCAGGGCGCCAATTATCACTTCATTGCCGCTGAAGGAAAAGCGTTTCGGATTTGAGCCCGAGGTAACAGCAAGGATATCAAGGATACCCGGCATCAGAATTTATGAGGTTGGTATTTCATATTATGGCAGAACTTTCAATGAAGGAAAAAAGATCAATTGGAGAGATGGATTTTGGGCGTTGTATTGTATTCTCAAGTATAATCTGTTTTCAAAATGACCCAGTTTACTTTCAGGGAGGCTGACCAGGAAGGGCTTGAAACATTGAAAGCAATTGCAGCGGCAGACCGTTTCAATGAATGGATGTACCAGACAATTGAACCATTTTGCAAAGGGCGCATTCTTGAAGTGGGAAGCGGTATCGGAAATATTTCAAACTTCTTTATCAGGGACGGCCGGCAGATCGTCCTGAGCGACATCAGAGAATCGTATTGCAGTCAGCTTCGTGAGCAATTCGGAAATAAGGCAGAAGCTGTATTAAGGCTTGATCTTGTTCATCCTTCATTTGATGAAGAATATGCAGACTGGTTATCTTCTTTTGATACTGTATTTGCGTTGAACGTGGTGGAGCATATTGCAGACCATGACCTGGCCATCAGGAATGCCCGCAAACTGCTGCGGGAGGGAGGAAACCTGATCATACTGGTGCCGGCTTACCAATGGCTGTACAACAGGTTTGACAAGGAACTGGAGCATTACCGGCGCTATACCCGCAAACAACTGATCGGGTTGATGAGTCCGCACCTGAAGGTCCGGCATTCCCAATACTTCAATTGCGCCGGAATCCCGGGTTGGTTCGTATCCGGGAGAATACTCAACAAACGCACGATTCCTGCGGGTCAAATGGGATTTTTCAACAAACTGGTTCCGGTCTTCCGTTTGATAGACAGATTGATAGGGAACCGGATAGGCCTTTCTGTCATTGTTTCGGGCACTAAAGAAACCACTAATTAACCCGGTCTTAACCGCAGAATTTCTGCTTAATTTCCTTACCTTTGCGCACCGATTTTCTGTATGAGCTTAAGGGCTTCAGGCAGATACCAATATCGAATCAATTTTTTTAATACATAACAATGGCAGATTTACGATTTCAGAGAAACTTTGGTATTGCGGCTCACATCGATGCCGGCAAAACTACCTGTACAGAACGTATCCTGTATTATACCGGGATGTCACACAAAATAGGTGAGGTGCACGATGGGGCAGCTACTACTGACTGGATGGAGCAGGAAAAAGAAAGAGGTATTACCATTACATCCGCTGCGGTAACCTGTTACTGGAATTTCCCAACCAATCAGGGAAAGCCGGTAGCTGATACCAAGAAGTATAAATTCAACATTATTGATACTCCGGGCCACGTGGATTTCACTGTAGAAGTTGAGCGTTCCATGAGGGTTCTCGACGGACTGGTTGCATTGTTCTCTGCCGTTGACGGCGTTGAGCCGCAATCTGAAACCGTATGGCGCCAGGCCAACCGTTACAATGTTCCACGTCTTGGATTCGTAAACAAAATGGACCGTGCAGGCGCGGATTTTCTGAACGTTGTGAAGCAGGTTCGTGAAATGCTGGGTGCTAAATCAGTTCCCCTGCAATTGCCGATTGGCGCCGAAGACCAGTTCAAGGGAATCGTTGACCTGATTCAAATGAAAGGGATTATCTGGGATGATTCTACTCAGGGTACAACATACCAGGAAGTGCCAATCCCTGCAGACCTGCAGGAAGAAGCAGAATACTGGAGGGGCCAGCTCATTGAAGCTGTTGCTGAATACGATGACAAGCTGATGGAGAAATTCTTTGATGATCCTAACACGATCACTGAAGCTGAAGTGCATGAAGCAGTGCGTAAGGCAACCATCGACATGACCATTGTTCCGATGCTTTGCGGTTCGGCTTTCAAAAATAAAGGTGTGCAAACCATGCTTGACTGTGTGGTTCGCTATTTGCCAAGCCCAATGGATATCGAAGCTATCAAAGGACTCAATCCTGATACCGGTGAAGAGATATCGCGCAGGCCCGATGCGAAAGAACCTTTCGCTGCCCTTGCATTCAAGATCATGACCGATCCGTTTGTAGGTCGTCTCGCGTTCTTCCGGTGTTATTCCGGTCGGCTCGATGCGGGTTCGTATGTTCTGAACGTGAGAAGCGGAAAGAATGAAAGGATAAGCCGTATCATGCAGATGTATGCTAACAAGCAGAACCCGATCGATTTCATCGAAGCCGGTGATATCGGAGCGGCTGTTGGTTTCAAAGAGATCAAGACGGGAGATACGCTTTGCGATGAGAAACATCCGATCGTTCTGGAGAACATGTTCATTCCTGAACCGGTAATCTCGCTGGCGGTTGAGCCAAAAGCACAGGCCGACGTTGATAAAATGGGACTTGCGATTTCAAAGCTCATTGAAGAAGATCCAACGCTTCGCGTAAAAACTGACGAAGAAACAGGACAAACCATCCTGAGTGGAATGGGTGAGCTGCATCTTGAGATCATTGTTGATCGTATGCGCCGGGAGTTCAAGGTTGAGATCAACCAGGGCGCTCCGCAGGTGGCTTACAAAGAAGCATTCCAGAATACCATTGAGCACAGGGAAGTGCTGAAGAAGCAGACCGGTGGTCGTGGTAAATTCGCCGATATCATTTTTGAAATAGGACCCGCAGATAAGGAGTGGCTGACTGAGAATCCTGGTAAATCATTCCAGTTTGTGAATGATATTTTCGGAGGTTCAATCCCGCGTGAATTTGTACCTGCGATCCAGAAAGGATTTGAAACAGCGATGTCAAGTGGTGTTTTGGCTAACTATCCGATGGAGCACATGAAGATCCGCGTGTTCGACGGAAGTTATCACGATGTGGATTCTGATTCAATGTCGTTTGAACTTTGTGCAAAGAGTGGTTTCCGTGAAGCAGGACGCAAGGCCAAGCCGGTATTGCTGGAGCCGATCATGAAAGTGGAAGTTGTAACGCCCGACCAGTACATGGGTGATGTAACAGGTGACCTTAACCGTCGCCGCGGCATCCTTGAAGGCATGGATACAAAAGGTAACGCCCAGGTGATCCGCGCGAAGGTTCCGCTGAGTGAGATGTTCGGTTATGTAACGCAGCTGCGTTCATTGTCATCAGGCCGTGCAACGTCAACCATGGAATTCTCACACTACGCGCCTGCTCCAACCGGAGTGGCAGAAGAGGTGATTGCAAAAGTGAAAGGAAAAGTGAACGCGTAAAAGAAATATCATAGCTCTGAAACCCGGCAGCGATGCCGGGTTTTTTTTATGCAGTTATTGCCTGGTTAAGCCAGCTATAGTCGATATGACACGAATGTCAAATGCAGTATACTTGCTTATTAACTTCCGGTACTTTTATTAAAATAAACCCCTTATGAGACTTGTGGCGAAGGCTTGTGTAATGATATGCCTTATTATTTCCAATCTGACTTACTCACAATCCGGCAAGCCTACACTCAAATGGCAGAAAACCTTTGGCGGATCCGATCTGGAGAAATATGGCGCTGATGCCAACATCGGTGGTTATCAGCGGGCGCTGGTTGTGCTTCCGGATGGATATGTTATCGGAGGCGAAACCTCATCCGACAATGGAGATATTGTTGGTAATCATAATGCCAATACAAATGATATCTGGGTAGCGCGATTGGATACAGCCCGCAATATCATCTGGTCAGTTTGCCTGGGAGGAACCGGTTTGGAAACTTTCGGATCTATTGATCAGGATATTGACGGAGGCTTTATCATTTCCGGTACCGCGGGATCCGTTGATGGCAACGTTTCGGGTAATCACGGAGGGCCAGCAGACGCCTGGATTGTGAAGCTCTCTGCAGCGGGGGTTATTCAATGGCAGAAATGCATAGGCGGCACAAAGACGGATATCGGAGGATATATCACACCCGTAAAGGCGGAAGGATATATTTTCATTGGCACCACTTATTCCAATGATGGTGATGTGTCGGGTAATCATGGAACAACTGGTGATATATGGGTAGTGAAGCTAAACCGGGCAGGAAACATAATCTGGCAAAAATGTTTTGGATCAACAGCAGATGATCTGGATATCGCTATAAAGGCTACCCCCGATGGCGGTTATATTTTTACAGGTATTGCACAGAATAATTCAGGCGACGTACAGGGCTTTCATGGAAGTAAGGATATCTGGGTGGTGAAGATTTCCGCCACGGGCAATCTGTTGTGGCAACGCTGCCTCGGAGGGTTGGCCGATGAATGGTCGGCGAATATCATTCTTACACCCGATGGGGGTTACCTCGTTGCGGGCACAACCGCTTCTTATCAGTCCGGAGATGTTACCATCAACAAGGGCGCAAATGATGCCTGGCTTGTTAAACTTGACGCTAACGGCCAGATGCAATGGCAGAAGACATACGGAGGACCGACTTACGACGTTTTCTCCGACGCGGTTGTGTTACCCGATCAATCATACGTTGTAATAGGTCATACCAATTCATCATTACTGGATATTTCGTTTAACCGGGGAGGCTACGATATCTGGCTTGTCAAAGTAAGCGCTTCAGGAAATCTCATCTGGGAAAAAACCTTTGGTGGCACCAGCTCCGAGTACGCTACATCGCTTGTATTGTCGGGCATTGACGAATACACCTTTGTGGGTGAGACATTTTCAAATAATTACGATGTATCAGGCAATCATGGGTTATGGGATATATGGATAGGCAAAGCAGGACGTAGTAATACAATCAGCGGTTATGTTTATTACGATCTGAATGCAAATAACCAGAAAGACGCTAATGAACCTTTCAGTTCAGATGCTTCAGTAGTTACGGAGAAGGCGGGATACAGCAGGTCGGTCATTACATCAAATGGGAATTACAGTATAAGCATCGACACAGGAACCTTCGTAACCAAGGCAATTCCTTCGGTGCCTTATTATACTGCTGTTCCAGATTCTGTGATAACTACATTGACTACTTTCTTTAATAATGTAAACATCAATTTCGGATTGGTTCCCATTGCCGGTAACCAGGATTTGCAGGTGTCACTGTTTCCTGTGGATCGTGCACGACCCGGTGGAGAGGTCAGATATCAATTGTTGTATCGTAATGCTGGAACAGTACCGGTAAACAATGTCAGCATTAAATTTTTAAAAGACCCAAGGGTTAACGTCATCCATGCATTGCCGGTTAATACTTCAACTGCCGGCGATACACTGATCTGGAATTTGCCTGTATTGAATTCATTGGATGAAGGTGTAATTGATTTGAAATTAGCTGTTGGTATACCTCCCGCGGTAAATAATGGCGATACGCTAAAACATTTTGCCGGCATTCTTCCAATTACCAGCGACCTGACACCTGCAGACAACACTATAAATTTTCAGCAAACTGTTGTAGGATCTTTTGATCCGAATGATAAATCTGAATCTCACGCGGGGAAAATTTTTACAACACAGGTAAGCAACCGCGATTATCTGACTTACCTGATCAGGTTCCAGAATACAGGGAACGATACAGCATTTCAGGTAGTGGTGCGTGATACATTGGATCCAAAGCTTGACTGGAGCACGCTTGAAATGATTGGCGCCAGTCACCCTAATCAATTACTGATTAAGGACGGCAATCAGCTGACATGGGAATTCCCGGGGATTAAACTTGCAGACAGCATAGTGAACGAGCCTGCAAGTCATGGTTACATTGTATACAGAATACAGCCAAAAAATACAGTAGCTCCTGGTGATATTATCAAAAATTCAGCATCGATCTATTTTGACTTTAATCTTCCTGTAAAAACAAATACAGAAAATACTGTGGTTGTTGATATGGTGATTGTTCCGGTACGATTAACACAATTCAATGCAGTATTGAATGATGATATTGTGAACCTGTCATGGAAGACAGCAAGTGAACAACATACTGCACAATTTGAAATTGAGCGGAGCTTGAACGGACTGCAATTTGAAAAAATTGGAGTTGTAAGCGCTTCTGGCCGGATCAATGGGTGGGTGTACAGCTACAATGATCATAAACCAACAAGTGGGTATAATTATTACCGGTTAAAGATCATTGACCAGGATGGATCGTATGTGTATTCAGGCATTGTTCTGATCAACCTGTCGAAAGATACGGAGCTTACTTTGGCCTTGTATCCAAACCCTTCCCGTAACGGGAACGTAACTCTTAATATCAGTGGCAGGATCAACGGACATCTTCATCTGGATTTAGCAGACGTGAATGGCAGAGTAGTATTCAGAAAATCATTGGGAGTGATCTCAGCTGACAGCTACAGTACTTCGTTCTATCCAGGTAAACTCAGCAAAGGTTTATACACGTTAAGGGTGGTTGTTGGTGATAAGAGAATAAACCACAGGATCATTATTCAATAGGCAGGATATTTCATCGACAGGTTTTTGAAGAATACAGCTTGAAGGTGATATCCGGGAAAATCGTCATATATCCCGGTGATACCCGTCATATAAACTGCCATATGTATTTACTACCTTTAAATCAAACCCCCTGATTGCCGCTATGAAACAATTATACAAGGCTCTTGTGCTTGGCTGCATGTTCTTGCCGGTTACCTTATTTTCACAACAACAGCAATTACCTCCGGTTATAGAATGGCAGAAATGCCTGGGAGGAAGTAAGATAGATAAAGCAAATTCTGTAATCCGCACTTTGGACAACGGTTACCTGGTAATGGGTACCTCTTTTTCGAACGATGGCAATGTTACCGGTCATCATGGGACAACCGACAGTTCCGATGCGTGGGTGGTGAAGTTGGACCGTAATGGTTCAATCGTTTGGCAGCGTAGTTATGGCGGCACCCGCAACGATGATTTTATGTATGGCCTGGCGTTGTCTAACGGCGATTTTATTTGTGTAGGCAGTACAGAATCTACAAACGGTGATGTATCGGGATTGCACGGAAGCCTTGCAGATTTATGGGCAGTGAGGATTGATGCAAATGGAAATATCATCTGGAGCAAAACTTATGGTGGTACTGACAAAGACGGTGGCTGGGTGATCCGTCATGCAGTTGATGGCGGTTATGTAATTGCCGGTTATGCTGAATCTGCCGATGGAGACCTGACCAATCATTACGGCTATGCAGACATATGGGTGTTAAAGATCAATGACAACGGAGCGATCCAATGGCAGAAAAAGTACGGCAATTATAATGAGCAATATACAAACGACCTGCATGTTACCAGTGATGGCAATTACATTATAGCTGGCTATCAGAGATGGAGGGGAGTGCCAAACTGCATCGGAAGTCCGATGTACGCTTTCTACCAGGCCGCTTACCTGAAGATCGACAGGAATGGTACTGCTTTATGGGAGAATTATACAACGTTCGCTTGTGGTAATCCGGGCAGCTCTTTCTTTTCCGCTAATCTCCATGAAATGCCTGGCGGCCAGTATTTTTTTGTAGGCAACGCCATTAATGCGACCCTTGAAAATTACGCGCGATGGTCATTCGGCAGAGTTAACCCAACAACAGGACAACGCACTCCACTGACGCCACGGTTTGCTCCCCTGGAGTATATTTATTCAACATCAAACGGCACAAATCCTAATTCTTCAATACTGTTAACCGATTCATCCATTCTGAGCACAATGACAATTGGATCCTCCAATGCCAATGCCACGCTCACGAAAATCAATACCGACGATACCCTTAATGAAGTAAGATATCATTATCAGAAACAATATGGCGGAACCAATGTGGATCAGTTTTTTTCAATTGAGCAGGTGAACGAATCTGAATACATCGCAGTGGGTAGAACCAACTCAAATAATGGTGATGTTTCCGGCAATCATGGTGATTATGATTTCTGGGTAGTGAAGTTCAGTTCACTGAATAAGATCAAGGGCCGTGTATTTCTTGACCTGAATAATAATGGCATTAAAGACGTCGGCGAAAATTATTTCAGGGGACAGCGGGTTCAGTCATCAAAAACCGGCAAAACCATCAGCAGCATTACCGCGGCGGATGGCGCGTTCCTGAATAATGTGGATACCGGTAATTATACCACAACCGTTCAATTGCTCAAACCTTATTATACAATTAATCCATCGGCAAAGGTTTCGAATTTTACAACATTCAACAATAAGGACTCTTTCGATTTCGCGCTGGTGCCAATTCCCGGCAAAAAGGATCTGCGGATCACTGTTACTGCACTGTCACCGGTTCGTCCGGGTTTCAATGCCAGCTACAGAATTGATTTCACAAATGAAGGCACTGATCCTTTCAGCAGTGTTATTGTCAGGTTGCTGAAACCCTGGAACGCCGCTTTTGTTTCAGCCTCACCCGCGCAAACTTCGGTAGTCGCAGATACCATCAACTGGAATATTGGAGCACTTGCGCCAATGGCAGGTGGTTCGATCTTCGTGACGTTGAAAGCTGATCCCCCTCCTAATGTCAATAATGGTGAAATACTGACGGTGATCGCGCAGATTGATCCGGTTGCGGGAGACATTACTCCGCAGGATAACAGGGATACCGCACGCAGGTTAGTGACTGGTTCTTTTGATCCGAATGACAAGCGTGAAAATGGAAGTGGTGAGATCTCACCCGAACAGGTAGCCGCCGGAAAATCACTGTTATACACAATCCGTTTTCAGAATACAGGAACCGATACCGCATTCAATGTTGTGATCAGGGATACTTTGATTTCCAGGCTCGATACAGGATCAATTGAAATGGTAGCGGCCAGTCATCCTTATCACCTTGCAATAAAGGACGGTGATAAGCTGACATGGACATTTACCGATATCCTTTTGCCCGATATTAATACCAACGAACCGGCAAGCCACGGATATGTGGTTTTTAAAATAAAACCAAAAACCGTTCTCGCAATAGGAGATACGATACAGAATCGCGCGGCAATCTATTTTGATTTCAACCCACCGGTGATCACCAACACCGAACTTACGATTGTAAAAGTTCCTTCGCTTGCTCAGCCTTCGGTATCGGGACTAGCCGCTGCCTATTGCAGCAACGAAGGAATGCAGCAGGGTAAGATCAGTAATCTGCCTTCACCGGGAAGTGGCATCACTACAGTTGTAAAGCTCGATGGTAATGTTATCGCGGTTGCGGCCGACAGCACATTCTCGTTTGATGTAAGTACATTGAGTGAGGGCACGCATGTAATTGATGTCATTTTTACATTAGGAAATGAATCAAAAACCACTACAGTAAACTTCAATGTATCGGCTGCCGTTACACCGGATGTAAATACTTCATCAAATATTACTACAGTGGTTAATCTACTGGATCCCGTGATCATTACCGCAGTAAACGCCGCGGGTGGTGGAACAACACCTTTGTATACTTTTGGAAAGGACAGAAACTTAAATGTTCTGTGGCAGGGAGAAAGCAGTAATAATGTACTCAATATTAACCCAACGGATCTTCAGGCGGGTGATAACTGGATCTATGTGCGGATGAAAACAAGCAGTTCGTGTTACACAACACAATACAATACCGATAGCATAAAGATCACACTTCTGATACCGGCTCCCGTTCAGCCAGTGCTGGCAGGACTTCAGGCCACCTATTGTAATAACCTGGGAGTACAGAAAGTTAAGCTTTCAAATTATCCTGCTCAGGGAACAGGAACTACTGTGACAGTCAAGCTTGATGGTTCTGTGCTTGCGCTTGCCGCGGATACAAGTTTCAGTTTCAACGTGAGCCAACTGACAACGGGCAATCATGTGGTTGAGGTGACTTATACCAATTTGTCGGGAACCAGGACAACCACAGCGAATTTTGAAGCAGTGGCTCCTGTAAATCCGCAGGTAGATGTAACATCAAATATTAACTCGGTTTCAAATCTTACAAATCCGGTCATTTTTACAGCTACAGGGAATGGAGCAGGTAATGCACCGGTTTACACCTTCGCGAAAGACCGGAATTTTACCCGCATCCTGCAGGCGGAAGGTGCTTCCGCAACATTAACCTTATCACCATCTAGCCTAAGCCTTGGAGATAACTGGATTTATGTGAGGATAAAAACCAGTCTCGCATGTTATACCCAGCAAACGGCTATTGACAGTGTGCTGGTTAAAAGGTTTGGTGGTTCAGGCCTGGTTGATCCTGATTTTCCTGATCAACGGATCAGTGCAACGCCGAATCCGTTCAGATCGCAGCTGACATTGCACGGTTTGAGTGTAACAAAAAGCTATAACATCGTATTCTATAACCAGCAGGGCAGAAGTTTATACCGCACGCGGATTACAGGTCGTTCAGTTGCCACTATGTATTTGTGGGGACATGCGGCAGGAACTTATATGGTAAGAGTATATGATGAAACTAAAAAGCGTGTGATAGGGACGATTGAGGTGGTGAAAAGTAATTAGATGATTTGAGGATTTGGGGATTTGAGAATTTGAGGATTAAAGAACAACCCCGCTGGTTCAGCGGGGTTGTTTGCGCTTATATTAAAAAGGGGTCGTGCCCTTAATGAACGGTAAGGGGAGCGAGGTTTAATCGTCGTCGTCGTCATTTCCGTCGTCGTCATCGTCGTCATCATCGTCGTCGTCGTCGTCATCATCGTCGTCGTCATCGTCGTCGTCGTCGTCGTCACCATTCAGGCTGCAGGCGAGAAATCCATTACCGGAAGAACCGTCTTTATAGCTTTCATTGATCTTCGACGCGGTATCGTTGATGTCGGAAGGTTTATACGCTGTTGAACATCCTCCAAGAACATTGTTTGCAATGACCAGGAATTCAGCAACGGTTTTTCCTTTGAATGCTCCATTGGTAATGTACATTGTTTCGAGCTTGCGGGTAGCCTGACCGAAATTAGCGTCCCAATTGTCAAATCCAACGCTCAGCGTCAATGCCATGATCTGCCCCACCAGTACATTCTTCACCTGGGTAGGATTTGTATAGTTGCTTTTCAGCACCGCCGGTGTACCACCTTCAGGGAGAAGGTTTGTTATCGCCTGTGCGGTTGTCATCTTAATAGTGTAACCTGTTGCGCAACCAATTTGCAAACCGGTTGGGAATGCGTTTGCAAAGTTTGCGTGCAGGTAAGCGCCGGGATTGTTTCCATTCGGAGGAGATCCCCATCCGCCCTGAGTCTGTGTCCTTAACGCACCGCATCCTGTTGTATCTACCGGCGGAACTGTATCGCAACTCTGACGGCAGTATTTAAAGTATTGCTGGCATCCGTTCTGACTTGGAGTAGCGGTGCCGTCTGACCAGATCCAGAATGAGTGCAATTCATTTCCCGAACCATCGCGCTTGACCAGCTTGATGTGTGCGTGCATGTAAATACAGTCCTCAGTCCCGAATGGTATTGGGATTACAACAGTAGAATCAATTTCCGGGCTGTAATTCACAACCGTTGGCGGATTACGTGGGAACATTGTATTGCAATCGATCAGCCCTGTAATATTGTTGATAACAAACTGCTCTGTTCCATGCAGGATCTCGACACGGCTTATCTTGTAATCCGTGTAGGGTTCGCGAATGATCACATGATAACTGGAGGAATCGTTCATTACTTCAATACTGCCGGATAGCAATCCGTTAAAATTGACCAGGGTGGTGTCATAAACTGTTCCGCAGCTTTCAAGACTGGCTGCAAGTTCTGCCTGGCCCATATCCTTCATTACTAAGGAATCCATTTCTTTCTGGCAACCAAGCATGCCCGTGAGTACAGTTAATAAGGTAACGGCATAAAGCTTTTTCATGCGTAAGCATATTTTAGAGATGATAAATAATAAGAGACGTTACACTGGGATGGGGAAATTCAAAGGATGGGATGTAATTACTACTACATTTCAGGGATGCAAAAATCATGCACAAATGTTAAAATGAAAAAAGCTCCTGTCATTAACAGGAGCTTTCAGTATTTATACTATCCGATCTCGTAAAATCACTGGCGATGCAGTGGTTTTTACTAATCTTCTGTTGGGCAATCCAGATAACCGTTGTCGATAAGTCCGTCTGTGTAATTCTCATTGATGTAGGTAGCTGTTTCCAGAACCTGTGTAGGAGTGTATGCATTTGAGCATCCGCCTAAAACATTGTTTGCAATTACGAGGAACTGATTAACTGTCATACCTGCGAACGTTCCGCTTCCGATTATCATATCACCGAGATTAACTCCGGCTTCACCGAAATCCGGATCATCATAATCGAACTTAACGCTCAGGGTCAATGCTACGAGATGACCAACCAGTACATTCTTCATGCTTGCAGGATCAGTAACATCTGCTGTTAACACTGCTGCTTGTCCGCCTGTAGGCAGAAGGTTTGTAATAGCCTGGGCGCTTGTAAGCGTAACTTCAAATCCTGCTGCGCAACCTACTTTAAGGTCGGTGAACGAAGCATCGAAATTTGCATGGAGATAAGTGCCTGGGTTGTTACCGTTTGGTTCTGCTCCCCATCCGCCTGGAGTTTGCGTTCTCAACTGTCCGCATTCATCATCCGGGCAATCCTGCCTGCAATACTGATAGTAAGTCTGGCAAGGATTCTGGCTGGCGTTGTTGTTGCCATAAGACCAGATGTCATAAGCATACAGGATATTACCTGTGCCTGGGTCTCTTTTCACAACTGTAACGCGGGCGTGGAAATAGAAGCATTCAAGTGGAATGGACGCAATAGGAATGGTGATCAGAACTTCATCCTGCTCAGGAAAGTAGTTAACAGTCAAGTCAGGATTTGCGGGGCTCTGGAAGCCGCACTGGATCAAACCAATCAGGTTTGCGATCACGTGCGCCTGGTCTCCATAAACAAGCTTAACCGTACCGATGTCGTACTCATCGAGTGTTTCGGCTATCTTGATGTAATAATTTGTTGCATCATTGCTGATAACAACTGTTCCAACGATGTTTCCGCCAAGATCTTGAAGATTTGTGGTCAGGGAATTGCCGCAAGTGGGAGGAACCACAACTGAACCTACTTCATCCTGAAGTGAATCTTGTTGGGTGCTTACATCTTTTTGACACCCCACAAGAGAAATTGCACCAACGCATAGTGCGAGGCCTAGCCGTAATAAATACGTTCTCATAAATGGTAATTTAGGTGAAAGAAATAAAACTATCTGCGAACCGTGGGATTTTCAAGGGAAGTTAGTCACAATAAAATCGGAGATCTTCCTGATTAGGAACTACAAATGTATTAGAGTGGTTTGACTTATGCAAGGATTTCCAACATTTTTCAAAAAAAAATCCTGCAATTTTTTTCACATGTACCGGAATGACTGTTTTTAATTCATCGGAAATGGTCATTGATGTGAAAGCATTATTTTCATTGCTTAAAATTTTAAGGTATGTCAGGATTAAAGTCGGTTTTTCTTTGTATTCCGGTGATATTAATCACTATTTCATGCATCGCCCAGGGGGGTGGTATCAAATGGGCTAAAGATGGCTCTTCTTACTTTAGAATAGAAGGTGGCGAGATCGTGAAATACACACTGCCGGCTAACAGCAAGTCGGTGGTTGTTTCCAAAGACAAACTGATACCTGCGGGTCAGACAAAACAGCTTGCTATTAACAACTATTCCTTTACGCAGGATGGAAAAATGGTATTGGTGTTTACCAATACAAAAAAAGTATGGCGCTATAATACGAGGGGCGATTACTGGCTGCTGGACGTTACTGGCAATTCACTGAAGCAGCTAGGGAAGAGTCGCCCGGCCGCTTCATTGATGTTCGCTAAAATTTCCCCCGATGGGAAAAAAGTTGCATATGTAAGTGAATACAACGTTTATGTTGAAGATATCAATACCGGTGCCGTTAAACAATTAACCACCGGAGGCAACAGGAAGTTCATCAACGGAACCTTCGATTGGGCTTACGAGGAGGAATTCTTTTGCAGGGATGGATTCCGGTGGAGCCCCGACAGCCGGCATGTTGCATACTGGCAGATCGATGCCCGTAAAGTAAAGGATTACCTGATGGTAAATACAACCGATTCGATCTACCCTGTTGCGATACCTGTTGAATATCCCGTCGCTGGTGAACCTCCTTCACCTTTCAGGATCGGTGTTGTGGATGTGAACACTGCCAAAACCCAATGGATGAATATTCCTTACGATGCAGTTTTGGGTTCTTACGCGCCCCGCATGGAATGGGCAGGAAACAGGGAAGTGATCGTTCAGCATCTGAACAGGAAACAGAATGAAAGCAGGTTGTTACTTTGTAATGTCTCCTCAGGTCAGGTAAAGACCATCTATGAAGAAAAAGACGCGGCCTGGCTGGATATTGTTGGCTTATGGGATTTTGATTACCATTACGGTGGTTGGGACTGGCTGAACAACGGAACAGAATTTTTATGGCCAAGTGAAAAGGATGGATGGCGTCATTTGTATCGCATCAGCATCGATGGAAAAAAAGAAACGCTGATAACAAAAGGTAATTATGATGTGATAGATATTTCGAGCATCGATGAAAAAAGCGGGTATGTTTATTTCTTCGCTTCCCCTGATAACGCAACACAAAAATATCTTTACCGTTCAAAACTGGATGGCTCCGGTGTGGCTGAACGTCTTTCACCTTCTTCCCAGCCAGGCACGCATAATTATAACGTTTCACCTACCGGCGCGTTTGCCTTTCACAACTTCAGCAATCATTATACGCCGATGGTTTCGGAACTGGTATCGCTTCCGGATCATAAAAGTACCGATGGCACCAACAAGGTGAATGAAGCAATCGCAAAAGCCGATAAGTCGAAAGCGAATGTGGAGTTCTTCAGGATCAAAACTGCTGAAGGCGTGGAAATGGATGCATGGATGGTTAAGCCGGCAAACTTCGATTCTTCAAAAAAATATCCGGTGGTCTTCTACGTGTATACTGAACCGTGGGGACAGGAAGTGAAGGATCAATACGGCATCGCAAATAATTTCCTATACCAGGGCGACATGGCAAAGGATGGATATTTTTATATTGCAATCGACAACCGCGGAACTCCTGTGCCGAAGGGGCGTGAATGGAGAAAAAGTGTTTACCGGAAGATCGGGTTAGTGAACATCAAAGATCAGGCAATGGCCGCCAGGGAAATATTCAAATGGTCATTCATTGATACATCCAGAGTTGCAGTTTGGGGATGGAGCGGTGGTGGATCTGCAACGCTGAACCTGATGTTTCAATTCCCGGAAATTTACAAAACCGGAATCTCAGTGGCGGCAGTAGGCAATCAACTCACTTACGATAATATTTACCAGGAGCGCTACATGGGGTTACCCCAGGAGAACCGTGAAGATTTTCTGAAAGGTTCACCGATCACTTATGCAAAGAATCTTCGTGGCAATCTGTTGTATATTCATGGGACCGGTGACGACAACGTTCATTATAACAATGCAGAGATGCTGCTGAATGAACTGATCAAACATAATAAACAGTTCCAATACATGCCTTACCCTAATCGCACACATAGCATATCTGAGGGAGAAGGAACTTTTCAGCATTTGTCCACCTTATACACTACTTATTTAAAGAAACATTGTCCCCCGGGAGCGCGATAGGATTTCATTTTTTTATCAGTTTTGAAATGAGAATACTTCTGTTAATTACCCTGCTGGTCACTTCTTTTATTTCGCATGCTCAGCTGATAACGCTGAAAGAGGGCATGAAGATCAACTCATCAGTAAAAGTGCGCAGGGATGTTTATGCGATCAACGCAAAATCAGATTTAGCGGCGGGCACTACTTCCAATCAGATTCCGATTTTAGAAATATCGGGGAATGATATTGTTGTTGATTTCAACAATGCATTATTAAAAGGTAGTAATGAAAAGCAGTTGCCCGATGAATTTTATGGACTTGCGATCATGGTAAAAGGAGGAAAGAATATTACGATCAGAAATCTCAGCATCCGTGGTTATAAGGTAGCGCTGATGGCGGTGGATGTGGAAGGACTGGTAATTGAGAATTGTGATCTCAGTTACAATTACCGAAAGCATCTGAACAGTACGCAGGAAAAAGAGGACATCAGCGACTGGATGAGTTTTCATCAGAATGAAAAAGATGAGTGGCTCAGGTATGGCGCGGCTATCTATCTGCGTAATTGCAACAGGGCAACCATTCAGAACAATATTGTGACAGGAGGGCAGTGCGCGCTGATGCTCACTGATTGTAATGACGGGAGAGTGCTGAGCAATAATTTCTCTTTTAATTCAGCGATCGGAATCGGAATGTATCGCAGCAGCCGAAACCAGGTGATGTTCAACCGGCTTGACTGGAATGTTCGCGGCCATAGCGAAGGTGTATACAATCGTGGACAGGATTCCGCGGCCATCCTGGTATTTGAACAGTGTAATAATAACATGTTCATTTATAATTCGGCTACGCATTCGGGTGATGGTTTCTTTTTATGGGCCGGTCAGTCAACAATGGATAGCGGACAGGGAGGCTGTAATGATAATCTTCTTGTGATGAATGATTTTTCACACGCGCCAACAAATGGAATTGAGGTAACCTTTAGCAGGAATACCATTATTTCCAACAGGCTTGAAGAGTGTGATCATGGAATCTGGGGCGGATACAGTTATAACACAGACATCCAGCGTAATTACTTTGCCCGCAACCGGATTGCAATAGCAATTGAACATGGACAGGAAAACAACATTTTCGGAAATACGTTTACAGGTAACCGTGAATCCATACGGCTGTGGGCGAGGAAACAGCAGCCGGCAGACTGGGGATATGCGCAGAAGCGTGATACCAGGAGCATGAAATACAGGGTTAACTCCAATCTTTTCTCCCGCGATAGTATTATATATAATATAGTCAATACAACTTCGGTTGTGCTGAAGGGTAATGAGAAAAAGGAATTCCGCGTCACTTACAAACTTGATTCAGTTTCAGCCGCCGGCATCGATTCCAGTGAAGAGAATCTGCGGCTTGACCTGATCGCGCATCAGAATCAGATCGGTTTAGGGGGATTTGCGCCAGACCGCAACATGATTCCGGAACTGAAGCACCCGCGGGGAAGGAAACAGATTCGCATAACGGAATGGGGGCCTTATGATTTCCGTTCTCCGCTGGTATGGAGGAGCAACCCGGTTGATACTTCGGGGTTGCTGAAGTTTGAATTGATCGGTCCGGAAGGCAGCTGGCGGTTAGTGGATAGCAAAGGTGTTGAAGGCATATCAAAATCCTCAGGTACTTTACCGGACAGCATTACGGCACGCAAACGCGCCGGTTATAATGGTGAGGTGCTGATCGAACTGGAATATAAAGGTGATACCGTGACCGATCAGTTTGGCGGGGTGATTGCTGCGGGGCAGCCGGTAAGATTTATGTACAGGGATTCGCGTGTTATAATGAAATGGGATACCAGGTGGTATTCCTGGGATTCGGTAACGAATCCTGTAAAAGATCCGCAAAACTGGAAAAAGCTGGTAAGCCGGGGAGAAGTATTGAGAGAGACCGGTAAGCCACTGGACTATGCATGGTGGGGCGGAATCAGCGTTGCCGGCAGCAAGGTTCAGCAATTCATTACGGCGGCCGAGACTTCGGTTTCAGTTTCACCGGGCGAATATGAACTGGGAGTAACCTGGGACGATGCGGTGCGGGTGTACTTTGACGGCAAACTGATTATAAATGAATGGAATCCATCGCTTTATAAGTTCGATGAATCGCCCCATAAAAAGCAGCGGCTTAAACTGGGCGGCACCCATAAACTAAGGGTTGAGCATGTTGAACTGGGTGGTTTTGCCACCCTGAGCGTGAAGCTGAAGAAGGTTTAACAAGCGGTTTGCACCGAACGGGAAAGAAATCTGCAAAATTTCTCCCCGATACTTTGGCGGTAAATAAGTTTACTCATATCTTTGCGCTCCCAAAAACAAACGGGAAATAGGCGTATGTCGCAGAGAATCAGAATCAAATTACAGTCTTACGATCACAATCTGGTAGATAAATCTGCCGAAAAGATCGTAAAAACGGTCCGCAGCACCGGCGCAGTAGTAACAGGGCCCATTCCCCTGCCTACACGTAAGAAAATCTTCACCGTACTGCGTTCACCACACGTAAACAAAAAGAGTCGTGAGCAATTCCAGCTCTGCACGCACAAGCGTTTGTTGGATATCTACACTTCTTCTTCACGCACGGTAGACGCGCTTTCGAAGCTGGATCTGCCAAGTGGTGTTGAAGTTGAGATCAAGGCGTGACGGATAAAATCGTTATCGCGTGAGTTTGAAATAGTGAATTAAGTTTTCAAAGTAGTTCTTAAAATAAAGCCTATCTCTCAACCTGCTCCGCCAGAAACGGGGTGGAAGAAAGAGCGCTGGGCAAGGAAGTGAAGAAGATCGTAACCGGTATTCTTCTGATTCCTGAATAAAGATCAAATATGAACAAGCCCTTCGAGGTTTGTTTACAGTCGGTACTTCCCTCGTCCGCCCAATGCACTAAAGCAGGCGGATTCCGGAGAGGAACCTGGCCAGAAGAAACTCAAACTTCTTCTATTAGGCTTCGGTGAAAAAAGGAAAAGGTCGGCTGCAAACTGGGATTGAAGTCGTCCGGATTTCGCAAAGGCGAACCGGATGGGAGACTGTCCTGACAACCTCGCGTGGCATAAACCGATTAACAATGAAAGGTATTATTGGTAAGAAAATTGGGATGACCAGCATCTTCAATCCTGCTGATGGACGGCAAACTGCCTGCACCATCATCGAGGCTGGTCCCTGTGTTGTCACGCAGGTCAAAACCCAGGATACTGACGGTTATACAGCAGTCCAACTTGCTTACGGAGACAAAAAAGAAAAGCACACCATCTCAGCTGCAAAAAATCACTTCGCAAAGGCTAACACTTCCGCAAAGAAATTCGTAAAAGAATTCCGCGATTACTCAATAGAAAAGAATTTAGGAGATACCATCACCTGCGAAATTTTCGCTGAAGGTGAAAAGGTTGACGTTGTAGGCACTTCAAAAGGCAAGGGCTTCCAGGGCGTTGTAAAGCGTCACGGATTCCATGGTGTTGGCGCACAGTCACACGGCCAGCACGATCGCCAGCGCGCTCCCGGTTCAATAGGTAACTCATCCGACGCTTCACGTGTATTTAAAGGCATGCGCATGGCAGGCCGTATGGGTGGCGACAGGGTGAAGCTGAAAGGCCTGAAGGTTATGAAGATATTCCCTGATAAGAATTATATCCTCATCAGCGGCTCTATTCCCGGCCATATCGGTTCTATTGTTTTAATCCAGAAGTAATATTTAATCTGAAGTAACATGCAAGTAGATATTTTAAATATAAAGGGTGAAAAAACAGGCAGAACGATCGATTTGCCGGAAGACATCTTTGGTGTTGAGCCCAATGATCACGTGATCTACCTGGCAGTGAAGCAATATCTCGCTGCACAGCGTCAGGGTACTCACAAAGTAAAAACACGCGCTGAAGTTCAGGGCGCCAGCCGCAAGCTGCATCGTCAGAAAGGAACCGGTGGATCCCGTAAGGGTAATATCCGTAACCCTCTTTACAAGGGTGGTGGTACGGTATTCGGTCCCAAGCCGCACAGCTACGCGTTCAAACTGAACCAGAAAGTGAAAGGCCTTGCAAAGGTGTCTGCGCTTTCTTACAAAGTGAAAGAGAACAATCTTTTTGTTGTGGAAGACGTGAAGATCGAAACGCCAAAAACAAAAGAGTTTGTTTCAATACTGAAAGGACTGAAGGCAGACAACAAAAAAGTATTGTTCCTGACGCCTGATTATAACGATAATGTTTACCTGTCTTACCGCAACCTTTCAAACGTTGCCGGTTACCAGTTCCATGATATGAACACATACGACATTGTAAATTCCGATGTGCTGGTGTTCACTGAGAGCGCGGTGAAGAAGATAGTGGAGGACATTAACGAAAATTAATTCAGATTTTTTTCGCTGATATGAAATGCGATCATTTCAGGGAGGCGAAGAATAAATTAATAACACATGAAAGTCTCTGAAGTTTTAATTAAGCCGATAGTCTCTGAAAAGAGCAACCAGTTGACCGAGAAGAGAAGGACGTATGCTTTCAGGGTACATCGCAAGGCAAACAAGCTGGAGATCAAGAAAGCGGTGGAGGAATTCTATGGCGTTTCTGTTCAGGAAGTGAACACGCTGGTAGTTCCCGGAAAGAACAAGACGCGTTATACAAAAGCCGGTTTCATCAAAGGTCAGAAGCCTTCTTACAAGAAAGCGCTTGTTACCGTTGCCGAAGGCGAGAACATCGACCTGTATTCAAACATCTGATTATTTTAACTATAGCCCGCGAAGCTGATAAGTTCGCAAAAAAGAATAACAATGGCATTAAGAAAATACAAACCGATCACAGCCGGAACCCGTTGGAGAATCGGGAACGCGTATGCTGAGATCACGACAGACCAGCCTGAGAAATCACTGCTTGAAAAAGTGAAGTCAACCGGCGGAAGAAACGCACAGGGCCGCAGGGCAATGCGCTATATCGGCGGTGGACATAAGAAGTCGTACCGCGTAGTTGATTTCAAGCGTGATAAAAAAGGAATTAATGCAAACGTGGCATCCATCGAATATGATCCGAACCGTTCTGCATTTATCGCGCTGCTGAATTATGTTGATGGTGAGAAAAGATACATCATTGCACCACAGGGATTGCAGGTTGGCGCAACTGTAATAAGCGGCGATAACATTGCACCGGAGATCGGAAATGCATTGCAGTTGAAATATATGCCGTTGGGTACCATCGTTCACAATATTGAGATGCAGCCAGGTCATGGTGGCGTAATTGCCCGCAGCGCCGGTTCATCTGCACAGTTGACGAACAAGGAAGAAAAATATGCGGTGCTGAAGATGCCTTCAGGCGAGTTGAGAAAGGTGCTGATCCATTGTTATGCTACAGTTGGTGTTGTAAGCAATAGCGATCACAACCTGCAGAGCATGGGTAAGGCCGGACGTAACCGTTGGAGAGGTATCCGCCCGCGTAACCGTGGTGTGGCTATGAACCCGGTGGATCACCCGATGGGTGGTGGTGAAGGTAAAGCTTCAGGCGGTCATCCAAGATCAAGAACTGGTAAGTACGCGAAAGGTGAAAAGACACGCAAACCGCATAAAGGAAGCAACAAACTTATCATCCAGAGGAAAGATGGTAAAAAACTGGCGAAGTAATTAAAAATGCAAAATGTAAAATTCAAAATGTAAAACAGGGGGCTCTTATTTTTCATTTTACATTTTACATTTTGAATTCTTTAGAATCAACAATAATAAAAAGCTAACATCAAATGGCTCGTTCAATAAAAAAAGGTCCTTACGTAGATGCGAACCTGGAAGACAAGATCCTGGCGATGAACGAAGGCAAATCAAAGAAAGGGGTTATCAAAACCTGGAGCCGCCGTTCGACCATTACGCCGGATTTTGTAGGACATACACTGGCAGTGCACAATGGCAACAAGTTTATTCCTGTGTATGTAACGGAATTCATGGTAGGACATAAGCTGGGTGAGTTTGCACCAACCCGCAACTTTAAAGGACACTCAAGCAAGAAAGTAGCATAAACCGGTTCAGGCTTTTGTGTTTCGGTTTACAACCAGACACGAACAGAAGCCAGGGACCCGAAACTAAATAAAAATGGAAGCAGTAGCTAAACTGAGAAATTATCCGACATCACCGCGCAAGATGCGTTTGCTGGCTGATGAGATCCGCGGCATGGCAGTAGAAAAGGCACTGGCATTGCTGGAGCATCATCCTCAGCACTCATCAAAGCCATTGTACAAACTGCTGTGGTCTGCAGTAAAGAACTGGGAGCAGAAGAATGAAGGCCAGAGCGCTGCCGACAATTCGCTGGTGGTGAAAACAATTTTCGTGGATGGTGCAAGGGTATTGAAGCGTATGCGTCCTGCTCCGCAGGGCCGTGGTTACAGGATCCGTAAGCGCAGCAATCACGTAACCATTGCAGTAGACGCGAAACAAGTTAGTGAAGCGGCTAAATAAGCTAAAACGTATATCAAAATTTTCAAAATATAATAAATGGGTCAGAAAGCAAATCCAATTGGTAACAGGTTAGGAATCATCCGTGGCTGGGAGAGCAACTGGTACGGAAACAAGAAAGATTTCGCCACCAAGCTGATCGAGGATTCAAAGATCAGGACTTACCTGAATGCCCGTATCAATAAAGGTGGTATAGCCAAGATCGTGATAGAGCGTACGCTGAATAAGCTGATCGTTACCATTCATACCTCCAAGCCAGGTATCATCATTGGTAAGGGTGGAGGAGAAGTTGACCGTATTAAGGAAGAGTTGAAGAAGCTCACCGGTAAGGAAGATGTACAGATCAACATCCTGGAGATCCGTCGTCCCGAACTGGATGCAAACATAGTTGGTGATACGATCGCGCGCCAGATCGAGAACCGTATCAATTACAAGCGTGCCATTAAAATGGCGATCGCATCTGCGCTTCGCATGGGTGCCGAAGGTATCAAGGTGAAAGTAGCAGGACGTTTGGGTGGAGCTGAGATCGCGCGGACTGAAGAGATCAAGCAGGGCAGGGTTCCGCTTCATACCTACAGGATGGATATTGATTATGCAAACGTATTTGCGCTGACTGTTTATGGAAAGATAGGTATCAAGGTATGGATCTGTAAGGGTGAGGTGATCGGCAAGCGCGACCTGAATCCAAACTTCGTTGGTGGAAAGAGTGATGTAAGCGACAGAAGGGAGAGAAGAGACGACAGGCGCGACGACCGCAGAGGTGGTGGTGAAAGAAGAGATGACCGCAGAGGTGGCGGAGGTGGTGAAAGAAGAGGCGGTGGCGGCGGAGGAAGAAGGGGATAATTAGCAGATAAGCTGATCGGGCCGGGAGGGAAAACCGGGAGGATCGGCTGATAGAATTGTTGAACTTTTCAAATTGAAATAAATGTTACAGCCAAAAAGAACCAAGCACAGGAAAGCACAGAAAGGTCGCATCCGCGAGGTAGCCAAGCGTGGTACAACCATTTCTTTCGGTTCATTTGCACTGAAGGCAATGGAGCCGATATGGCTGACCAACCGCCAGATCGAATCTGCCCGCCAGGCTATGACGCGTGCTATGAAGAGGGAAGGAAATGTGTGGATCCGTATTTTCCCTGACAAGCCAATCACCCGTAAGCCTGCGGAAGTGAGGATGGGTAAGGGTAAGGGTAACCCTGAATTCTGGGCTGCGGTTGTTGAACCAGGTCGCATCCTGTTTGAAGCCGATGGTGTTACTGAACAGGTAGCAAAGGAAGCAATGTTGCTTGCCGCGGCAAAGTTGCCTATCAAGACCAAGTTCGTAGTGAGAAGAGATTACGCAGCATGATCTGCATTTATGCGGGTTAGCTGATTCGTCAATAATAAATTGTATTAAGATGTCCAAGAAAATTGATTTTGCAAGAGGCCTTAAGGATATGAATGAGGCCGACCTGAAGGCAAGGATCCAGGAGGATGAGCTGCGACTGAAAAAGCTGGAGTTTTCGCATGCTATTTCTCCGCTGGAAAATCCAATGAGCATCCGCAGCCTGCGCAGGGATGTTGCAAGGTTGAAGACAGAATTACAAAAAAGAACATTAGAAGCATAGTTTTTAGCTGTGGTCCGTGAGCCAAAGGCTACGAGCAACACAGCCTGTTAATAGAGAGCTTAAAGCTCAAAAAGCTGAAAGCCAAAAAAGAACAACAATGGCCGAAAGAAATTTGCGTAAAACAAGGATCGGGGTTGTAACCAGTGATAAAATGAATAAAACAATCACTGTTGCTATCGAAAGAAAAGTGAAGCACCCCATCTATGGTAAGTTCGTAAAAAAGACTACCAAGTTCCATGCTCATGATGAAAAGAACGAATGTGGCATTGGTGATACTGTGAAGATCATGGAAACCCGCCCGCTTAGCAAGACAAAGCGCTGGAGGCTGGTAGAAGTGATAGAAAAAGCGAAATAATATAGCGCTGCGGTTGCGTGCTTTAAAGTACATCACCCGCGGTAACTGAAACAGATTTAAAAAATGCTATTGCTCGAAGCCAGCAGCAAATAGCGTAAAGCTTAAAAAGATGATCCAGCAAGAAAGCAGACTGAACGTGGCAGATAACAGTGGAGCGAAGGAAGTTTTGTGTATTCGTGTATTGGGGAACAGCGGACAGTTTACTGCCAAGATCGGCGACAAGATCGTTGTAACAGTAAAGGACGCCCTGCCAGCCGGTGGAATTAAAAAAGGTACGGTAACGAAAGCAGTCATCGTTCGTACGAAGAACAAATTGCGTCGTAAAGATGGTTCTTACATCCGTTTCGACGACAATGCAGTGGTGTTGCTGAACCAGGCAGATGAGCCAAGGGGAACGCGCATCTTCGGACCTGTTGCACGTGAACTGCGTGATAAGGGTTATATGAAGATTATATCGCTGGCGCCGGAAGTTTTATAATGTGCATGTTTATAGATAATTGGGGGAAAATGAAAAATGTAAAATGTAAAATGAAAAATTCAAAAGTATAAGACGTAAACCGTGTAGCTGGTTCCAATTTTACATTTTGAATTTTACATTTTGAATTTTTAATCGCTCTCCAACATAAAAGAATAACTAAAATGAACAACAGATTTAAACCCAAGTTCAATATCAAAAAAGGGGATACTGTAGTTGTGATCGCAGGTGAGGACAAAGATGTTGCTAAGCCCCGTAAGGTATTGGAAGTATTTCCCGACGATGCAAGGGTGCTGGTAGAAGGCGTGAACATCATCACGCGTCATACCAAACCTTCGGCACGGAATACAAAGGGCGGACTTGTGAAGAAGGAAGCATCCATTCATATTTCGAATGTGATGTTGTGGGATGCCAAAAGCAGCGCTCCTACGAAAGTTAAGCGCAACAGGGAAAATGGAAAATTAGTTCGTGTATCTAAAAAATCCGGGGAGGTCATTAAATAATGGAAACGCTTAAATATACTCCGAGATTAGCCGAGCGCTATAAGAAAGAGGTAGTGCCAGCACTCATGAAACGCTTTGGATATAAAAGCATCATGCAGGTTCCCAGGCTGGAGAAAATTTGTGTTAACCGTGGGGTGAACGGCGCGGTATCGGACAAAAAGCTGATCGATATTGCTTTGGACGAACTGACTACCATCAGCGGACAGAAAGCTGTATCTACCATGTCGAAGAAAGACATTTCAAACTTCAAGCTTCGTAAGAACATGCCGATCGGCGCAAGGGTTACGCTGCGTGGAGTGAAGATGTACGAGTTCCTCGATCGCCTGATCGCAACCGCTCTTCCGCGTGTGCGCGACTTCCGCGGGGTGAACGACAAGTCATTCGACGGACGTGGTAATTATACAATGGGTGTGACCGAGCAGATCATCTTCCCTGAGATCGACATCGACAGGGTGAACAGGATCACCGGTATGGACATCACTTTCGTAACAACGGCCCAGACTAATGAAGAAGCTTTCGAGCTGCTGAAAGAATTGGGAATGCCGTTCAGGAATATTAAAAAGGATTAAATATCAAATAAACTATGGCAAAAGAATCAATCAAAGCCAGACAACGTAAAAGGGAACGCATGGTAGCGCAGTATGCTGAGAGGCGTGCCGCATTGAAAGCTGCCGGTGATTATAAAGCCCTTGATGAGCTGCCAAAGAACGCATCACCGGTAAGGTTGAAGAACCGTTGCCAGATGTCGGGACGTCCGAGAGGCTACATCCGCTTTTTTGGAATGTCGAGGATCGCTTTCCGCGATATGGCGCTGGCTGGAAAGATACCAGGTGTGACGAAGGCGAGCTGGTAATGTGTAAAACAAATTTCGAACTGATTAATTTTTATATATGGTAACTGATCCAATTGCAGATTTCCTGACAAGAATCCGGAATGCGCAGATGGCTGGACACAGGCTGGTTGAAATTCCTGCTTCCAACCTGAAAAAACGTATGACTGAGATCTTGTATGATCAGGGTTATATTCTGAAATACAAATTTGAGGACGATAACAAACAAGGCGTGATCAAGATCGCGTTGAAATACGATCCTCAGAGCAAAGAACCGGCAATCAAAAGCCTGGAAAGAATCAGCCGTCCGGGATTGCGCCAGTACGCATCTCCTGCTGAATTCCGCAGAGTGAAGAATGGTCTGGGTGTTGCCATCATTTCCACTTCAAAAGGTGTGATGACCGACAAACAGGCGAAGACACAGAATGTGGGCGGAGAAGTACTTTGTTATATATATTAATGTAAAATTCAAAATGAAAAATGCAAAATAAGAGTTGCTGAAAACCAGGACCTGTTTTACATTTTACATTTTACATTTTGACTTTGAAAAATTTCCGCAAGGAATCAAATCTCAAACTATGTCACGTATAGGCAAACAACCGGTTATAATTCCACAGGGTGTTACCATCTCTGTAGGAAACGATAACGTGGTTACAGTAAAAGGTCCGAAAGGTGAGCTGAAGCAACCGATCGACCGTGATATCAAGGTAGAAGTTAAGGACGACCAGGTAACATTTGAGCGTCCTACTGATCAGATACGTCACCGTGCGATGCATGGGTTGTATCGTTCCCTGATATCTAACCTGGTAAAAGGTGTAACCGAAGGATATAAGAAGAACCTTGAACTTGTGGGTGTGGGTTATAAAGCTTCAAACCAGGGAAACCTGCTTGACCTTTCACTTGGATATTCACATAACATCGTGTTTGAGATCCCTAAGGAACTGAAGGTTGCAACCGCACAGGAAAAAGGACAGAATCCTACCATATCGCTGGAAGGAATCGACAAGCAGCTCATTGGTCAGGTAGCTGCGAAGATCCGCGGTCTGCGCAAACCAGAGCCATACAAAGGAAAAGGTGTGAAGTATGCGGGTGAATCAATCAGAAGAAAAGCTGGTAAGGCAGCTGGTAAGTAATAAATGGTTCTCCGGCAGTATCGGAGATTTAAAATAAGAAACATGAACACGAGAACACTGAGAAGGCAGAAGATCCGCCATCGTATTCGTAAAAAGATCGCGGGCGAAGCGCAGAAGCCGCGCCTGTCTGTTTTTCGCAGCAACACCAGCATCTATGTGCAGCTGATTGATGATGTGAATGGAGTAACGCTGGCATCTGCTTCAAGCAAAGAGAAAGATATTGCTGCTCAGAAGGGCAATAAGGTTGAAATATCAAAGCTGGTTGGACAGGCTATCGCAAAGAAAGCTGCCGACCTCGGTATCACAGCCTGTGTATTTGATCGTAGCGGGTACCTGTACCACGGCCGGGTAAAATCATTGGCTGATGGTGCGAGGGAAGGAGGTTTGCAGTTCTAAATTTTCAAAAATATCCCCGTTCTGTTTCTTCAAAGGAATATATGACCGGGGCAAATATCAACTTGAATAATGGCAAAAGTTAATCTAAACAGAGTAAAAGCCGGCGAGCTGGAACTGAAAGAAAAAGTTGTAGCCATCAACCGCGTGGTGAAGACCACAAAGGGCGGACGCGCTTTCAGCTTCTCCGCTTTAGTGGTGGTTGGAAATGAGAACGGTGTAGTTGGTCACGGACTTGGTAAGGCCAAGGAAGTGCAGGAAGCCATCACCAAAGGCATTGAAGACGCCAAGAAGAACCTGATCCGCGTTCCCATCATGCACGGAACCATTCCTCATGATCAGTATGCGAAGGAAGGGGCAGCCAAAGTGCTCATCAAGCCTGCAGCACATGGTACCGGTGTAATTGCCGGAGGCAGCATGCGTGCGGTTCTGGAGAGTGCGGGGGTGACCGACGTATTGTCGAAGAGCCTTGGATCTGCCAACCCGCACAACGTGGTGAAGGCGACATTCAAAGCGCTTGCAATGCTTCGTGAACCGATAACGATCTCCAAAACCAGGAGACTTGCATTGAAGAAGGTTTTTAATGGTTAGTTCTTATAGTGAAAGAATTATTATGAAAAAGATCAAAATAACGTTAGTGAAAAGTCCGATCGACCGGCCAGAGCGTCAGAAACTGACCCTGCAGGCGCTTGGACTGAACAAGACCAATTCTACAAAGGAAGTGGAAGCTACCCCGCAGATCCTGGGTATGGTTCGCAAAGTGAACCACCTGGTGAAAGTGGAAGATGTTGCATGATCTTCGCGCAGCATGAGCGGCCAGGCTGTTAAGAAAGCTGGAGCTGTTAATTTTTTTCAATAACAAGCGAGGGGTGATTCCCCGTTAAGTACAAAATCTGACAAAATGAAATTACACAATCTCAAACCTGCAGAAGGTTCTACACAAAGAGAGAAAAGACTTGGTCGTGGTGAAGCATCGGGTAAGGGCGGTACATCTACAAAAGGTAATAAAGGTGGACAAAGCCGTGCAGGTTATAAAAGAAAGATGGCGCATGAAGGCGGACAGATGCCGATCCAGCGCCGGTTGCCTAAGCGTGGTTTCAAGAACCCGCATCGTATTGAGTACAAGGTTTTCAACCTTGGACAGATTGATCAGCTGGTTGAAAAATACGACATCAAAGAATTCACACCTGAGAACCTGTATATCAATGGCCTTATCAGTCGTACCGATAAGATCAAATTACTCGGTAATGGAGAAATGAAATCTAAGATTCCATTCAGGGTTAGCAAGGTTAGTGAGAAAGCAAAGGCTGCTATTGAAGCTGCCGGCGGCTCGATAGAAATAGTGCAATAATTTCTGTAATTTGCACTGACGCACTTGAAATGCGTCTTTTTTTGTTGAGGCCAACTAACAATAATAAACTGAATTGCCATGCTGAAACAGGTTTGCATTTAAGGAGGAACTACCTTAGATAAACCTGTTTTGGATTTTTAAAAGAGAACCTAAATTCACCATCCGTGAAGAAATTCATACAGACGCTCAAAAATATCTGGAGCATCGAGGAACTGAGGAGCAAGATAATCGTAACCCTTACACTCGTATTTGTGTACCGCTTTGGTGCACACATTGTATTACCCGGTATTAATCCTGAACTGCTTGACCTTTCCACTGCAAAAACCGGTGCGCTTGGTCTGCTGGATGCATTCGCGGGCGGTGCATTTTCCCAGGCATCGATCCTGGCGCTTGGTATCATGCCATACATTTCCGCGTCGATCTTCATGCAGTTGATGACCATTTTAACCCCGAGCATGCAGAAACTGCAAAAAGAAGGGGAGAGCGGACGCAAAAAGATCAATCAGTGGACAAGGTTATTGACCGTGCTGGTTACAATAGTGCAGGCGAGCGCTTATGTTGCATACCTGCGCCAGATGGCCGGAGACGCGATCATCGATTCATATTCACCTTACTTCTGGTTAAGTACAACCATCATACTTACCGCAGGTACCCTGTTTGTAATGTGGCTTGGTGAAAAAATCACCGATAAAGGACTGGGCAATGGTACTTCACTTATCATCATGGTAGGTATCCTGGCCAGGCTTCCGCAATCAACCATGCAGGAATGGACTGCGAAATCAACACTCGGCGCAAGCGGATTGTTGTTGTTTGTTATTGAGGTAGCATTCCTGGTAGCTGTGATCATGGGCCTGATCGTTTTGATCCAGGGTGTTCGCAAGATACCGGTGAATTATGCAAAACAGATCGTTGGCGGACGCCAGTTTACAGGTGCAAGGCAATTCCTTCCTGTTAAAGTGAACAGCGCCGGTGTAATGCCTATCATCTTTGCACAGGCGATCATGTTCCTCCCAACACTTTTTTCTTATACCAGTTTTGAATCGGGTCAGGGTATCGCAAGGATATTCTCTAACCCAATGAACGGTTGGTACATGCTTATTTATGCAGTGGTGGTGGTTGCATTCACCTTCCTTTATACAGCTCTTATCTTCAACCCAAAGCAGATTGCGGACGATCTGAAGCGGAACAACGGATTTATTCCGGGAGTTAAGCCAGGTCAGCCAACAGCGGATTATATCGGATCCATTATGGATAAGATCACCTTACCGGGAGCTGTACTGCTTGCATTGGTAGGTATTCTACCCGGCTTTGCGCAAAGGCTGGGAATTACCCAGGGATTCGCATCGTTTTTCGGAGGTACATCACTCCTGATCATGGTTGGAGTTGTGCTGGATACCTTGCAGCAGATTGAAACACACCTGCTCATGCGCCAGTACGATGGTCTGATGAAGAGTGGCCGGATCCAGGGAAGGCAATCGGTAACCAGTCCGGCAGTTTAATTGAGATTACGATCAAAAAAAATATCAAATAAACCTGCCGGCAATGACGGCAGGTTTATACTTTAATGGCAAGGCAGAGAAATATGATCTATTACAAAACACAGGCTGAGATTGAACTGATAAGGCACAATGCCTTACTGGTTGGCAAGGTGATTGCCGAAGTAGCGAAAAATATCAAACCCGGAGTTACAACGCTGGAGCTTGACAGGCTGGCGGAGCAATTTATTGCCGATCATGGCGCGGTACCCTCTTTCAAAAATTATAAAGGATATCCGTTCACAGCCTGTATTTCTGTAAATGACGCCGTGGTGCATGGATTCCCGAACGATCAGCCATTGAGGGAAGGCGATATTATTTCGTATGACGTGGGAGTGTATAAGAATGGATTTCATGGCGACAGCGCTTATACGTTCGCGATAGGAGACGTGAGTGAGGAAGTACTTGCGTTGATGAGGGTTACAAAGGAATCTTTATACAAAGGCATTGAAAAAGCGGTAGCGGGTAACCGTGTTGGCGACATTTCATTTGCAATACAGGAGCATACGGAGAAAAGGCACGGATATGGCGTAGTTCGTGAACTGGTAGGGCATGGGCTGGGAAGAAGCCTGCATGAAGATCCACAGGTGCCCAATTATGGCAAGCGTGGAAGTGGTCCTAAAATGAACGAAGGCATGGTGATAGCGATTGAGCCGATGATCAACCTGGGTACGAGGGATGTGTATTATGAGGATGACGGATGGACTGTTCGCACAAGAGATCATAAGGCATCGGCGCATTATGAACACAATGTTTGTGTGAGGAGGAATAAGGCTGATATCCTGTCGTCATTTGATGAAATTGAGCAGGCCGAGCAGGCAAATCCTTATCTGAACGCGAGTTATTATTCGAGGCAGTTGATAGCTTCTTAGAGTCCTAGATGCAATATCTTCCATTTAGTTTGTAACAGTTGGCGGTTCAATGGATGTAGTCGATTCCGAGGCGTGTGATTGGTTCATTTAATAGTTTCTCTGGCAATAATCAGCTCACTATATTATCAGCTCACTATATAAATAGCTCAGAATATAATCAGTTCTGCAGAATATAATCAGTTCTACAGAATATAATCAGTTCTGCAGAATATAATCAGTTCTGCAGAATATAATTAGTTCTACAGCATATAATCAGTTCTACAGAAAATAATTAGTTCTACAGAATATAATCAGTTCTACAGCATATAATCGGTTCTACAGCGATTTGGTTCCTCCCCATATTTTTATTCTCCAGGTAATATCTTTGCGTTTAACTTATCCAGAGCTGATCCTCGGCCTAAATATAATACTGCATTTCTTCCACGTGACATTCATTTCAATGTGTTTTTTATCATATAATATTTCAATTTTCCCCGCCTGATAAATAAGAATTAATATTAATTATTCTCTCTTCGCTTCAACTCGTTTTTCTTCTGATCTGCAAAATTTCATAAGTGAAATTATTATTTGAGTCTATCTCCGGCAAGTAGAAAGAACACCTTTTTTTACAGAAAAGAAACATCATTTCACGGTTAATTTCACAAGGTTGATACCTCATGCGCTTTTACCTTCATTTGAATAAACCAATTCTAATGAAACAAAATCAGAACAACGATTTACCGCGGAAATTCAGCGATGATTCAAGAAAAGAACTCGAAATAGAGAATGAAATTCTCCGTATGAAGTTGCAGGCGCAGGCCGGTGCAATTATTGGTATCAAGGATGATATTCCGCCTGAACTTGAGAATATTTTTTTGAACAACGTACTGGCTTTCGAAGAGGCAAGCAAGGATGTAAAAATGGTGAACCTGTACGATTTCCTTGGTCGGCCTGAGTATAAAAAAATTGAAGCGTTGAGGGCTGAAGACATCAGTGCAGAACTTGAACGGCTGATGCAGATCCTTGAGCAGAAAAACGTAATACTCGACGTCTTGGATACTTATGAGCCGTCAACTATCTACAGGTTTATCACAGAAGAATTATTCTCACAGGAAACCTATGAAGAGATCATACCTGGCATGGTCCGCCATTTCACTTATGAGGAGTTTCATCCGAATCACAAACTGGACATCCGGGAAAGAACGATGGATTTTCTTGGTGGTTGGTTTGAAAGAAAAATGAATGAGAACAGCTGGGAGCTCAATACAGATTTTGTGATGCCTGATGGTTCGTTTTTAAAACGCGAAGAAGTGATCAGGAAAATTAAGGCCATCTTTGCCGCTTATACTGCCTTTGTTAAATGTCAGTATGCGATTGGCGAGATCGGTTTCGATTGGAATGAACAAGATGGGAAAGGTCTGGGATATTGTGAAGGCGCGGTAAAATACCAGGCCGTCACAGAATCGGGGGAAGTTGTTCCGGTAGAAGGACCATTTAAGTTTTACCTTTCAAATGAGTCGAACTGGTGGAGCATTTTTTATTTTATTTTTCCGGGATTTACATGGTAAGATGGATAATAAGAAACGTTTGATGGTCATTGGAGGTGGAGCCGCGGGTTTTTTCTGTGCGGTGACGGCTGCACGTCTTAATCCTGCACTGGATGTGATGATTGTAGAGAAATCGGGAAAGCTGCTCTCAAAAGTAAAAGTTTCGGGCGGTGGCCGCTGCAATGTAACACACGCTTGTTACGGGATCCCCGAAATGATAAAAAAATATCCAAGGGGGATGAACTTTTTGAAAAAGTCGTTTCACCAGTTCTTTACTACCGATACTATAAGGTGGTTTGCGAAAAGGGGAGTACCACTGAAAACAGAGGAGGATGGTAGGATGTTTCCTGTTACCGATTCATCGCAAACGATCATTGAATGTTTATTACGTGAAGCCAATGCCAATAGCGTTCAGATAAGAATGAACCGGGAAGTAACATCATTGAAGAATGAGAATGGCAGTTGGCAGATCGTTTTTGCAGACGGTGAAGTTGCGGAAGCGGATTTCGTATGTGTTGCCAGTGGTGGTTATTCCACCATAACAAAGTTCAGGTGGTTGCTCGACTTAGGTCATACTGTTGAGGAGCCGGTACCATCGCTGTTTACATTCAATTTACCGGGGCATCCGGTCAGGCAGTTGATGGGTGTCAGCACTCCCGCGAAGGTTAAAATTGTTGGCAGCAAGCTGGTTGAAACCGGACCGGTACTCATCACGCACTGGGGACTGAGTGGTCCGGCAGTATTGCGGTTGTCTGCCTGGGGAGCCCGCGAACTTTCGGCAACTGACTACGATTTCAGTATTGTTGTTAACTGGTTACCCGATTTCAGCGAACAGGAATTGCGAAACTCATTGCAGGGTTATCGTACGGTTGCGGCACAAAAGAAGATATATAATCATCATTCATTTGAAATCCCGCAACGACTGTGGCAATTTTTGTGTGAGCAGTCGGGGATCACGCCGGTGATGCGTTGGGGTGATCTGCCGGCGGCATTCCAAAGCCGGCTCGTGAACAACCTGAGCAACTGCACCTTCGGGGTAAAAGGCAAAACAACGTTTAAAGAAGAATTCGTAACAGCCGGCGGGATACGGCTCTCCGAAATCGACGCTAATACAATGGAAAGCAAAAAGTGTCCCGGTCTGTATTTCGCCGGCGAAATTATGGATGTCGATGGCATCACTGGTGGTTTCAACTTTCAGCATGCCTGGACCAGCGGTTTTATTGCAGGGAAGAGTATTGCCGGTAGGAGCATTGCCAGGTAAGGTATTGCCAGAGAGGGTATTGCCAGATAGGGAATTGCCAGATAGGGAATTGCCAGACAGGGAAATGCCAGATAAGGGGTATTTCCAGAGGAGGAATTACCAGAGAGGGAATCGCAAGTAAGGGAATTGAAAATAAGGGGATTGCAAGAGATGGAATTGCATGTAAGGGAATTGCAAGTAAGGGAATTGCAAGTAAGAGAAATGCAAGTAAGCGAAATGCAAGTAAGCGAAATGCAAGTAGCGAAATGCAAGTAAGGGAATTGCATATAGAGTATTGCTGGTAATGTATGATTATCAACAACTTACAAAAAAGTATCAAACAAACCACATCACCCTTTCCCTTATTCTACCCTAACCACCGTAAAACCATGACAATAAATTCCCCATCCCCTAATCCTCAAATCCCCTAATCCTCAAATTCTCAAATCCCCCAATCCCCCAATCCTCAAATCACTATTTCCGCTAATTAATTCTTATCTTCGCCGTCCCAAATTTTAAAATCATTGGGATTATTATGTCTGAAGATCAAATTGTTAACCAGGTAAACGCTGATATGCAGGAGCCTGTTAACCCTTCAAACGAGGGTGAAACAGCTACAGCGACACAAAAATCACCTGCAGAAAACGGTCATTCGCACGAGCCGGCAACTGCTCACGACGATTTCGACTGGAGCATCGATAAACGAAATGTATCAGCTTACTCTAGTGAAGAGAAACAAAAGTATGATGCCGTTTATGAAGGAACTTTCAAAACAGTTACAGACGGTGAATTGGTTCATGGTTCTGTAGTTGGTCTGACCAAAACAGATGTTGTGATCAACATCGGATTTAAAAGTGATGGTCTTGTTTCACTGAATGAATTCCGCGATATCCCGACGCTTAAAGTAGGAGACGAAGTGGAAGTTATGGTAGTGGAAAAAGAAGACAGGCAAGGTCACTTGCATCTCAGCCGCAAACAGGCGCGTATCACACGTGCATGGGAGCGCATTGTTGAAGTACATAAGACCGGTGAAGTTATCACTGGAACAGTTACTTCAAAAACCAAAGGTGGTCTCATCGTAGATGTGTTTGGAATGGAAACCTTCCTTCCGGGCTCTCAGATCGATGTGAAGCCTGTTACTGACTACGATCAGTTCGTGGGTAAGACCATGGAGTTTAAAGTAGTTAAAGTAAACGAAGCGATCAAGAATGCGGTAGTTAGCCATAAGGCCCTGATCGAAAGTGATATCGAAGCACAACGTGCACAGATCATGAGTAAGTTGGAGAAAGGCCAGGTACTGGAAGGAACTGTAAAGAACATTACAGACTTCGGCGCATTCATGGATCTGGGCGGATTAGACGGATTGTTGTACATAACAGATATCAGCTGGGGACGTATCAGCCACCCGAGCGAAGTGTTGAAGCTGGATCAGAAACTTCAGGTTGTGGTGTTGGATTTCGACGACGAAAAGAAACGTATCAGCCTTGGTTTGAAGCAGCTCACATCACATCCATGGGAAGTGCTGCCTGAAACAATCAAGGAAGGTGAAATCGTTGAAGGTAAAGTAGTCAACATTGAAGACTATGGCGCATTCCTCGAAATTCAGCCTGGTGTTGAAGGACTGGTTCACGTAAGTGAGATCACATGGGCCAACACGCCGGTGAACGCAAAAGAATTCTTCAAGCTTGGAGATACACACAAAGCAAAGATCGTAACGCTTGATAAAGAGAGCAGGAAAATGAGCTTGTCCATCAAGCAACTTTCACCTGATCCCTGGAGCGAGATCGATCAGAAGTTCCCTGAAGGCAGCCGCCATACAGGACTGGTTAAAAACATCACCCCTTACGGCGTGTTCGTTGAACTGGCACCCGGAATCGGTGGAATGATCCACATCAGTGACCTGAGCTGGCTGAAGCGTTTTAATCATCCGACTGAATACACAAAGGTTGGAAGCAATATCGATGTTATCATCCTGAACATTGATAAAGACAACCGCAAGCTGCAGCTTGGACACAAACAACTCGAGGAAGATCCCTGGAATGCACTGGAAGATACTTTCGCAATCGGAAGTCTTCATGAAGGTACCGTTATCCGCAAGGATGATAAAGGTGCGATCGTGCAATTGCCATACGGACTCGAAGGATTTGCTCCTGGTCGTCACCTCTTAAAAGAAGACGGCAAGCAGATCGTTGCAGATGAAGTTGGAACTTTCATGGTGATCGAATTCGATCGTAATGAAAAACGCATCGTTCTTTCTCACACCCGTATCTGGGAACAGCAGAAAGCTGAAGAGAAAGAAAGCGCTAAGAAAGAAGCAAGGACTGAAACTGACAAAGCGCGTAAGGCTATCAAGAACATTCAGAGCAAGGTTGAAAAGCCAACACTCGGTGACCTTGGTGCACTGGCCGAGATCAAGAAGAAACTTGAAGAAGGCAACGAAGGAAATCAGTAAGTCGCGATTGATATTTAACAGCACTGCCTCCTTGTCGGAAGACCTGGAGGCAGTTTTATTTAAATGCCATTTGACCTTTTTACTATTCCCGCCACGATCTTGTCAATGGGCAGGCTCACACTTTCTTCATTAAAATCATCCCAGTTCACAAAGCGAAAGGTTTCTGTTTCTCCGGTCTCATGATATACTTTCAGTTGCTGTTCATCAAATGCAAAAGGCGTATCTCTCAGAGGCGCTGTAATCAGTTCCAGGGGTTCAACGAAATAATAGATGGAGATGATCTGGTGGGCCGGATTGAATGCAGATAACTGGAAAAAGTCTGTAGTATAAATGTGATCGCCGATATTTACCGGGAGATTCATCTCTTCCATGAATTCCCTTTTGAGGCAGTCGCGCGTTCCTTCGCCAAACTCAAGTCCTCCGCCCGGAAATTTTGTGTAATACTGACCGCGTATGTATTCATCGGCCACCAGCACCTGCCGGTGCTCGTTGATAAGGATGCCGTAAACGCGAAGGTTGAACATGGTGGGTAGCGCGAAATGGGAGATGGAGAATTTAAAATGAAAAATGCAAAAATATTCCGGGAGTGTGTTAAACCTTCTATTTAAACGAACCCAATTTTACATTTTGAATTTTACATTTTGAATTAAAATGAAAAATATTCCAGTAGGAGCAACCCTTTTACATTTTTCATTTTTCATTTTTCATTTCATATCCACTAACTACATAAACAATGATACTTCTACTGACTAACAAACGCCACACTATCAATCCCTATCATATCAGCATTGCTTCCGCTTGGACCGGAATCAGGAACGAAGTAACGGAATGCGAAACGGCCGTTTACACTTCCTGTTAATCCAGACAATGTGAGTGTGTATTTTGTCCAGTTTATCGGGTAACCGGATAAAGTCATTCCCGCGTTTATTTCCAG
>DASWTK010000335.1:0-13680 GCA_036402175.1 Chitinophagaceae bacterium | reverse complement strand
TTCAGGATTACAGGAAGAACCGTTATCCATCGGCTGAATTTCAGATCATGGCCGCAGATCATTGATGCCGCGCTTGATATTGGTCTTGACCAGATCAGTTTTTTACCGGCCGATGTAAGCAGCCAGGCATTCAACCGGCCTATCAGGTGGGATGAAGCACGGCAGCATGAAATATTATTGATGAAAGAAGAGTTACCTGAATTGCAGGCAGTGCTTGATCATCTGGCCATTAATTATAAAGAAGCTTTTGAAGATAAATTCATCGCCGAATCAACAACAAAGCTGCAAAAGATCCATGATCACTATGCTGCTTTTTATGGATTGAACGCGTATCCTTATAAAAAATGCAACGCCCCCTGGGTTTCAACGGTAATTGAAGCCGATGGAAGCGTAAAGCCCTGCTTTTTTCATGACGCGATCGGAAACATCAGGAAAGATTCACTGGAAAATATTCTGAATGGTGAAAAAGGCATGAGCTTTCGGAAAACGCTTGACATGGATACAAACGATACCTGTGTAAAATGTGTTTGTTACCTGAACCTGCCACCACGATCAAAACCTTATGCCTGACAATGAAGAGTAAAATACTTTTTTCGCATTCCTATTTTCTGCGCTTTGATCCGAAGCAGTGGCAGACAGGTCAGCCGTATCCACCGCTTGGAACATTGTACGCAGCTGCGGTGATGCGGGAAAATGATTGTGAGGTTTCACTTTTCGACAGCATGTTCGCGCATGGGCCCGGGGAAGTAATTCCTTTCCTGGAAAAGCATTCGCCTGAATTCTTTGTCATTTATGACGACGGCTTCAACTACCTGACCAAAATGTGCCTTACCAACATGCGTGAAGCCGCATTCAAAATGAGCACATATGCAAAAGAGCGGGGGTGCACTGTGATCGTTTCAAGCTCCGATTCGACAGATCATTTTGAGAATTATCTGAAAGAGGGCGCTGACTTTGTAATGATGGGCGAAGCGGAACTCACTTTAGTTGAACTGACGAATAACCTGAGTAGTAAAAACGATGACCTGTCGCACATCGCAGGAATTGCCTACATCCATAATGGCCATGTTGTAAAGACCGCGAAGCGTGCGGTAATGCGTGAACTGGACGCGCTTCCCATGCCTGCATGGGACCTGGTGAATATTGAACCCTATCGACAGACCTGGTTAAAAAGCAGCGGATACTTTTCACTGAACATGGGCACTACCCGTGGCTGCCCCTTCAAATGTAACTGGTGCGCAAAGCCAATTTATGGAAACAGATACAACTCACGTTCACCCGAACACGTAATTCGTGAATTGAAATATCTGAAAGAAAAATTCGGATTTGATCATATCTGGTTTTGTGACGACATCTTTGGTTTAAAACCCGGCTGGGTAAAGCAATTCGCCGATCTGGTAGAAAAAGAGAAGCTGCATTTCAAATTCAAGATTCAGGCCAGGGCAGATCTCTTATTGCAGGATGATCATATCAAAGACCTGGCCCGTGCCGGATGCGATAACATCTGGATGGGCGCGGAAAGCGGATCGCAAAGGATACTGGACGCGATGGACAAAGGCACCACCATAGAACAGATCTATACAGCTACGCGAATGATCAAGAAGTACGGCATTCGCCCGTCTTTTTTCATCCAGTTCGGTTACCTGGGTGAAACAAGAGAAGATATTTCCAAAACCATCAGCATGATCAATGAGCTGCTGCCATCAGAACTTGGTATATCGGTCTCATATCCTCTGCCAGGCACGGTATTCTATGAAAAGGTGAAAGCAGATCTTAAAGAGAAAACAAACTGGACCGACTCGGATGAGCTGAAACTGATGTTCCGGAATACTTACCAGCCGGAGTATTACAGGCAATTACACCGGTATGTTCATAAAACCTACCGCAGGCACCTGGCAACGCAGCAATTGAAACGCCTCATCAGTCATCCTTCGCTGGTAAACCTGGAACAAATTAAAAAAGCCGCCTCATTTGCTTACTATCTTCCCGCTGAACTTATTGCCAAACGAAAATTAAAAGCGCTGGAGGCGGGCAAGTGACATGGATGCAACCAGACCATTGAATGAACAAATGGCAGCCGAAGCGTTCAACAGACAGTCGGCTGTTTTCGACAGCCTGTATTCCGGCGACACCATTATTCAATACAAGCGGGCAAGAGTCAGGGATCACGTAAATGTTTTTCTTAAACCAAAAAGTTTTATTCTTGAACTGAATGCCGGTACCGGCGAAGACGCTGCATATTTTGCGCGTAATGGTCATAATGTTCATGCTACAGACATAGCCGCGGGAATGCAGTTGCAGCTGAAAGAAAAAGTGATCAATGCGGGTCTGCAGGAACACGTCACAACAGAGGTTTGTTCATTCACTGACCTGAACAATCTGCGGCAACGCGGTCCTTATGATCTTGTTTTTTCAAATTTTGCTGGCCTGAACTGTACCGGTGAACTTGAAACCGTGCTGACGCAATTACCCGCTCTTGTAAAGCCAGGCGGACTAATCACCCTTGTAATACTCCCGAAATTCTGCCTTTGGGAAACGATGCTGATGCTGAAAGGAAAATTCAAAACCGCGACACGAAGATTCTTTAATAAAGATGGAGCGCAATCTCACGTGGAAGGCACTTATTTCAAATGCTATTATTATGATCCGGGCTTTATTATCAGGAGGCTTAAAAAATCATTTCAACCTGTAAGTCTCGAAGGCTTGTGCACTATTGTCCCCCCTTCTTATATGCATGGATTTGCTGAAAAACATCCCAAACTATTTCAATTGTTGGTGAAGCAGGAAAACAGGCTGAAAAACAAATGGCCGTGGAAATATATTGGTGACTACTATATCCTTACTATGAAAAAAAACAATCCGTCGACAGATGCTTCAGCTATCGGTTAATTTTTCCACCTCCTGCACTTTTTCCTGAAATAACATCAGTATCTTTTTCTGAAAGAACTCAGGATTGGGCCGCGCAAAATGTTTGCCCGTGCACAATCCCATCCTTCTTCCGCGGGCATTTGTCTGCTGAACGGTCTCCTTTTGTTTCCATCGTTTGGTGGTAAGTTGCATCAGGTAGTCATCCAGCCTGTTGCCCACTTCATTATTGAGGCAGAATTCAATGCTTCGTTTAATGAACGCTTCTTTTGGCTTTACCGCATTTCCAACTTTTGAGGATTGATTGGGAAAATATTCCTTTATCCATTCATTCGCTCCAAAAAAATTTGTGAGCACGCCATTACCGTGAGTGGGTAAGAGTGTGACCACTTCGGTTGCCGTAAAAATGTTCTGCTCCTGGATCTTCATCGCGTGTTCATCTACATAATAATTCATGCAGAACCAATGCTGCTTTCCAGCCAGGAATGTAAGCTTTTTGAAAAGGTGCATGAATGTGCGTGCCACCCACAGCCTGTTAGACTGTGTTATGATGAAAAAATCGATGTCGGCATCCTTTGAAGCAAAATTCTTTGAAAGCGATCCCGAAATTCCAATGCCTCTTACATAAGGAAACCAGTAAAGGAATGAAGATATTTTCTGTGCTTTTGTCAGCATTCGCGCCGCCCTGGAATTACCATCCTTCCTTCGGCTGACAAGTGCAGGTTCATTACGCAACAGGTAGAAACCATCATGATGAAAAACACAATCCTGGCTTACGAGTTGATCCAGCGCCGCAGTTAATTCTTCTTCCGTGGTAGAGCGATCGAGGAACAACCTGATCTCCGTAGCCGAAAGAGGATAAGAGAACATGTCGAAGTAAGCTAATACTTTGAGGATGCTTTTTCTGAGAAGCCTGGTGTCTGAAAGCTGGACTAGTTCAACTGGCATTACCACTTGCATATTCATTTATCATTACTTGATTTCTCATTAAAAGGTTGCCTCATAACAAAGCAACCACGTTCATTAACCGTCCGTAATACTGTTATAAATTAAAACCCGGAACCATCTCGTATGATATCTGATTCAGGCCTGTTATCCGCAGAAATTAAAATGACCCGCCATGAAAAGGAGTCATCACTCAGAAGCTGTATCGATAATAAGGCCGTTTTTTTTGTTATGAAGCGTTTTGCCGACCTGGTATTTTCAGTTCTTTTTATCATCATAATACTTAGCTGGCTGTTCCCGATTGTTGCACTGCTGATATGGATTGATTCCGGAGGCAGGGTCCTGTTTATCCAGGAACGGGTAGGGCGCGGTGGTAAGACTTTTTTCTGTTTGAAGTTCCGTACCATGCAACACCTGCCCGGAGAACTTCCAAGGATAACAGCCCTGGGTAATTTTCTTCGTAAGTCGAATATTGACGAGTTCCCACAATTCGTAAATGTGTTGATGGGAAATATGAGTATAGTGGGGCCGCGACCACATACGCACTCCGACTGCCGCCGGTTCTCATCTCTCATACCCCGTTATAAGCTTCGCAATTTTGTGAAGCCCGGAATAACAGGACTGGCACAGATCAAAGGTTACCATGGACCGGCAATTCTTGAAGAAAGCATTATAAGCCGGTATGAATGGGACATTTATTATGTGCAGAATGCTTCTTTCTGGCTGGATATCAGAGTTATACGTCAGACAGCCATACAAAGCTTCGCCAACCTGCTGAGATTAAGCAGGCTTCAGGGCCCTGTGCCCAGTCCTTCTTCCAACTAAGCCAGCGACCATGGCTAACACCATCATATTTATTAGGTTTTAACCTCTATTTCTCTTCAATCGTATTGGCTAATTCCCCGATATCTCCTACCTTTGCGGACTCTTTAAAAACGTAGTCATGACCGGGCGGAGAGAATTTGAAATACCATTTGTAGGATTAAAACCCGGGATTCATGAATATGAGTACCAGATAACGGATAAGTTCTTTACAGCGTACCAGCAGCAGGACTTCAAAAACTGCCAGGCGACCGTGAAGGTAAAGCTTGATAAAAAAACAGGCTTTATCCTGCTCAAATTTGAAATTGGCGGTCAATTGGAGGTAATTTGCGATCGTTGCAGCGGGAATCTCCCCCTTAATCTCTGGGATGAGTTCAACGTAGCGGTAAAGTTGGTAGACGATCCGGATGTGATGAATGAGCAGGAAGAGGATCCGGATGTATATTATATATCAAGAGGCGAAAGTCACATTTCACTTGCTGACTGGATATATGAGTTTATAAACCTTAGCATTCCGATGCAGAAGATGTGTGAGTTTGAGGACATGAGCGGGCCATATTGCAACAAATCGGCCATTGAAGTGCTAAAGAAAATGAAAGCTCCGGACGATCAGCAGGAAAATCCAGTCTGGAAAGGACTTGAAAAATTTAAAGATTTAGATAATTAATACAAACCTGAGTTATGCCTAATCCGAAACGGAGACATTCCCAGCAGCGCAGCGCCAAGCGGAGAACGCACTATAAGGCGGAAACCATTACGCTCAGTAAAGATTCCACGACCGGTGAGATCCATGTTCGCCATCGCGCGCATGTGAGCGAAGGAAAATTATACTACAAAGGAAAAGTAGTAGCTGACAACGCCCCAATTAAAAAATAAGCAAGATAGTTCCATAGCTTGCCGAAGATGAATATTGGAATCGATATGATGGGTGGAGACTTTGCACCCGCGGAAGCGGTGAAAGGTGTCCGCTTTTTCTTGTCAGAAGGATCCAGTCCGTCATCTTTGTTTCTTTTTGGTGATGAACCACAGATCGCTGAACTACTCAGGGAAGAAAAAATAAACGCGGATCAGGTTACGATCATTCCGACCACACAGGTTATTGAAATGCACGAACATCCTACGCGTGCATTGAAAGAAAAAACACAATCCTCTATTTCCGTTGGCTTCCAGCACCTGGCTACAGGCAAGATCGACGCATTTATAAGCGCCGGCAATACAGGAGCCATGCTGGTGGGCACCATGTACAGTATTAAGGCGGTGGAAGGCGTTCAACGGCCTACCATTTCCACCATTATCCCAAAAGAACATGGAGGGACCGGGTTAATTCTTGACGTAGGTCTTAATGCCGATTGCAAACCGGAGAACATAAACCAGTTCGCGGTGCTTGGCACGTTGTACGCGAAGCATATTCTTGGTATCGAAGACCCTACGGTGGGACTTCTTAATATAGGTGAGGAAGAGGGAAAGGGAAATCTGCTTGCGCAAGCTGCCTATCCGCTTTTGAAAGAGAATCCACTGATCAACTTTTTGGGTAACATTGAAGGCCGTGATATATTCATGGACAAGGCTGATGTTATGGTTTGTGACGGATTTACAGGCAACATTATCCTGAAACTGGCCGAATCACTTTACGAGATCACGCAACGCAAGCAGATCGAGCACCCTTATTTCGACCGGTTCGATTTTGAGATTTATGGCGGCACTCCCGTTCTGGGCGTATCCAAACCCGTTATTATAGGCCACGGCATTTCCCACGCCAAGGCATTTTACAATATGATACTCGTTGCACAAAAGATGCTTGAAAGCAAACTTATGGAAGTCATGAAGCAAAGCTTTTTGCAGGCATGATATTAGTAACTTGCTTTCATGCAGTATTTCTTTTCACTGTTTACAGATTATTTCAAAACGCTCGATAAATTAAGTTTTCTACTCATTACAGTTTTTGTAGCGATCCTCACTTTTTTCAATTACCGGTATGGCTGGAGCGGTAAGATGTGGCAGGCATCGACAGAGTTTGAAAAATTTCTCCGCTTTTATTCACTTTACTTCCTGGTCTTCGCGGGAAGTTATTTCATACTGCATTTGTTTGGGCGAACCCCTATTCGTTTTCCGCTTCCGTTACTGGTGCTCATTGCAGCTGCGCCTGCAGTATTTGCGTTGAAAGTTGTTTTCAGCGCGCACAGGCCGCTCTTCTTCAAAATTTTCCAATGGCCGCACAGCAGATATTACTACATGCTTTTCGACTACCCGGTAAGGTTAGTACTTGTATTACTGCTTTGCTGGCTGTTGTGGATCTGGATAAAGCCGGCATACCCCTTTTGCGGACTCACCTTAAAAAACTTCGCGCTCAAACCATACCTGATCTTACTCGCATGTATGATCCCGTTAATAGTTTTTGCTTCTACAAGGCCCGATTTTTTACATACATATCCGAAATTCAAGAACATCAGTTTTTTTACTGATACAAGTACAACGCCCTGGCTCAACCGGCTATGGTATGAATTATCATATGGAATTGATTTCATAACCATCGAGGTATTCTTTCGCGGGTTCCTGGTGCTTGCATTCGCGCACTTCGCAGGAAAGGATGCCATTTTACCCATGGCGGCATTCTATTGTGTGATCCATTTCGGAAAGCCTTTGCCGGAATGCATCAGCAGTTTTTTTGGCGGAATGCTGTTGGGTATACTTGTTTACAGAACTGAAACGATCATAGGAGGATTGATCGTGCACCTGGGAATTGCCTGGTTGATGGAGGCGGGTGGCTATCTGGGAAATTTAGAGAAAGGAAAGGTCCTGAAGTAAATATGGCACTTCATTCAACATTAAACTTTTTTAAGCTGTGATAAATCTGCAAGACCGGAAGTAGATTTTATAGCTGATTTTAATTCTTCGGTTACTACACGGAGATCGTATTTTTCATTTTCTGTTGTCAGAATAAAATAATCGCAATTTTCCAGAAACGATCTGTGCTGAAATTCTGCATTAACTACTTCTTCAACCGGGATCAGGATACTCCTTTTCAGAAGTAAGGGTGTGAGGTAACTGATTGCGATAACTTCCTTTTCAACTTCAAAGGAAGTAAGATATTTATTATCACTTAACAACAACCTGATTACAAAAATAATGAACCAGGCAACCAAACTGCCGGTAGTTATTGGGAACTGAGGATAGAATATTTCAATCAGCAGGATCACTCCAAGCAGGATAGGCAGTAATAGGTTATTCCTGAAGATGATCCATTTTATTGATTTAATCTGCGACATCCGTAAAAGTGTTTAGTAAGGTAATTGCTTTTCGCCCCTGCTAATTCATACCGGAATTTAAAAAATAATACTAATTCTGATTTCAAAAACAATGCCCGGAGAGAAAAAAAAATCGACTGTCAACCTGTAAGCCGGATTCTGTATTCGGTTGCCCGAATGGCTATCATTTATCTTGTCCTCCGAAGAGTCCTTTCGGACCTGCATTACTGCAGGGATCTGTTCTGCCTACCCTTCCCGGTACATTCCTGTAGTGAGCGAGCAGCTCACCTGATTCAGCGGTTAAGCTGAACCAACCGGGATATACATGGCATTTCAGCATGCAAGGTTTACCCGTCCGGTCAATTACTTGGCGGACCGTGGGCTCTTACCCCACGTTTTCAACCTGACCCTCTCGGAAAATGAAACTCATTTTCTTTGATTAATCCGTTTAACCCGGACAAACCGGATGAAACGGATTGAGGCGGTAATTTTCTGTGGCCCTGTCTGTCCCCGTTTTACAGCCTTGCAGCCGTAAACGAAGCCCGGCTGTTAACCGGTGCATTGCTCTTTGCTGTCCGGACTTTCCTATCACGCCCGAAGGCGGATCGATAGCCCGGTTGACAGTCGAACAGCAAATTTACAGTTTTAGCCTCTTTTCAGGTGTTAAACCAGATCTGAGTGGCCCCATATCCATACCTCGGGTCATACTGGTTGATAAATGATTTCACCTCCCGCTTATACCTGAGCGTTTCATGGATTTCGTCTCTTAATTTGCCTGTTCCAATTCCATGAATGACAACCATCGATGGCAGGTGATGCGCGATAGCCAGGTCGAGGTATTTTTCAAAAGTCTCCAGTTGAAGGCCCAGTTTTTCCAGTGAATTCATCCGCTCCCATTGCGGCGTGAGCCTTTCAATATGCAGATCTACTTCCTGTTTGGCCGGTTCAAGGTGCTGGCGCGCCTGACTGGCTTCATATAATTTATAACCGGGTGTGTTAACCGCAGGCGGTATAATCTCATCCTCAACTCCTCTTGGAGGATATTCCTTGAACAACAGGTATGAAAACGTGGGCTCTCCTTTCTGCTTCACTTCCTCGATCTTCTGGAACAATTGCTTCGGTTTAATTTTCACCGTAGCCTCAAAATGCGAAGCCTTCGTTTTATCAGGACTTATCAGTTCAAATTCAACAGTAAAAACGGGATTGTCGTTCAACTCACTGAAAGGCACATCATGCAGGTAAAAATCCTTGAACGCGTAAACCTGGTTTGTGAGGTCAAAACCCGGCTTACCAAAAAAGAACAGGCGATAGGTGAACTTATATCCGTGATTAGTATGATTCAGCAGATGGATTTTCAGGTTCGTTACCACCTCGTCACCAAACTCATCTGTATCAAATTCCGGCAGGAATAACAGCCATACTCCGTCGGCAACCTGAGGATCTGACGCGCCCTTTTCTTTTTTTACATCATCAATGTATTTTTTCTGTCTCGCTTTATCGGGGAACAGTTTTTTTTCACTGAATCTTTTGAAATAGGGAAAATCAAGCTGGTCGATATAGGCCGGAAATTTCACTCCCCGCACATCCACCATCACCATTTTATTATTGATGATGTCAACCACTTCCCCTTCTTCATTCGAATGCAACACCAACACTTTGTCGCCAATCTGGAATTTCATGCTGCGAAGTTACCGGCAAATTTCATTTAAGCTCTACTTATCAGACAGCAGGCTGATTCAATTTACTCTTCCGGTATCCATACAGGAAATAGATCAGCAGGCCAAGCGCCATCCATCCAAAGAACCATAACCAAGATACAGCCGGTATTTCTATCAGCAGATATGCGCAGAACAATACGCCCATCATCGGTATAAAAGAATAGTTACGTATGAATGTAAGAATAGAGAGTATCAATCCAAGCAGCACATACAGCAGGAATAAAATTTCCTGTAAGCTGTCGGTTCCCAGGTTTTGCAATGCTTCCTGGATACGGCCCCTTGAAAAGAACGCAAATATCAGGTACAAAGCGGGAACAATCAGTTTACCATTGATGTAAGGCAGCTTAAAACTGCGTCGGTCATTGTCTTTTTCAAGTCGTGGCAACAGCAGCACGCCCGCGGATACCAGAACAAACGCAAAGAGCGTTCCGATACTGGTAAGATCTGTCATAAGTGAGCTTTGCATGAAAAGAGCGGGTACCGCTACCAATATGCCAGTTACGATCGTTGAAAAATAAGGTGTCTGGTATTTCTTATGCACTTTACCAAACGCTTTTGGAAGCAGGCCATCGCGGCTCATACTCATCCATATCCTTGGCTGTCCAAGCTGGAACACCAGCAATACACTGGTGGTAGCAACAACTGCACTGATCGCAACTATGTAGCTTATCCAGTCCTGCCCTACTCTTTCAAAAACAAAAGCCAGCGGGTCGTTCACATTGAGTTCTGTAAATGGAACCATGCCGGTTAGTACAAGCGCGATGAGTATGTAAAGCACCGTACAGATCAGCAGCGAATAGATCATTCCTTTTGGCAGATCGCGTTGCGGGTTGCGGCACTCTTCTGCTGTAGTGGAAATAGCATCGAATCCGATGTACGCATAAAAAACAGCCGACACTCCCTTCAGCACGCCTTCAAAACCATTTGGCATGAACGGGCTCCAGTAAGACGGCTTCGTATAAAAAAATCCAAGCACGATTACAAAAATGATCACCGCGATTTTAAATATCACCATCGCGTTGGCGCTCCTCTTGCTCTCCCTGATCCCAACATATGTGAGCACCGATACCAGACAAACGATCACGAAAGCAGGCAGGTTTATGAACATTTTTTTACCAAAAATGACCGGTGCCGTCTCCCATGCATTGATGATGTTCTGCATATCGGGCGTCATGGTATTTCCGGTGGTACTTTGGGAAATAGTTGCGGTATATGCTTTTTCGGCGGTCGTAGGATCCACGATCAGCCATCCGGGCAAGTGAATGCCTACAGCCTCCAGCAGGTTGTTGAAATAACTGCTCCACGAAATGGCGACCACTATATTCCCGATCGCGTATTCAAGTATCAAAGCCCACCCGATTATCCAGGCTATCAATTCACCAAACGAGACATACGCGTATGTATATGCGCTACCTGCAATTGGCACCCTGCTTGCAAATTCAGCATAACACAACGCGGCAAAACCGCAGGTCACAGCGGTAATTACAAAAAGAAGTGAAATTCCCGGACCGCCATTGGATGCGGCAGTTCCGATTGTAGAGAAGATACCGGCGCCAACTACCGCGGCGATACCCATGTAGGTAAGGTCGCGCACATTCAGCACTTTGTTCAATCCGCTCTTATGGTGTAGATCAACTCCCTCTTCGGCATCTTTCAGGATCTTATCAATGGATTTTTTCCGGAACAGTGAAGACATGCTGGTTTTGGTTTAGGGACTAAAATAGGATTAATTAGTCAATTAGGTGATTAGCCGATAAGCCAATTTTCACCAACCTAGTATTCTCTTTGCATCAGGTATTCCGCCAATTGCTTTAAAGGTTCCTTCCTGTTTGAGATAACAGCAATTTCTTCAAGGTGTCCCAGGGCGTTATTCATGAATTCATCTTTGGACGACTGTGCCCATTCGTCGACCCCGCATTCTTTAAAAATGGAAAGCACCTGTGGTACTTTATCAGCCGGGTTTTCTTTCATTAATTGCTGCAGCTTTTTTTTCTGAGCGGGAGTACAGGCATCAAATGCGCGAATGAGGAGAAAGGTTTTTTTGTTAGCCCTGATATCGCCACCAATCTCTTTTCCAAACTTCTGCGGATCACCAAAAGCATCCAGGTAATCGTCCTGCATCTGGAATGCCAGGCCAAGGTTCTTTCCGAATTCATACAGGTGCTGCTGATTCCCAAGGCTTGATCCACCCAGAATAGCGCCCATCTGCAGGCTCGCGGCAAGCAGTACAGAGGTCTTCAGTCCGATCATGTTTATGTATTCATCCATCTTCACGTCATCCTGCTTTTCGAACTCCATATCCAGTTGCTGACCTTCGCAAACCTGTTTGCCCGTACGGTTGAACAGATTTATTATTTTGTGCAGGTATTTATTATCAATCTTGTTCAGGTGATCGTACGCATAAACCAGCACCAGGTCTCCTGCAAGCAACGCTGTCGGCTCACCAAATTTCTGATGTACTGTTGCATGACCTCTCCGTAACCCGGCTTTATCCATTATATCGTCGTGTATCAGCGTGAAATTATGGAAGAGCTCTATAGCGGTTGCAACATGCCATGCATCTGGATTGATCTCATCGAAAAGTTCGTTCCCCATCAGGCACATTACCGGACGGATACGCTTTCCGCCAAGCTCCATGAAATAATTTACGGCATGGTGCAATGTGTTTGAACCATGTGGTAGTTGCTGCTGACTGAATTTTTCCGAAAATGATTGAGCTAATTGTGGGAAGGTTTGCATTCAGGTTGAGATTTGATCAGGAAAAATGCATCAGCCGTTTTGACTTTTTTCATTTTTCTTCTTTTTCTTCTTTGGTTTTTCCATCTGGTGTACCTGTTCATCGGGTTTTGCAGGCTGCCCATTGTTCTTGAGTGTTGACGCTATCACCCATTCATAATCTATCTGGCGTTTGGTAAGATTGGTTGCTATCACTTTCACCCAAACCTTGTCTCCCATTGCAAAACGCCTTCCGCTCCGGCGGCCAACAAGCGCATAATCGCCCTCTATATGCCTGAAGTCATCATATTCCTGCAGGCTGCTGATACTAACAAGTCCTTCGCATTTGTGTTCGATTGTCTCTGCCCAAAATCCAAATGCGGCTACTCCGCTGATCACCGCCTCAAACTCCTCACCCAGAAACTCCTGCATGTACTGAACCTGCTTGTATTTGTTGCCGGCCCTTTCAGAATCCATAGCGGCGCGTTCACGCTCGCTGCTGTGTTTGCATTTTGATTCCAGTTTTTTGTCAATGGTAATTTCTTCATTCAGCACTTGTTCCAAAATGCGATGCACCAATACATCGGGGTACCGGCGGATGGGAGATGTAAAATGACAATAATGCTTGAATCCGAGACCGTAATGACCAATGTTCTCTGTTGTGTAAATTGCCTTCGCCATTGTTCGGATGCCCAGTTGTTCCAGCACGTGCTGCTCTGGCTTGCCACGTGCATCATCCAGCAACCTGTTGAAAGAAGAAGCGATTGCTTCGGGTGATTTTGTATCGAACTTATGACCGAACTTCTTTGCAAACTCAATGAACGGCGCCAGTTTTTCTTCGTCCGGTGTATTGTGCACCCTATAGGCAAAAGGAATTTCTTTTTTGTTCACCTTCACCTTGCCAACGCTTTCCGCCACAATCCTGTTGGCAAGCAACATGAACTCCTCTATCAGCTGATGCGATTCCTTGCTTTCCTTTACAATGATACCAATGGGCTTCGCGTTTTCATCCAGCTTGAAACGTACTTCCTGTGAGGAGAAATTGATTGCACCCTTTTTGAAACGCTGTTTCCTGAATCGTTGCGCCAATTCATTCAAAATTAAAATGACTTCGGAATGAAGGCCTTCCTTCTTTTCGATGATCTCCTGCACTTCCTCGTAAGTAAAGCGGTGATCGGAATGAATGATCGTTTTTCCAAGCCAGTGCTCCTTTACATCGCCTTTGGTGTTGATATGGAATATTGCCGAAAACGTAAGTTTATCCTCGTGTGGCCTCAATGAACAAAGCTCATTGGATATCCGCTCCGGTAACATTGGATTTACACGGTCTGGCAGGTAAACCGAAGTCGCCCGCTCATATGCCTGTTTAT
>DASWTK010000334.1:0-6750 GCA_036402175.1 Chitinophagaceae bacterium | reverse complement strand
CATCAGGTATTGCGGATCTACTTTAAGGTCGCTGCTGAGTTTCATATCGTGGAGAATACTCATTGTTTGTATGCGCCATGCGCTTCCGCGTCCGGTTGTATCAATGTATAATGTAGGTGGTTCGGGGAATTGCTTATGCTGATATTCTTCTATGTACTTAAGAGGTGGAAGGAAGTACCGGTGCGGAGCTTTGTGGTGCAGCAGTAAAGCAAACGGACTGGAAGTATCTCTTTTGCTGAGCCAGTTAATGGCTTCATTGGTGATAACGTCGGTAGAATACCCTTTATAAGTAACCGTATCACCGGTTTGACGGATCAATCGCGGTTCAACATATAAGCCCTGTCCGGGATAGATCAGCCAGTGATCAAAACCTGCCGGATAGGAATGGAGATGCCATTTTCCGATGATCGCTGTTTTGTAACCGGCCTCGCGGAGAAGGGAGGGCATTGTGATTTTGGATGAATCGAAACGGTTTCGGTTATCCCTGACGCCGTTTTTATGCGAATGCTGGCCGGTGAGCAGCGTAGCGCGTGCTGGTCCGCAAATAGAATTACCTACAAAGCAACGTGTGAACTTCATGCCTTCCCTGGCCAGGCGGTCGATATTTGGAGTAGAGATGAGAGTTTTATTGTAGGTGCTGATGGCGTCGGCATCGTGGTCGTCGCTCATTATGTATATGATATTGGGTTTCTGTTGCGAGTAAGAAATGTTGGTTGCCAGAAGTAAAGGGAGGAGGATTCGCATGGGGAATTATTGAGGATGGAAGTTATGAATGATCACGGATTTTAGAAGGATTGGTGGGATAACACGGATTATCAGCTTCGCTGATTGGGAGAGGATCACGGATTTTAATAGGATTGGTAGGATTACACGGATGATCAGCTTCGCTGATTGGGAGAGGATCACGGATTTGTATTGGATTTTTGGGATTGCACGGATGATCAGCTTCGCTGATTAACAAGGCTTTGGTTGACGTTCACCCTTGTTTTTGACCATTTAGCCGGATTTTGTCATGTTTTTGTCACTAGCGGCAGTACTTTTGCATCCCTTTAAAAATATAGCACATGAAAAAGTTTCTAGGCTGGTTATTCAGCCTGAGTTTAATTACAATTTCCGTATCTGCTCAGGAGATTTCGGGGGTTGTAAAGGACGAACAGGGTAAAACCTTATCCGGCGCCTCAATTGCTTTGAAAAAAGCCAGCGATTCTTCTATTGTAAAACTAGCTGTCACCAATTCCTCCGGTAAATACGAGATCTCGGGGATTCAGCCAGGTAATTACTTTGTGAACATTTCTTACGTAGGCCATACTTCCCGTAATTCCACGGCTTTTGAAGTAAATGGTTCGGGCGTTGCTGTTCCGGACATCACGCTGTCAAAGGCCGACGGCAGATTGAAGGAGGTAGTGGTAACCTCACGTAAACCAGTAATCGAAGTAAAGGCCGACAAGACGATTCTGAATGTAGAAGGAAGCGTAAACGCTGTTGGACAGGATGCGCTTGAGCTGCTTCGGAAATCGCCGGGAGTACAGGTTGACAGGGATGATAACCTGAGCCTGAGCGGAAAAAACGGGGTGCAGGTATATGTAGATGGACGGCCAACGCCATTGGCGGGCAAGGATCTTTCAGAGTATCTTAAAACCATTCAATCGAACCAGATTGAGGCGATCGAGATCATCACCAACCCATCGGCGAAGTATGATGCGGCGGGTAATGCGGGCATCATCAACATCAGGTTAAAGAAGAATAAAAGCTATGGTACAAACGGATCGCTGAATGCGGGTCTCAGCCAGGGCATTTTTACCAAGTACAATGCAGGCATCGCGCTTAATAACAGGAACAAGTACCTGAATGCCTTTGGCAATTATACTTTCAGCAAAAACAGGAATGAAAGTTTCATGAACCTGTACCGCAGGCAGCTCGATACGTTGTTTGATCAGAAATCGATCATGGCATCAAGAAATGAAAGTCATGGTTTCAAGGCCGGGCTGGATTACTTCCTGAACAACAGGCAGACCATTGGACTGATGGTGAATGGAAATCTGAACGATAACAGGTTTGCGAATTACAGCAGAACGCCGATCTCCTATATACCATCTGGTGTACTGGACCGCATTCTGATTGCCGATAACAGCAGTTACGGAACCAGGGATAATATGAATTTTAATGCCAATTACCGTTATGCCGATACTTCGGGCCGTGAACTGAATATGGATGCGGATTATGGATTTTACAACCTGTACAACAATCAGCTGCAGCCTAACTACTATACCTATCCGAACGGAACTCCTAAGGACAGTGCGATCTATAATATGATCGCGCCTACGGATATAGATATCTATACTTTCAAAACAGATTACGAGCAGAACCTGAAGAAAGGGAGATTAGGCGTTGGTGGCAAGATATCTTATGTGGAAAGCTCTAATGATTTCCAGCGGTACAATGTGATCTCTAAATCAAAGCAACTGGATACTTTGCGCAGCAATGCATTTAATTACCGTGAGAACATCAATGCGGTTTATGCCAACTATAACAAGGCTTTTAAGGGTTTTATGATCCAGTTCGGATTAAGGGTGGAGAATACAAATGCTGAAGGTCAGTCAACCGGTTTCAGGCGCAGCAATGGTGGTTATGTATCGTATGATTCCACTTTCAAGCGGAATTATACCGATGTATTCCCAAGCGCGGCGATCACCTTCAACAAGAAGCCAACAAGTCAGTGGAGCATTACATACAGCAGGCGCATTGACCGTCCTGCTTACCAGGACCTGAATCCATTTGAGTTCAAACTGGATGAGTATACTTTCCAGAAGGGAAATACTGAATTGCGGCCTCAATACACCAACAGTTTTGGTATAACTCATACGTATAAGTTCAAGCTCACCACGTCGCTTAATTACAGTCATGTAAAAGATGTGTTCACACAACTGATCGACACGGCTGAAAAATCAAAAAGCTTCATTACAAAGAAGAACCTTGCCACTCAGGATATCGCGAGCCTTAATATCAGTTATCCGTTCCAGTATAAATGGTATAGTGTGTTTGCGAACCTGAACGCGAATTATTCCAAATACAAAGCAAATTTCGGAACAGGACGTACGGTTGACCTGGATGCATTCGCTTTTAATATTTATTCACAGCATGTTGCCCGGTTGGGTAAGGGCTGGTCGGCTGAATTAAGCGGATGGTACAATTCACCTTCCATTTGGCAGGGAACATTTGAGAGCAAGGAAATGTGGAGTATTGATGCTGGTTTACAAAAGACCATCATGAAAGGCAAAGGAAACCTGAAGGCTTCGGTTAGTGATATTTTCCAAACCATGCGTTGGGCCGGCACCAGCAATTTCGCAGGGCAATATATGAGAGCAAGCGGTGGCTGGGAAAGCAGGTTATTCAAACTGAATTTCACTTACCGGTTTGGAAGTACGCAGATCAAGGCTGCCCGCCAGCGTAAGACAGGGTTGGAAGATGAGAACAAACGTGTAGGCTCACAAGGTGGTGGTATTTCCAACTGATGAATTACGAAGGCCGGTCATGAGTTGTGCGAATAAGACTGATTCCGGCGAAGAAGAATATGCCACCCAGGGCAAAGTAGATAATTATTTCTTTGATGTTGCGTGTGCCCGATCCGCCGCTCATGAAGTTGACGGCTCCAAGGATCAGCCCGGCAATGCCGAGAAATGTCAGGATAATTCCTAAGACTCTTTTTTCCATAATATGTCCCTTTGCAGGTAATTGTTGCAAACAATATGCCCGCAAAGGGACATTTAATTTTAAAAATAAATTTGGTACTACTAAAATCTTTAGTAAATTTATGCTAAGATAATTGACCGTTAAATTTTTCTGGGATGGAAACGGGTTTAGTAAGTACCCCCTCAACCGGGGATGGGTTGTGGGAATACCTGCTGGTAATCAGGCCGGATGCGGCCGTAAGTTCAAGTCTCGCTGCTGTAAAGCAGGAGTTTGCCAACTATTATAATTATGAAGCTGCTGTTGAGTTAAAGCCGCACATCATCATTGGTGGTTTCCAGGCGAGCGAGCAATTGGAAAACACGATCATTAAATGGGTGCAGCGTATCTGCAGCATGCAAAGCAGCTTTCGTGTTGCACTTAATAATTATGGAGGGGTTCCTGAACATACTATTTATCTGCGCATTCAGGACCTGAAACCATTCAGGGAACTGGGAAATCAGCTTACCGTCATAGATAATTTCATCCGGTCAAACAACTGCCCGCCTTTAAAACTGGTCAGCCGTCCACATCTCAGTCTTGCAACCGGTCTCCCATTGGAGATCTATAACAGGGCCATGCCTGAGTATTCGGGGAGGATGTTTTACGAATCTTTCATGGCTACTGAACTGTTGTTACTGAAGCGGTTGAACCAGTTTGAGGCAAGCAGGCATGTAAACGTGTTCAGGTTTTATCCACCGGATACTAACAGTTACCATCAGGTGGCCTAGCAATTGAACTATAATCACAAAAGGAGAGTCTATGAAACAGATCATACAAGTAATGCCCGGCTATCGCAGGAATGAGTACCTGTTGGTACTGAACCCGCATGAAGAGCTTCGAAACAAGATTATAGCTGTCAAGAAGGAATTCAATGAAAAATATAAATCGCAATCCGCTCATGGTGGCAAACCTCATCTCACGCTGGCAAAGTTTGATCAGCTGGAAATGATGGAGGAAAGGATTGTAAACCGGCTAAAGACGGTTGCAATGGGTTTCCCACCGTTCAAGGTAGAGCTGAAGGATTATGGCAGTTATCCATCGCACACCATATTCATAAACGTTACCAGCAAGTTGCCGATACAAAACCTGGTGAAGGAGATCAAACAATTGCAGCGGTTAATGAAGCTGGATACTGAACACAAGCCATACTTCATTGAAGAGCCGAACATGACGATTGCAAGAAAGCTGGTGCCCTGGCAGTACGAAAAGGCATGGCTGGAGTATAGTAACAGGCGTTTCACCGGTAGGTTTATCGCAGATAGTATGTTGTTGTTAAAAAGGAGAGAAGGTGATAAAGCATTCCAGATCGTTCAGCGGTTCGAATTTATGAATCTGCCTGTTAGTATTAAGCAGGGAGAGTTATTTATGTAGGCCAGGTGAGTCAGGGAAGTGGCGGAGAGAAAAACGAGGTCTTTATTAGTCATGAAAAACGTAAGTGGCCGATAGAAATGTTGGCCATTTGCGATTTAAGAAATGGTTCGTTAAACCAGATCAGATGGAAGATCAGCAGGAAAATCCCGATACATATTTAAAAGGAAGGGGCGCGCAGGTCAATACAAAGAACAAGTTCCTGAAGAATGAAAGGGTTAGGGAAGACGTAGAAGCGATTGACGACTGGACAGAGCCCAACGATAAAACGCAATACCTTGAAGAAACAGCGAAAGGCATTGTAAATAAAGTTGACAGTCCTGATGTAGGCATGTGGTACAGCATGAATCCATATCAGGGATGTGAGCATGGCTGCATTTATTGTTATGCGCGCAATTCATTCGAATACTGGGGATACAGCGCGGGGCTCGACTTCGAGCGAAAGATCATTGTAAAGAAGAATGCGCCGGAACTGTTGCGAAAGTTTTTGATGAATCCTAAATGGGAATGCATGCCGATTGGGTTAAGTGGAAATACCGATTGTTATCAGCCGGCAGAGCAAAAGTTTAAATTGACAAGAAGTTTATTGGAAATATGTAACGAGTTCAATCAGCCGGTGGGCTTAATCACCAAAAACGCCGGAATGATGCGGGATAAAGATTTGCTGCAGGAAATGGCGAAGAAGCAACTCGTTTCTATCCTGGTTTCTGTTACATCTTTTAATGAAGATTTGAGAAGAGTAATGGAGCCGAGAACCACAACAGGGAAGCAGCGTATCCGTCTAATAAATGAAATGAGCAAGGCGGGAATTAAAATGGGCGTAATGCTTGGTCCTATGATACCCGGCCTGAATGAACACGAGATGCACGACATTATAAAAGCCGCGAGTGATGCCGGCGCTACATTTTCCGCTTACACTTTCATCAGGTTAAATGGTGCGATCAAGCTGCTCTTCCATGATTGGCTGCATAAGAATTTTCCTGACCGGGCCGATAAGGTGTGGCACCTCATTGAGGGAAGTCACGGTGGAAAGGTCAATGATAGCCGTTGGGGAGTCAGGATGCGTGGTGAAGGCAATGTAGCTGAAATGGTAGCAATGCAATATAGAAAGTACACAAATAAATATGGACTGAACCATGAAAGATTGGACCTGGATTGTTCTCAGTTCAGAAGACCGGGAGAACAGGGCAGGTTGTTCTGATGAAGTTATCAGCTATATTTTATTATAAACGATTTTAGATGGTAGAGCTTCCGTGTAAACGGAATTTGAAACGTATGACGCGGATTACTGGGGTTAGTGATCTGTGTTATTAAGAAAAAGCCGGAGGAAACTCCGGCTTTTCTGTTGATTAAGTTTTACCTGAATCGTAAAGGACACATTAATTTTATCAGCCCCTTACTTCTTCCCAAAACTAAAAGCCAGCCTCGCAAAAAACCTTCTTCCATTTCCTCCCATCTGAACTGCATCACATGGTCCTCCAGTTTCATTATTGAAAGCCCAGTATTTAGCCGCGGGATTTACTCCAAGATCCGGATGCTCATTGGTAATATTATCAACACCCACATAACGTGTTACCACTTTTGAGGCTTTGTAGCTGAGGTAAATATCTGTCACCAGCTTGGCTCCGTATTCATACCTGTCGGGTACATAAA
>DASWTK010000333.1:0-18464 GCA_036402175.1 Chitinophagaceae bacterium | reverse complement strand
AGACTATAGGGCCAAGGACATAGTTGAAGATTATTTTGATATTTTTGTTGCGGAACACCGATAACATCCTCCAAAAATAATCAAGTCCTCTTGCAAAAGCCTTCCAAAATAATTCGTGGCATTGATCCGGGAACCTTAGTGCTGGGTTGTGGATTGGTGACCGTGAATGGCAAATCACTTTCATTACTGGATATGGGCGTTATGAAACTAGGCATGCATCGCGATGCTTATGTTCGATTGCGCCTCATTCACGAAACAGTTAAGGATATCATTGAAAAATACAAACCCGATTCATTTGCAATTGAAGCTCCTTTCTTCGGAAAGAATGTCCAGAGTATGCTGAAGCTTGGCAGGGCGCAGGGAGTGGCCATTGCCACCGCCATGAATGCGGGGATCTCTGTTTGTGAGTATTCGCCACGAAAGATCAAACAGGCAATAACAGGTAATGGTAATGCAGATAAGGAGCAGGTTTGGAAGATGCTGCGTAACATTCTTTTCATGCCCGAAAAACCTGCGCAATTCGATGCAACTGACGCGGTAGCCGTTGCCCTTTGCCATTATTATGAAACCTGCTCGGCACTTCTTCCTGCACCAGTTGCGGGTACGCCATCCAATGGCAAAAAACCCAAAGGCTGGGAAGCATTTCTGAAAGAGAATCCAACAAGGATCAGGAAAATTTGATAAAGATTTTACGTTCCGATGCGGAAAGCTTCAACTTCTTTATTAGCTAGAGGCCTATCGGGGTAATGCCCTGATTATTCGCTCCTGCGCCTCTTTTAATTCCTCGGGCCTGGGTTTAAGTTTTCCCCTGGTGAAATTGATATCATCAATACCATTCAATGGTACAAGATGAACATGCGCATGCGGTACCTCAAGGCCAACAACTGCCAGCCCGCAACGGTTGCAGGGAAATGCTTTTTCAATTGCATGTGCAATGGGTTTGGCAAATAACAGCAGTTCTGCGAGATATTCGTCCGGTACATCGAACAACTTATCTACCTCTATTTTCGGGATCACCAGCGTATGACCATGTACCAGCGGAAAAATATCCAGGAAAGCAAAGAATTTTTCATTCTCCGCTATTTTATACGACGGTATCTCGCCTGCGATGATCTTTGAAAAAATGGTCATATTGCTATATTCTCAACAACAAATTTAAGCGTGCCAGCGGGCGCCTGCACTTCGGCCACTTCGCCCACATGCTTTCCAAGCAGTCCGCGGCCAATTGGAGATGTCACTGATATTTTACCTGCTTTGAGGTCTGCTTCCTTTTCGGAAACTATCTGGTAAGTAACCTGCTTTTTCGTATTAAGATTAGTGAGTGTAACTTTTGTGAGTATTGATACTTTACTGGTATCGATATTATTCTCATCCAACGTCCTTGCATTTGCAAGGATGCCTTCAAGCTGTGCAATCTTTGCTTCAAGAAGTCCCTGACTTTCCTTTGCGGCATCATATTCCGCGTTTTCTCTCAGATCGCCTTTTTCCCTGGCTTCTGCAATTGCCCGGGAAGCAGCTGGACGATCCACTGTTTTCATGCGTTGCAGCTCTGCTTTCATGTTCTCCAGGGCCTCTTTTGTCACATAGTTAACACTGCTCATAATCCCTCCTTGGTTTTGAATAAAGAAAAAAAATACAACGCCTCAGGCGATCTGAAGCGTTGCACGTAGTACAAATATAAAAAAAATTTAAATCCCAAGCTTTTCCATAAGCACCTTTGCCATCCGGTAAAAAGCCTCATTGCTATAACCTGCAATATGCGGGGTGATCACCACATTGTGTTGCTGCAGCAGCCATTTCAACTGCTCATTTTCCTCTTCTGAATAGGTTTCCAACTTCTCGTTCTCAAGTACGTCAAGAGCCGCGCCAGAAATATTGTTTTCCTTCAGGGCATTGACAATAGCGGGCACACTGGCCGTTTTGCCCCTGGAAGTATTTAAAAAATATGGTTTCTGCCGTAAGGCCTTGAAGAAATCGCCGTTTGCAAAGTGATGGGTTTCGCTGGTAAGCGGTATATGAAGACTTACCACTTCTGCATATTTGCACAATTGTTCGAGGCTTGCTTCCTTGATATACCCGCTGCCAAATCCATATTTATACTTGTCGTAGGCCATTATTGTGACATTAAACGCTGCTAACAGTCTCGCAAAAGCGCTTCCTGTATTGCCATAACCGATGATGCCTACGGTTTTTCCGGCCAGTTCAATGCCCCTGTTAGCATCCCTGAGCCATTTTCCCTCCCTTATCTCCATCATACTGCTGCCGATGTTGTTCATAAGGTTGAGCAACATGCCCAGGGCATGCTCAGCCACCGCATGCCTGTTACCTTCAGGAGTACTTACACATTTAACGCCTTTGCTTTCCGCGTATTCAACATCTATCAGCTCCATCCCGCTTCCTAACCGGCCTATCCATTTCAGCTTGGTGGCTTTATCCAGCAGATTTTTGTCAACTGCTATTCTGGTTGTTACCACCAGCCCCTCAGCTTCAGCCACCATCACATACAACTCTTCATAAGTAATAGTGGGAGCATAATTGACTACATAACCTCTCTTTGAAAGCTGATCTATCAAATATTCATGCACTTTGGCCGTAATAATAACTTTTCGCACAATCTGAAGTTTAATGTTTCATTTTAAAAGTAAGGGCTGCAAACTCTTCAACGCTTAACTGTTCAGCCCGCCTGTTAAAAAAATCGTCGTTAAGTATTTCCTGATCAAATAAGTCCTTTGCCGCGTTTCTCAACATCTTACGTCTTTGGTTAAATGAAGTTTTTACCAACTGAAATAAATGTTTTTCAGATCGCATGCTGAGTGGATGTTTTCTGGGAAGCAATCTGATCACCGCGCTTTTCACTTTTGGTGGAGGTGTGAATGCCAGCTCCGATACTTCGAACAAGTATTCTGTATCATAAAACGCCTGAGCCAATACACTGATCACTCCATAAGCCTTGTTACCATGAGGAGACACAACCCTCTCGGCCACTTCTTTCTGAAACATGCCGATCATGCAATCCACGTCACCCTTCCACTCAAGAACCCTGAATAATATCTGGGAAGAAATATTGTAAGGAAAATTGCCAACGATCGTAAAATTCTCCGGGAATGGTTTTTCCATCTCCAGGAAACTGGCATGAATGATCCTTCCCTTCAAAGAAGGATATGACTGTAATAAATAATTTACTTTTTCCTGGTCCAGTTCCACTGCCTTGAAATCGATGCCGGGCAACTGAAGCAGGTATTTTGTCAATGCCCCACCGCCCGGACCAACTTCCAGCAATCTGTCGAAAGCACGTTCCTGCAATATTCCAATGATCTTCCTGCAAATGTTTTCATCTTTCAGGAAATGCTGGCCAAGCGATTTTTTCAAGGTGTACATAGACCACGCAAAAATAGAATTAAAACAGAAAGCCCCGGCATAGAAATGCCAGGGCTAAACTTACTGCTATGATTGAAAAAATTATTGCTTGATCACTTTCTCACGGATCACTTCATCCTGAACTGACATTTCAACGATGTAAATGCCCGCATTCAGGCTACCCAGCCGGTCAATTCTCAGTTTATTATCACCCGATCTTCCGGTGAATTGCTGATTGTGAACTGCTCTTCCACTCTGGTCAAGTATGCGAACATTCACCAAATTTGACGATCTCAGCCACAAGCTCACTTCCATCTGGCTTACAAATGGATTAGGTTTGATGTTTCCGGTGAGATTGAATTTACTGTTGAAGGTTACATTAACCACGTTGCTGTAGAAACGCGTTCCGTTTCTCATTACTTCCTTTATCCTGTAGAATTTATTTTTTTCATGTCCATTCTGCAGGTCGGCATGCGTGTACGACACCGATGACTGACCGTTATTTATTGGTGAAACGGTGGCGATCGTTTCAAAAGTTGATCCATCATCGCTGCGCTGCACTTCAAAAGAGCTGGCATCCGTATTGTTATTAACCTGCCATTTAAGGTTCACTTTCCCATTTTCATACTTATATATCAGTTGCATTTTCTGAATGCCAAGAATTGTTGTAGGCCAATAACAACTTGCAAGGTCGGCAACGGAATAGTTTGTTGTTATGGGAGCAAATGGTGAGATCTGGCTTGAATAACCTGACCAGGGTGAGCTGTAGAATTCCGAAACAGAAGGCCCCTGTGGTGAGGTCTGTACACCTGTAAATCGTCTTGTTGTCAGGTACATCGCCCCGGTTGGGTCAAGACCAATACCATTGATTACCGTACTATCCAACCCGTCATAATCCGCTACAAAGGTCATTGGAATAGTACCGGTACCTGCGGCAACCGGAATATCGGCAGCATCTATTCTGAACAACCTTGCATCTGTATAGCGGTAAATGCTTGCCACCCTTTCAAAGGCAGCCGTCGCAAAATAAAGGTTACCGAAGATGTCAAACGCGATATCACCGTTAAATAAGAGCTGCTTATACATGTTTCCTGTGCTTGGAAGATATCCCAGTAATTCAATGGTTGAACAGCCCGCCGTTGGTACAGCGCCACAGGTGGTGAACCTTACAAGTGGATTATACGTTGCCGCGGCGCTTGTGGTATCACGGTGCACACCGATCGCATAGCCATATCCGTCAGGCGAGATCGCCATTTTCACGAAGTGGTAGTTGTTCAGTGAGGTAGGTGTTGTAGGAGTTGTCCCGATAACAGTCTGTGTTCCTGTAACCGGATCAATTGTAATGATGTCCTTTTGCATTGCTGAGGACATTTGCGTCATTACATAAAAGCGGTTTGTGACAAGGTCAACGCCAAGCGCTGCCGAACCATAATAATATGTACTGGTTGTTCCAAGTCGCTTTCTGATCCAGTATCTTTTACCGCCTACCAGACTGCCGATCGCGCCGGTAGAAATTGTAACTGGTCTTATTTCCATGCTGTCGGCAGTAGTAGATCCCTCCTGCCGGTTAAACACAGCATACATGGTGCCGCCTCCCACACAATCCGGCAACTGCGCGCTGGCAAATTCGGCAAGTGCCAGCAGCATCAACAGCATTGCCGTCAATCGCCTCAGAACCGATGTAAATTTAGTTTTCATAATATAGATTTATATAATACTAAAATTCAATCTCACAGACTCGTTCAGTTTATTTTACTTTTTAATAATTCGTGTTGTCCATTTTGCCTTTTTGCCTTCACACACCAATTGGTAGGTACCCGAAGCATACTTTGTAATATCAACCGGCGATTCCTGAACTCCAGGCAACAAATTCAATTGCATTGCCATTACAAGCTTTCCCGAATTATCATACAACTTCAGATTCATGTCACCGCTATTATCTGACGGTACCCTGATCCTGAATCTTCCCGTTGTCGGGCTCGGGTATGCATACAGTTTAGTGATGAGCTTTTGCGCTTTTACAGACTGAACCACCGAATACTCAAAGGTTCCGTCCTTATCTATGATCTTAATGCGATAGAAACCATCCATTTCATTTTTTACCGGATGGAAATAATCATAGGTAACATCCCCGGAAGTGCCGGAAGAAGTCACGGTTCCAACTTTGCTGAAATTAACAGCATCATTGCTGTACTCAACATCGTAACGGTCAATATCAGACTGTGAGCTGATTGTCCATCTCAACTCATTACCTTTTTCACCAGCCCTTACACTGAAATTCTTAAATACAAATGGCAGGATGCTCGAAGGAGCCAGGTCTCTTTCCCACAATCCACGTCCGAATGTGGCCATGCGCAATTTTCCCGTTGCAGTGGCCAGCAGATCACTTACCAGCACCGCGTCCTCAACACCTTCATTATATGCTGTCCATACCGATTCTGTGGTAGCAGGCAATGCACCTGATCCCGCGGGAAGTCCATGAGCATAGAATACACCAAGGTCGTTTCCAACATAAAGCGTACGCCTGTTATTTGGATCGAACATCAGCGTATTATGCGGTACGTCGGGCAGATTTCCATTGTCAATATCGCTCCAGGTAGTTCCACCGTCTCTCGATAAGAATACGTGTGATGAACCAAACCCGGACAATGAAACCGCTACCCTGTTAGGGTTGGCTGCATCTACTGCGATGTCTGAATAATATCTGTCGGGTAGCGTACCTGTTATTTCAGTAAATACGCTTCCGCCATTGGTTGATTTGAATAATTTACTGCGTGCACCGCCGCCGGGAGCAACAGATACATACACTGTATTCGCATCCGAAGGCGCTACTGCGATGTAAAGAACAGGCGCAGAAGTATTGCTAAGCGTTCCCGAAATGTTTGACCACGTGCTGCCCGCGTTCGTAGATTTTTTGATCCTGTAAGTTCCCGCATACATGATAAGCGGGTTCGAAGGCGCAAATACATAAGGAGCATTAAAACACGCGGTTTCCGCAGGCGGATTACCATTGCTGATAATGTTGGTCCAGCTGGTCCCGCGGTTCAATGACCGCTTCACGTTCAGGTAATATGACGCGATGTAACAGGTATCATCGTCCCTTGGGTTGATAGCGGAGTGAAATCCATCACCCAAAGCACCTATCCTGCGGCAACCGGCGGATCCTGAATAAACAAATCCTTCATTATCCTGTAATCCTCCGATCATGAAATTCGGATCCTGCATAGACTGCCCCATGTTCGGATAGATCTGTGCAGTCATCAGACCACCATTCAGCCCAATGAATGTATCACCATTATTGGTGCTTTTGAAAATTCCTCCATCAGTACAAAGAAATATCGTACGCGGATTGAAAGGTGATATGTAAATACGATGTATATCGGCGTGCGCATACGTAAGCGCTGCTGTGCCTTCCTGGGTTCCGCCGACAGTTGTATAGTTAATGTTCCATTGGTTCCAGTAAGTTTTTCTGGTATAGTTGACACCAACATTCACCGATCGCCACAAATCCATTTCTGACCAGTAAACTGTGTCGGTGCTGATGGGACTCACCGCGATATCGTGCGCATACCATCCCTGACCGAGCGAGCTGGCGCCACCTACAATGGTACTTGCATTTGTACGCAATGTCCAGGTTGATCCCTCATCCGTTGAATAATATACTGCAAATGGATCACCGGTAACATTCGGGTCACGACCAATACTTGCAAAAACAGTATTTGGAGCAGATGCACTGATCGCCAAAGCAATTTTTCCGCTCATTACAGCAGGCAAACCAGAATTTATCGCAGCGAAGGAAGGAGTTGCGGCTGTTGAGTTGGTTGTTTTATAGATACCTCTTCCACTGGTATTGAAATTACCACAGGCTACATATAAAACAGATGGACTTCCAGGCTTAAAGCAAAGGTCCATCGCCATTACTGTATTGTGAATGAGTGTCCAGTTCGCACCGGCATCGGTTGTCCTGTAAACACCATCTGTGGTAGCAGCAAAAACTATATTTGTATTGGTGGGGTGGATAAGGATATCCGCCACACCTTTTAATTGTGTAGAATCGAAGTTTAAGACTCTTGTCCAGGTAGTACCACCATCAGTAGTCTTCAATATACCAATTCCATAGGTTCCCCTGAACGTACGGATATGCCCGCCTCCGGTGGCTCCTGTTTCGCCGGAGCTGCTGTTATAAACTTCACCGGTTCCTATATAAAGTGTATTGCCATCTGTTGGGTGAACCGCGATGGACATGACACCTAACACAGGATAACCTGTAGGCACATACGTCCAGTTGATCCCGCCAGCTGCGCCGGTTCCTCCGGTAGTAGTTTTCCATAACCCGCCGGCAGCTGAACCTACCCACATAACATTCGCATTGGTAGGATGAAATCCAAGAGAGATCACGCGGCCTGCAAAATTTTTAGGCGCAAGCGCGGTCCAGGGTGCTGTTGTGGTTGAAAATTCACGCGCATTCCTGTTACGGGCCGCGACACTCATTTCCCTGGCCTCTTCAAAGCCAGTGTAAAATGGCATTTTGTCCATGGTCTTGTGAGGGTAAGTCCTCATATCGCTCCAGAGGTCCATTGACCTCAGTACTCCTGGTACTTTTTCATCCTTTTCTTCCCCTTCATTTCCATTCTTCCAAAAAATTACCAGTCCTGTCAACAGGACAATACATGGGATACAGTAATACAGTAAGCGTAGGGGTTTTTTCATAAATACTGGTTCTGGATTTTAGGTTTATCTATTGCTGTAGGGTCTTGATTATAGCATGAAAGTAATGGCCCGTAAAATTGCCATCTGCCTGCAATTCAACGCCAGCAAAAATCACAGAACACAGTAAACCAATAGTAAATAAACACGCGCACGGTTGTGCTTTGATGAGCTTTAGGGCAGGGATATGAGCAATAAGGGCATTCATTGCCTTCATACGATTTGGATTTAGACATTCACGGGGTCGGGTCAATTCAAATACCAAAAACCATTGTCAAAATAGATAATGGTTTCCGCATATACAAACGCTAAGTAATATTTCTTAGTATGTGATAGTAAACGCGCTATGACCTGCCAGTATAACGAATATGGTCACCCTGAAATACCGCTGCGTAAGATTCCGAAAATCGCATCGGATATTTCCTGAAAGGGCGTTGGTGAGGTTCAGAATCATTGTTTCCATTTTAACTCTCCCAATCCCGGATAACAGCAAATTAACCTTCCAGCTTTGGGAAGCGGCGCCCTGAGACCATGGAAAAAAAATTAAAGTACATTTGACATTCAAACAAGATCTGAAAATGCATTCGATAAATAAACCGGTTATTGGCTTCACGATAGGGGATTTGAACGGAATTGGGACAGAACTGATCATCAAGACCCTTGGCGACCACCGGCTGCTGGAATTGTGCACTCCCGTTATTTTCGCATCAAACAAGGTCATTAATTTCTACCGTAAGGCCGTTCCCGAGATCAATTTCAATTATCAGAGCCTGAAAGAGCTGAATAAAGTGAATCCCAAACAGATCAATATATATAACTGCTGGGAAGAAGAAGTGGCTATCAATCCGGGTCAGTTGAATGAAACAGGGGGTAAATATGCGGTAAGGTCCTTACAGGTTGCAGTTAACGCGCTGAAAGAAAATCAGATCGACGCATTGGTAACGGCGCCCATTCACAAAAAGAATGTTCAGTCACCCGAATTTGATTATACCGGCCATACCCCCTTTCTTAAAGCGACCTTCGGGGCCAGGGATGTGGTGATGCTGATGGTTTGCGGCGACTTCCGGGTAGGTTTGGTAACCGAGCATGTGCCACTAGGCGAAGTTGCAAAACTGATTACCAAGGAAAGCATCCTGAGCAAGATCTCCATAATGCATGATAGCCTGATGAAAGATTTCGGGATCGATAAGCCCAAAATCGCCGTACTGGGCCTTAACCCCCATGCGGGAGATGAAGGGCTTGTTGGAAACGAGGAACAAACAATCATCAGTCCAGCGATCAAGGATGCCAAAAACAACAATATGCTTGTTTTTGGTCCATATAGCGCCGACGCGTTTTTCGCACGTAACCTTCAAAGCAGGTTTGATGCGGTCCTGGCGATGTATCACGATCAGGGTCTGATCCCATTCAAAGCACTCGCTTCCGGCGAAGGAGTGAATTATACCGCTGGCCTTGGCGGAATACGTACCTCACCCGATCATGGAACCGCTTTCGATATCGCGGGAAAAAATAAAGCAGACAATACATCCTTCCTGCGGGCCATTTATGCCTGCCTTGATATCATTCAATTGCGGAATCATTATGAAGAAAATCATAAAAATCCGTTGAAGAAAATGACCAGTGTTGTGCTGGCAAATGCCGAAGACGAAAAAATAGAAGAAAGTTGATAAACCAGACTGAGTTAGAATAGAAGCTTGGGCGTTCCGACAATCAGCGAAAATCGTTTGCTGTTACCTAATTTTTGAACGTGTCATCCGCAATTCCTTTATTGATAACATAACCGCTGTAACTCACCTCAATCCTGCCCTTTTGCTCCTTTGTACTTTTGTCAGGCGGTGGTGGTTTAGCGCCACCCTCATATTCCAGCGTCATGCCTTTGGGAAGGCTGTACGATTTTGTATTAAATGTAAAGATCACTTTGTCAGGTAAACCCCAGCTGCCAAACCTGCCATATTCCATATCCATCTGGTATGTGCCATTATCACGCGTGGTTGTCGTAGCCTTGCGGATCAGCATATCCTTATCTATGTAAAGAGTAGTAAGTACAACTTCCGTGGTTTCATCCAAAGGCAGCAGCTTCACAATCTTTACCGGAGATCCCGCAAGCGTTGCATCTCCTCCTGAAACCGCGGCAAACTTATCGTTTGCAAGCAGCGAGTTGAGATTCATGCTGGCCCCGCCTTTCGGGAATATGGAAATCCCGCCTTCCTTTTTTATTTTGAACTTGTCGGGCCGCTTGAAATAAACATCAACGTCCGATTGCGGAATGCGAATGAAAGAAACATCTGTTTTTAAAACAGCACGGGCCTTATAATCCTTCACCCTCATCAGTTTTTCTTTCACCTGCCTGATCAATTCATCGGCACTCTGTGCACTTGTATCGTTTGATATTAATACAAAGATCATCAGGCCACACAAAATTCTCAATATTCCAATCTTCATAAATGCAATTTAATTCAGGATCATTTTCAGGCTCGCCCATGTTTTGTTAATCTTAAGAAAGAATGTCTTTTTTTCTGAAAACCAATATCGACACAGTCAGGAAAATAAGAATATGCAACAATAGTATGCCGGCCGAAGCCATAACACTCGGCAGATGCTCTATTGATCCAACTATCGCTTCATTGACATCATTCACCTTAACATCGAAGAATCCCTTCCAACCAATCATATGCGTTGTGAAGAGGAAGGGTTTGATTGAATTGAAGACCGGCAGATCAAGTGTGTTGAAAATGGTCAGCAAGATAATAATGCTGATTGCCGCTACTATAGGGCCAATGGAATTTTCCGCAAATACGCTCAGCAAAAAAGAAAGAGCCGTTACAGTCAGCATCGCAATCGCCGCAAACCCGAAGGTCACCGCGTATCTCCACAGTACATCTTCCTCCAGTATAAAGGTCACCACTTCACTTTTCAGCACTACCAGATCATCGGCCCCGAATACCAGCAACGATACTCCAAGTGCAAGGAAAGCCATCCATACAAGCAGGAGAAGTGTATAAACTGAGGCCGCAATGAACTTGCTGATCAAAAAACCAGTTCTGCTGATAGGCTTGGTAAGCAACAGGCGAAGCGTTCCCATATTTGCTTCTCCGGAGATCATATCACCACCAACCAGCGCAATCAGCAAAGGAACGTGCACCAGCAACAACTGCAGGATAATATAACACATGAAATATCCATTGAGGATTTTGCCTTCAACGGAAAAAGAAGAAGTGAGCGACTGCATTCCAAAACTCAGGTAATTTTCGCCATCAACATAAAATCCAATCTGTATCATGGCTACCAGCACGGTAATGGCTGCAAATGCTATATAGGTTCGCGGTTTCCTGAAAATCTTAAATAACTCCAGTTGAATGAGTGTCCACATATTATTTCCCTCCGATCAGTGACAGGAAGTAAGCTTCCAGTGAATTTTGCTGCCCTAATGAATAAATCCTTACGCCTCCATGCACGAGAAAGGTTACGAGGTCTGGTACCTTTTCAAGAGGCAATGTCAGTTTGATATGCCCGTTCACCAAAGCCGGAGAATATCCATTCCATTGAACAGACGTTTTCAGGATATTATAACAGGTTTCGTTATCAGAAGTTTTCAATTCAATAAAGGTTCGCGCTGGATCAACGAGATCCTGAATACTGGCTTCAATCACTTTTCTTCCCTTGTCAAGTATCAGTAACCGGTCCGAAACCTGTTCTATTTCATTCAGCAGGTGAGAAGAAACAAAAACTGTTTTCCCAAGGTCACGGCTCAGATGAAGTATAAGGTTACGGATATCGGCAATACCCTGGGGATCGAGGCCATTTGTTGGCTCATCCAGTATTATCAGCCGTGGATCATGAACAAGTGCAACAGCAATGCCCAGGCGCTGTTTCATGCCCTGGGAAAAGGTCTTGACCCTGCTCTCAGCACGCTCAGCCAGTCCTACCATTGCCAGCTGGTCCATAAGTTTCTTTCGTGAAGGACGTAATCCGCTCAACCTTGCAAAAACAGACAGATTCTCATATGCGCTCAGGTATTTGTACAGATCCGGTTTTTCAATAATGGCACCCGTTTGGCGGAGAATAGCATTGTGCCGTGAATAAAGATCCTCACCGAATATTTCAATTTTACCTTCAGAAGGTTTGACAAGCGTTAGCAGCATGCGGATGGTAGTTGATTTTCCGGCTCCGTTCTGACCCAGAAAACCGTACACCTCTCCTTCGTTCACGGTAAACGAAAGATCGTCCACGGCTGTAATCTGTTTGAATTGTTTGGTGAGATTTCTAACCTGTATCACTGGCTGCATAAGTCTCTGAATGAGAAAGCAAGATACACCGGGAAAAAATCCTTCAATCGCTTGCATTAATAAAAACTGAATATTATTTTTGTTTAACTACAACATCCTCTGACAATCCGTACCGCAGGACATTCCTGCACCAATTTCCCCGAAATCAGCCGATCAGCAACTTTTCGATTTTTTGATCGTGTGTTCTGTCATTAACACAACAGATCATCGATCTCATATACAGTCCAACTTCCGGAAAAAGCCATGCTTATCAATACCGCATCGCTTAACTGAAACACAATAAAATGAAACGGATCATTGGACAGTCATTGCTCGCAATTTCATGGACTTTTCTCTCCTGGCCGGCCTTAGCACAAATTAACCAGCATTTCAACACAACTTCAGCAACACCCGACCTCAGTCAGATTAAAAGTTATCTGCAGGGACAATGTTGGGTTTTCGCTGACATGGATATAAATACAGGCGCCTGGAACCCCGGTCTGGAAGGAGATGGAGCCATGGTTTCCGGTGCATCAGCTCAGGTATTGGATAACCCCGGCATTTATTCTCCGGTGCTTGACCTTACGGGAAGTCTGACTATCGGATTCACCTATAAATTCAACAACTCAGTAAGTGGCAACGCCTGGCTGAAACTGTTGCTGCTCAATCATAATAACGAGGTGGTCAGCGAACTGGATAAAGTACAACTGGCAGGTAAAAATCAATCAACCGCTTATTCTTACAACAATACTATATCGAATCTCCCATCGGGTCCTTACAAACTCCATATTAAATACATGGGACTTGGAAGTACTAAGATCGCGATCGACCAGCTACAGCTTAATGCTGATTTATTCTATTCCGGAGGTTGTAATAAAGCACCAATAGCAGTCAACGATAATATAACGGGCAACAGCAACCGCACAGCGTCGGGCAAATTATTTTCGAATGATTTTGACCCCGATGGCGACGCCTTCAGCGGTTATGTTATAACATATTCGCAGGACGGAACCGTATTACTGGGAAATGATGGTTCATTCACATTTACTCCAAAGTCAGGATTCACCGGATCCAGCACTTCATTTACATACCAGGTCTGTGACCAGGGATTCAGTCCCGCTTGTGGAAATATAGCAACCGTTTCCATTTCATTTACAGCAGGCATGCTCCCTGTGAGACTTGCCGATTTCACTGTAAGTGTAAACAATAATAATGATGCCGTAGTTCGCTGGACAACTACTTATGAGCAGGGAAGCGACCGGTTTGAGATTGAAAGAAGTTTCGATGGCGCCACATTTGAAACAGCGGGCACTATCAAGGGCGCAGGTACGTCTTTCGCGAAAAATGAATATAGTTTTACAGACAGGCTTCGCAACAGCATTACCAATAAAAAAGATGTTTATTACAGGATAAGGATGATTGATGTGAATAGCCGCGCGGAGGCTTCGAAGGTCCTGGTATTACGACTGTTCAGGACAGGTGCTTTGAAAATGATCTCGGTAACACCCAACCCGGCGGTAAACGATATTAACGTACAGGTGCAGCTGAAAGAAAATTCCTATGTTGTTATGAAAGTTACGAACAGCAGTGGTACTGAAGTTTCAAGAAAATCGATCAGGGGAAGTGAAGGGCTCAATGTGTTTTCACTGGAAGGTACTGGAAGATTATTACCAGGCACTTATATGCTTGAAGTGATCATTAACAGTAACGAGCGGATGACAACAAAGCTGGTAAAGAATAATTAAAGTTTCAGAGCGTGCGTAATAAAGCTGGTTCTTTTCAGGACCAGCTTTTTCATTTATTTCTGTATACCAAGGTAAGATTGAAGGTTCTTTACATACTGCTCAAACGCATTTACACCTGCGGGAGTGATCTTGCAGATTGTTTGGGGATAATTATCCTTAAACTGTTTTACAACACTTATATAACCTGCGTCCTTCAGTTTTTGTATCTGAACGCTCAGATTGCCTGCGGTAGCATTCGTTTTTTCACGTATAAATGTGAACTCCGCTTCCCTTACACTAATCAGGAGCGAAACGATTGCAAGGCGCAATTGAGAATGCAATATGGGATCCAGCTCTTTAAATTCCATAAATCTCCTTATCGGGTTAATCCCTTCTTTGATCTGTTAAGTTTTCATGCACTGTTTACCGCTTCTGCGTCATAATAACCAATTTCCCTTTTATACTTGCTTCTCAATAAATAACCCGGAATTATCCAGGCAATGATCATCGCAATAGATAATAACAGTAACTGGTATTCGTAAGGGATATAAGTAGCGACAATTGATAACACCCAGCAACCGATTCCTCCAATGACCAGGGGCCTGAATTTCAGGATAATGCCTGATAAAAAAGTAGGCATTCCATATAACGCCAGAAAACCCGGGTTGATCAGCCTGTAATAACTTTCGCCCAGTTCGCGACCGAATAAAAATCCAAACAGGAACATAAGCACTACGAATGCCATCCACACATAACCTATGATGCTGTCGGCGTAAGTTCTGACTTTTGCTTTCCGCTTGTTGCGTACAAGGTAAATGGTCTGGTATATTACAGCCAGCCACGTCAGCATCCAAACCAAATAATGATAAGGCCACCGGAAGTAATTCAGCAGCACAAACTGGGCAATACTGCAGAAAAATACCACCCATCCCCACAACAGGTAAAGGTGGCCGTTCTCACTGAATTTGTTCCTTGCAGTGTCTATCATTGATTGAATGACAGCCAGGCTTTGCTGGGGTGAGAATTCGCTGGAAGATGTGTTTTGCATAAATCAGGTCATTAGATCATTAGATAATGACATTTTAATTGCATTGCGCTAAAAAATAATTTGTAGCTGATCGTCCCCATGACGGATGAAGTTCAGACGTGGGCTTGAACTTATCGAACATTTCAAGGGCCTTTGTAAATAATTCTTTCGCAGGAGCTTTGCCACCACCAAACTGCTCGGGAGTATAAAATTTTCCCTGCCCTTCAAGAAAAATTGGCCTGGGATTGTCGGGGTCAAGCGATTTGGCCTTAGCAATGTGCACTCCCGATGTCTGACCGTATTGCATCCAACGGCTTTGCGGATCAACCATAAGATGCGCCGAAGCGATCATGCTTTTAATTACACAGGTTTCTGAATTTTCACCGCCTGCAAGCTCTTCAGCTTTTTTGATGAGTTCTTCGGCTTTGTCGGCTATGCCATCTGTTTTGGTTTTATCCTGTTCCATGAACGCATTCATTACCGTACAATAGGAAGCGTAATAATAAGGCAGCCACTGTGTTTTTTCCGCATCTGCGATCCGCAAAAAATTATTTGCCAGGTCGGGCATCGCGCCTTTCTGCATTGCAGACTCCAACTCGGCAATGTTTTTTTTCATTGCGTTGGTGTACTTTTCATTTTGTGCTACCAGCGCGTGAGTGAACAACACGCTTAAGAATATCATCATTATACTTTTCATTTTCCCTGATTTTTATGTTGATCTGTATTTAGTTTACGATTTATAAATTGCTGTTGATTACGTCCTGCGATCTGTCGACTCCAAAACTCAGGAAACATCCAATGAAGAAAAACTGCCTTGCCGGAGGAACCACGGCTTCTTTAACAAGTCCATTGTATGAATAGTTATAGCCGAACACCTGTTTGCTGTTGAGTACATTGGTGACGGAAAAAACAAATACCGTAAATCTTTTGGCGTCGGTCTTCCCGATATCAGGCAAATAATTTACACTAAAACTGAGACTATTGTAGGGGATTGTCCTTCCCTGATCTGCGATCTTGTATTTATTCTCGCTCTGGCTGTAACGAATATTATAATAAGGCCTTCCGGTGGCAAAGGTGTAAGAGCCGTTGAACTGAGTTTTCATCTTTGTCACAAATTTCTTAAGTACCAGGCTGGCCGTATGTTTCGACGCAAAATTGGGTGTGATAGCGAAAGGAAAATTGAGATAGTCCCTTTTGGTATCGAGATATGAATAAGATATCCAATAATCAACATTCTTAAATGTTTTGCGGTCGCGCCAGAAAACCTCAAAACCTTTTGCATCACCATAACCGAGGTTGGTTGTATCGATACCGGTTTTTATAAGCCCCTGGTATTTTTTGTAAAAGATCTCAGTGCGTAACGTATAATTCCTGCTTACTTTCTGGTAGTTCAGGATATAGTGAGTTGCCTTTGAATAATCAAGCTGACGTTGAAACAGAAGTATCTGCCTGTCGGGTTTCTGGTAAAAGATTCCATAAGCCGCTGAGAACTGACCATTGTCGCCCGCTTTATAGGCAAGTGAAATTCTGGGAACCAGATTCGTTTTATTAATTACCGAAGAATGCTCAATCCTTGTTCCCACTTTAGCGGCAATATCATTGGTTAAATAAATATCAGCTTCAACAAATCCAGCCTTCAGATGATCATCAAACTTATTTTTTGCTTTCGTCACAAAATAATTGGTGAAGTCTGATCTGTCGCGGCTTGCAAGATATTCGCCGCCGAAACGCAAAACGCTCAGTCCTGCCAGCCTTCTGTCAAATACCGCTTTCACCTGTGCAAGGTCTGCTTTGGAAGTAAGGTCAAACCATTTTGATGCATATGGTTCGCCTGTAAATTCAAGTTCTTTATTTCCCTGGTCCTGCAATTTTTGTTGGATATCATCGGTGTTGGTGCTATAAGAAAGCCCGATGTTCATTTTCCATTTTGAACCAAGTTTTTCACGCCATGACAGATTCGAGTACATGTTCAGGTTCTTAAGCGAGAACGCGTTTTTCAATACAGCTGAATCGATATCCGGGCGTCTTATACCAAGATCGCTCCAGTTAAAATATCCGTAGAATTTAAGAATGCCTGTCCTGGAAGTTTTGATCCTGAAGTTAGCTTCTGAATTATGCAGCGCTGGCTTTCTGAAAAAGTCAGGCTTCTGCTTCACGATCCTGTAATAAAGTTCAAGGTTTGTATAAGCATAAGAAATGCCCCAGCTTGCGTTTTTCTTTTTTGAAAGTTGCTGATAACCGCCACTCAGCCCCACAGTTGAAATACCAAGACTGGCGCTGCTGCGTTCGGGAAAATCAACTGATTCCAGCAAGAGTACCGATGACAATGCCTGACCATACAAGGCTGAATAACCCCCTGAGCTGAAAACCGTTCCTTTGAAAATGAACGGTGAAAACCTTCCACGTTGTGCAATATCGGGGACGCTGCTGAAAAAGAAATTATTGACCATGGTTCCATCAATAAAAACTTTTGATTCCTGCGCGGTTCCGCCTCTTACAAACAGCCCTTCGCTCTCACCCACCTGCTGTGTACCAGGCAATGTTCTGATTGCGCCTGTTACGTCGGCATTGGCACTGGCGGTAGTAACAATATCAATGGGATTCAGAACGGTAGTTCTTTTAGTGTCACTGGCTTCAAATGTTCCAGCCGATACAACTACCGCTTTTAATTCATTCGGTTCTTCTTTTAGTACAAAGTCTATCTGAATGGACCGATCGGTAATATTGATCTTTTCTTCCAGTATCTTAAACCCTATTGAAGACGCAAGCAGTATCTGCTCTCCTTTCTCTGATGTTTTGAAACGATAATTACCCAATGAATCGGAAGTACCTCCATCATATGTATCCTTTATGGCAATACTCGCCCCGGGTATTGGCTTTCCCTTGTTGTCTTTCACTTTACCGGAAATGGTTGTCTGGGCAATGACATTGTCCGCAAACAACAAAAACATTACAAACAACAATAGCTGGATTGATCCATTTTTTCCGAAATTCCTGTTCTCCTTTTTTGCAGTCCGTAATACCGGCCGGGGGTTCATTATTATAATTTGATACAAATGTAAAGTAGTTTATAATATAAACCAAAATATCCATGAAATTTTCCTTAGTGTTGACAGTCAAGTCATTATACTTAAAGTTTGACGACAGACTAATGGAGGTTCGGGTTAAAAAAAAAGCCAGGCTTAGAAAAGCCCGGCGGTTGTTGATCGTACCCTTTAAAAAAAATCAATGTGTTTTTATAACTCTTTGAGTTGCTGTTTCAGAATCATTTAATGCTTTAATAAGGTAAGTACCAGGCTTCAGGTTCTGCATGTTTATCACTTCTGTTTGCGAGGCGTTCTTATTTACTGATCGTTTCACCAGTTGACCGCCACCAGTATACAC
>DASWTK010000332.1:0-50786 GCA_036402175.1 Chitinophagaceae bacterium | reverse complement strand
CCGAATTACTTACATTTGTCAGCCCTCACAAAAATCCCGGATATGAACATTAACCGAAGAGTCCTCACCCTTGATGAATTCACCATTCAGCAGTTACGCAATTTTCCACAGGCTACGGGTGAACTGAGCAGCCTGTTAAGGGATATTGGCCTGGCCGCCAAGCGCGTGAACGTAGAAGTGAACAAAGCCGGCCTGGTTGATATACTGGGCGACGCGGGCAGCGTGAACGTTCAGGGAGAAGACGTAAAGAAACTTGACATTTACGCAAACAATCAGTTCCTGGGCGCTTTACGCCACGGTATTGCATGCGCGGGATTGGGCAGCGAAGAGCTGGATGATATCGTGATCTTTGATGATGAGGTCAGTAATAACTCCAAATACGTTGTTCTCATAGACCCGCTCGACGGCAGCGGTAATATAGACGTTAATGTAAGCATCGGGACGATCTTTGGCATCTACCGCCGAATGAGCGAAAAAGGCAAACCCTGCACACAGGATGATTTCCTGCAGCCCGGTAACAGGCAGGTAGCCGCCGGCTATATTGTTTATGGTTCTTCAACCATGCTGGTGTATGCGACCAGGAGAGGTGTGAACGGTTTTACGCTCGATCCTTCCATTGGTGAATTTTGTCTGAGTCATCCTGATATTAAATGCCCCGATCTGGGTAAAATATATTCTGTTAATCATGGTAACTTCTTTCAATACCATGAGAGCGTAAGGAATTATATCAATACCTGCCAGATGAAAACCAAGGCTACAGGCGGGCCTTATACACAACGATACATCGGAAGCATGGTGGCCGATGTTCACAGGAACCTGATCAAGGGCGGTATTTTTATGTATCCCGGAACAACAGACAAGCCAAATGGAAAACTAAGGCTGCTTTATGAATGCAATCCTTTTGCGTTTATAACAGAAGTAGCAGGTGGCAAAGCCACCGATGGCAGCCGCCGCATTCTCGACATCAAGCCCGAGGAATTGCATCAGCGCACTCCATTGTTCATCGGAAGCAAGGGCATGATGGAAGAACTTGAGCAACACATTGCTGAAAAACAATCGGTATGAGCACCGCAATCGATATCATAGAATATAAAGAGGAATATGCTCCTTCATTCAGGAAGCTGAACCTTGAATGGCTTGAAAAATACAAGCTGGTGGAATCGCATGATCTTGAAGTGATCAACGATCCAAAGGGAACCATCCTCGACGGCGGGGGTACAATTTTCCTCGCGCGAACCGGAGAAGACATAGTTGGATCGGCCGCGTTAGTAAAAACAGGGAAAGATGAATACGAACTGGCAAAAATGGCCGTCACTGAAAGATGGCAGGGGAAAGGCATCAGTAAACTGCTGATTGAAAAATGTCTCGCCACAGCAAAAGATAAAGGCGCTGAAAAGATCACGCTATTCTCCAACCATCAATTGCAAACCGCAATCAGGCTGTACGAAAAATACGGCTTCCGCCATATTGAAGTTGAAGATTCACCTTTCGAGACTGCCGACGTAAAAATGGAACTGGTACTTAAACCAACAGAATGAACGGAACGATCATTTCAGTAAAGGATCTGGTAAAGAATTACGGAACATTTCAGGCAGTGAAAGGCATCAGCTTTGATGTGCAGGAAGGTGAGATATTCGGACTGCTGGGGCCAAACGGAGCAGGAAAATCAACCACGCTCGAGATCATCGAAACATTACGCGAGAAAACTTCTGGTGAAGTGATCGTTGATGGCATCAACCTGGATCATTCACCCGGCGATATCAAAAAGATCATCGGCGTTCAGCTGCAAACATCCGGCTATTATCCAAATCTCAATCTGATTGAACTGATTGAATTGTTCAGTGGTTTGTACAATCAACCTGTTAAACCGCTTGAGCTACTGGATCTGGTAAACCTGCGTGACAAAGCAAAATCCATGTACAAAGCGCTCAGCGGCGGACAGAAACAACGATTTTCAATAGCTACTACGCTTATCAATCATCCGAAGATCATTTTCCTGGATGAACCTACAACAGGACTTGATCCGCAAGCAAGACGAAACCTGTGGGATCTTGTAAAGAAGATAAGATCCGAAGGGACTACCGTCATCATAACCACTCACTACATGGATGAAGCGGAAATACTCTGCGACCGTGTAGCCATTATCGACAGCGGAAAGATCATTGCACTGGGCTCGCCTGATAAACTGATTGATGAACTGGTAGCTACAGGATTTGAACGACCAAAAGAAGTAAAAAGGGCAAACCTTGAAGATGTTTTCATTAACCTAACAGGTCATACGCTTCGGGAAGATTGATCACTGATACAGCCTGAATCCATCGATCTGATACAGATTTGGCCTTCCGATTTATTTTAATCTTGCTTCTATAATAAACACCCAACGCATGGACCTTCGTTACCCCATTGGCAAATACGAACCACAACCATTTTCTGAAAAGCAGAAGAACGACTGGCTGAACGATATCAGATACCTTCCTCTTTCGGTGGAGAATGCGATCCTGAACCTGGATGCCGCGCAGCTCGACACGCCGTACCGGGAAGGTGGATGGACGGTTAAACAGGTAGTGCATCACCTGGCCGACAGCCATATGAATGCTTATTGCCGTGTTAAGCTGGCTTTGACCGAAGACAATCCTACCATTAAGCCTTACAAAGAACAATTATGGGCGCAGATGAAGGATAGCGAGGTCATTCCGGTAAATGTTTCAACCACGCTTCTGCACGCCCTTCATACGCGATGGAATGAAGTGCTCATCAATATTACGGACGCCGAATACAACCGGACAGTTTTTCATCCCGAGCATAATAAGCAAATGTCCTTATGGTACATGCTGGGTATGTATTCATGGCATGGCCGTCATCACACCGCACACATTACCAGTTTACGCGAAAGAATGAAATGGTGAATTGATCATCATTATTAATTATTGATTATTCTTGTGAATCCCGCGGCTGCTGAGGCGGGTTATAAAGAATAATCAAATGAAGTGGAAAATACTTTCAACTGAATACCTTTTCAGGGATACATGGTTCACTGTACGCAAGGACACCTGTGAGAAACCTGACGGAAAGATCGTTACTCCTTATTATGTTTACGAATTTCCCACCTGGGTAAGCGCGTTGGCATTGACCACAGATAAAAAAGTGATCATGGTCAGGCAGTACAGGCATGCCATCGAAGAAACGATCATCGAAATACCCGGTGGTTGCGTAGATGAATCAGACAGCAGCTTTGAAGAAGCAATCAGCCGCGAATTGATGGAAGAAACAGGATATGAGTTTACTAAATACCAGTACCTGGGAAAAATTTCACCCAATCCATCTACCAATACCAACTGGATGCACATGTTCCTTGCGACAGGCGGCAAAAAAGTAAGTGAACAGACACTGGATCACAATGAAGATATTGAGGTGGTCCTGATGAGCATAAAGGAATTGAAGCAACTTTTGAAAGACAATGGTATTTTTCAGGCAATGCATGCTACAACAATTATGTATGCGCTGGAAAGGCTGGGTGAGATGAAAATCATCTGATCCTAATCCAGCGCCACTTCGCCAACAACAAATACGCTTCCGCACACCAGCACAAGATCATCTTCCTTTGCCGCGGCGATTGCTGTTTTCACTGCAGTATTTACATCTGAATAAACCTCACCGGTCAGATCAAATTGCAGTGCCTGTTCTTTTAATATCTCAGCATCCAGTGCTCGTGGTATCTGTGCTTGTGTGAAATAGTATTTCGCATAGGAGGGAAGTATAGCAAGTACCTTTTTGAAATCCTTATCCTTCACCATGCCAAGTACAATATGCAGGTGTTCGGGATCAATCAGTTCAATCTGACGCATAACCTGTTCTATCCCTTCCGGATTGTGGGCTACATCCAAAACAACATCGGGATTGTGACGAATGGTTTCCCACCGCCCGTGAAGACCGGTTAGCTTTTTTGCTTTTTTCAGCCCATTCTTTACCTGGGTTTCCTGGAGTGTCCAGCCTTTCAGGTAAAGCTGGTGAACCGCAGCCAGAACAGTTACCAGATTTTTTGTCTGATAAATTCCTGGAAGATCCAGGTGATAGAAATTCTTTTCGTCGGTGCCGGTCTTTACAACCTCTACCACCAGTTCGGAAGAATCGTATTTCCAGTCGATGGCCTTTCGTTCTTCCGCCGCGAAGATCAATGGCGCATTTGCTTTCAGGGCTGTATTTATAAAAACATTCCTTGTCTCGGGCAGGCTTTCCCCAATAACAACAGGTATGCCTTCTTTAATGATTCCCGCTTTTTCCCCTGCAATTGCCTCCAGCGAATCTCCGAGGATATTGGTATGATCCCATCCGATGTTCGTAATAACCGATACATCGGGAATAATAATGTTCGTACTGTCGTACCTGCCACCAAGCCCGGTTTCTATAATCGCGATATCGACCTTCTCTTTCTCGAAATGATCGAATGCCATTGCAACTGTTATCTCAAAGAAAGAAGGGTTCAGCTGATCAATTGCAGGTTCAATCTGTTTTATAAAAGAGATGACCTGTTCCTGCGCGATCATGCTGCCGTTGATGCGTATGCGCTCACGAAAATCTTTAAGGTGCGGTGAAGTGTATAATCCGGTTTTGTACCCCGCCGCCTGCATAATGGCCGCCAGCATATGGCTCACAGATCCTTTTCCATTGGTGCCGGCTATGTGAACTGTCCGTATTTTTTTGTGAGGATCGCCCAAAAAGCTGCAGAGGGCGATTGTATTGTGAAGGTCTTTTTTATACGCGGCAGCGCCAATGCGACTGAACATTGGAAGCCTGTTGAACATGTAATCAAGCGTTTCCTGGTAATTCATGAGAACGACAAAAGTAACTAAAATGAAAAAGCACGACGCAAACATGGTTCACATCGTGCTTTATGCTATGGAAAAAATCAGTTGTGTAGTTTGAAGTTGAATACAATCGTTCCCATCGACTCGCTTCCGGTGCTATTGAACTTTATCTGCAACGCCTTCCTGATAGCAATTGCTTTCATGCTGCCATCCGCGGTAGTAGAACCTCTTGGCTGATACAATGCGCTTGTTACATTGCCCGACGCATCAACTTTTATGTCGACAGCTACTTTAGCGTTCTCGTTGAATTCATCCTGGAAAGAAGGAAGTTTGGTGATCTTGCGGCCCTGCAAACCACGACTGATACTAACACCCGAGTTGCCAGTTCCTCCAGGTCCGGTATAATTTTTCGAATCCGGATCTCCGCCTGGCCTGCCCTGATCGCCCGTACCACCTGCTATGCCCTGGTTGCCGCCTTTTTTGTAAGTATCGGCTTCATTACCGCCTGTTCCGGTTCCATTGACCCCTTTAAATACAGCCTTGGGCTTTGGAGGGGCAGGGGTTGGGTTGGTTACTGGCTGGGTTACTTTTTTCGGTGTGTTTTTTACTACTTCCTTTTCAGGTATCTTTTTCGCTTCGGGTTTTGTAACCGGAGGCTTTCTGATCTCAGGAGCATCTTCGCTTTTGTCGTCGGTCTCCACATCTTTTACATCTTCAGTTACCGCCTGCGCCTGCTTTGGTGGAGTATATGATTGCTGATCCTGTGGTGATGGCTGACCAGGTAAAAATGGCTGGTCTTCTCCAAAACCCTGGTCGCTATTACCAAGATTCACTTCAATACCTTCATCGGCCGGCATTTCGGGTAAAGGAGGAAGCGTCCATCTGACAAACAGGAATACTACCAGTAACAGCACGATGATACCAAGGGTATAACCGCCTGCTTTCATATTCTTTTTCGATTCGAAGTGGTCGTGCATATGTTGTGAGATATTGGCCATACGAATTTACTGGTATTTAAGGTAACGATGCAAAGAGTATGCAAATTGCATATCCCAAAAGCGAAGACTGCCCCTGAGCCCGGGCTTTATGATATATTTAACCGAATGTTTATCTGAAAAATACGTCGTATGCAAACCGGACAATGGTAACGCAAACTACAATCAGGAAAAATACCCTGATGAACCGGTTGCCTTTCAGAATAGCGAGTCGCGCGCCAAGCCAGCCGCCAATGGCATTGAATACCGCCATTGGAATGGCGATAGCATAGATCATCTTGCCGGTAATAACAAACAGAACAATTGAACCAAAGTTAGTGGCCAGGTTCACAAATTTTGCATGTGCGCTGGCTTTCAGAAAATCGAACCCAAAAAGACCGATGAATGCAATAATCAGGAAGCTGCCGGCTCCCGGTCCGATGAAACCATCATAAAAACCTATGATGAAGCTGACGAGTATCGCGTACAACCATTCCCTTCCTGATCCCAATATTTTTTCCGCATGAATTCCGAATTTTTTATTGCCGTAAGTATATACAGCAACTACAACCAGCACAACAAGCAGCAGGGGTTTCATAAAACTGTTGCTCATCTGCGTTAAGAGAAATGATCCGGCGAATGATGCAACACAGGCTATTGCCATCATAACAGGAAGAAGCTTTTTACTAAGCCTTACCTTCCGTGAATATTGAATTGCCGCAATACCGGTTCCGCAAAACGCTGGCAGTTTAAGTGTACCGATTACGGTGGCTACCGGATGCTGTGGCAATAAAACAAGACCAGCGGGTAATTGAATCAAGCCGCCTCCGCCCACAATCGCATCCACAAAACCTGCTGCAAACGCTACGATACACAATAAGATCAGTTCAAGGGTCAGTTCCTCCATTGCTGTGCAATTTAATCCGTGCTATTAATACTACAACCCGATTGGTTCAGATTGACCGCTTCAAAGCAATCAATCCCAATAGAGGGCCGATGGCGAGTATCATAAATATGTACACTGAAAAATTGGTGAGGTGCATTAATTTGTCAAAAAGGAAAATGCTGACGACGGTTATAAAAAAACCGATAGAGGTGACGAACGTAAGCGCCGTTCCCTTGTTTTCAACAGGGGCCGTCTGGGCAACGAGGGTAGAGAACTGAGGTGAATCGGCAATAACTGAAAGACTCCAGAATATTACAAACAAAATAAACACGGGAAGCGATGTATTGATCATGAACGGTACCGCAACGCAACACAAACCAGAGCAAAGCAGCGCGTACCAGGCTACTCTTGCGCTTCCGATTTTCTGCGACCAGTAACCACCCAATACACAACTGACGCTACCTGCTGCAATAACAAGAAATACAAACAATGAAATGTTCATACTCTCACCATGTATCGCGATATACATCTGCAGCAAAAGAGGCAGGAATGCCCAGAATGTATATAACTCCCACATATGACCGAAGTAACCAAAAGCCGCAGCTCTGAATGAGGCCGACCGGAAGACGTGGATCATTGCCCGCGGATGAAAGCCGCTTCCCCGTTTGCGGTAGGGGCCATCACCAATAAACACCTTTACAAGCAATCCTCCCATGAATGCAAACAGTGATGTGAACAACAGCACTCTTTCCCAGGGCAACTGCAACTCTGATCCTTTAAGCAGGTGAGGAAACGAAGTGCCCAATACCAGCGCTCCAACCAGGTACCCCAACGCTTTACCCAATCCTTTCTCGTACCAGTCGGCCGCTATCTTCATGCCGACAGGATAAATGCCTGCGAGAAAAAACCCTGTGGCGAATCTTAATATCAACACGTCGAAAACATCACTTGCTATCCATACCAGTGCCACGTTTGCAAATGCTGCCAGGCAGGTGCTTGCGAAAAATACAGTGGCCGATGAAAACCTGTCGGCAATGGACAAGAGCGCAAAAAATAATGTTCCTGTTATAAAACCAATCTGAACTGCCGTTGTGATCTGACTGATGGCATGACTGTCGAGATGCATATGCCGCTGCAGGTCAGGCAGAATTGCGTTTCCTGCAAACCATAAAGATGTTCCCGCGAACTGCGAAAGAATAAGTAACGGTAAGAGAAGCGGGGATGATCTTTCTTTCACCTGTGGAATTTAATGGTTTAATACTCCCATGTACTCCACCCATGGTCCTACCGCTTCTTTATATTGTTTTGCCAGCACTCTTGTAAGCTGATGAATATGCCCAAGATCGTGAACTACCCAGGATGATAATAACTGTTCCAGTGTTACATCTCCTAAAGCGGGATGGATGCCTTTCAGCGAAAGTGTAGCATCATCGAGCCTTACCTGTTTCAGTTTCCTCAGGTTTTGTTCTCTTAACGTTGCAAATTCGTCCAGCAACTCATGAATTGTTTTGCCCTTGCTGCTGGAAAATTGCGCGAACCTGTCAAACGGTTCAAATTGTTTATTGCCGGTTCCCATTATAATGTTCATCCGTGGAATCCAATCGGTTTTTTCACCATGGATATAATGCCCAACAATATCAAACGCGCTCCAGGTACCTTCACCTTCGTTAGCATAAATCCAGTCTGCATGAAGGTCCTTCAGCAATAAAGAAACAATTGCAGGTGTTCGTTCAAGAATTGGCAATGCCTGTTCGATCCGGAAGTTCATTGTTTGCTTTTTGAACGGGTAAGATAGTAAATCTGTTTGCTTGAGAAGTGGCAACGGTCAAATATCAGCCCAACCCGTCCATTTATACATTCCCATTGCTTTTTTCTGCATGTTTCTATTATATTTGTCCCCATCAAAAACCCCCAAACTCCCTAACATGAAACGCAAAGTGAATTTTGTACTTCTTATCGCATGTTTAATTGCCGCTACATCCGTTGAAGCAACTGATCCGAAGGATCCCAAAAAGCCACAGGCAGATACAGCTGTGATCTATATTTATCGTGTAGGTCAGTTTATGGGTGCCGGAGCCAACTGGGCCATGTTCGTTGATGAGGATAAGCTGTGCAAGCTTAGCAACAACAAATTCATTCGCGTAGTGGTAAAGCCAGGTAAACACGTTGTTTCTTCAAGAGTAGGAGGTGTAGGCCTTTTCAAAAAAGAGACCGAAGTTGAGATCGAGGCTGAAGCCGGTGGCGAATATTATGTTGCCTGCAACATCAAACAAAGTATTACCCGCTCACGTCTTGAGATGGTCGAGGTAACAAAAGGAACGGGCAAGAAGCAGATGGAAAAAATGACGTTGGATAATTGTCAGGAGAAGATTGATGAGAAGCAGAGCAAGTAGTTTAATTAGATGATTAGCTGATTTGAGGATTTGAGGATGAATTGAATAATTTATTAATTGGATAATTAATCCATCATCATCCTCAAATCCTCAAATCCTCAAATCATCTAATTAAATTTAGTGTGCAAAATTTTGTTCGTAGTCGCCGCGTATGCGTTCCATTGGTGGATTGAAATATCCAAATTTCAAATGCGGGAATTCTTCGCTGATCAGATCCATTAATTGTTTTATGCCGAGGATGTCGCCGGTTTCGTGCACGCCGATCTTTCCCATATACCAGTCTGGATCTATATTGAAATTGCGCCACTGAATCATGGTGAGGTCTGTTTCTATTATGAGCTTTCGAAGGGCCTCGTATTCTTCAACCGAATCGGTCATTCCGGGAAATACAAAATAGTTGATGCTTGCCCAGCCACCATGGCTGCGAACTACGCGCAGACTTTCCTGTATGTCTTCAAAAGTATAATTGTTCGGCAGGTAGTACGATTCATAAATGTGCTTCCTTGCAGAATTGGTGCTTACGCGGATTGAATCGAGCCCGGCTTCGCAGAGCGCATGAACGGCCGCAGGCTTTGATCCGTTGGTATTTATATTTATACTACCCCGGCTAGTATGTTTTCTGATTTCAATAATTGCTTCACGGATTGTTTCCCACATCAGTAATGGCTCACCTTCGCATCCCTGGCCAAAACTTACAATAGGATAGGGAGCCGACTCCAGGTGCGGCACAGTAAATTCAATGATCTCTTCCGCGGTAGGTTTAAACGTTAGCCTGTCCTGCGTGGATGTTATTGATTCTTCCTGTGGTTGAAATGATATGCAGCCAATGCAATTCGCATTACACGCGGGTGAAGTTGGGACCGGACATTCCCATCGGCCAAGGAAAAAATTCCGGGCTGCTGGGCAATGATAGGTCAGGCAGCAATTTTCGGCCAGGTGCTTCACCAGCCTGTTATGGGGATACGCTTTCAGGAAATGCGATACCCCGTGTTCAATTGAACCCTGGTGATATCCTCTCGCTTCCTGGCGAATATCCTTTTCTATTCTTACGGCAGGTACATAAAACTTATCGTTCCACCATCCGGCCGCAGTGTAACAAAACAAAGGCAGGGTAGGTGCGCCTGGCAGACTTTCGAAAGCCGAAAGATAAAGTCCCGTATGCGCGGGTGGAATGAATGCGGCAACCGCCCATCCTTTCAAACAAAGACGCATTTCTCCCGTTCTAACATCAATTCCAATTCCTCTTCGTTCAGGTAATTCATAAAGCGACCCACCTTCCGGCAACTCAATCCAATCCTCTTCCGGAACCGGCATAGCATCCCAGCCCGAACGACCGGTTGCAAACAGAGAAGTATCTTCGAAGATGTTTCCCTTCCCGTCGGAATATAGTAAGTACGGTTTCATTTTTTCAGTTTCCGGTTTTGGGTTTTGTGTTTCCGGTTTCCGGTTTCGGGTTTTCCAAATGCGAAATGCGACTAATGCGGTATCAGGTTTTGCCTTTTACCTTTTTCATTTTTCATTTTACATTTTGCATTTTCATTCTCCTCTTTCTACCCCCTCCCAATATAATGCCTGCAAAAATCGTGAATTTGATCCAGTTCTTCGAATTCAAGATTCCTGCGGAACTCGAACCGGATTTGTTTGTTGTCGGAAGTGACGATCTCAATTGAGTCGTACTGGGCGTGAAGTTTATTGATGTGGGACCACAACAGGAATTTACTGTCGGGCAACGCGGGGATGGTAATACCGGTATGGTGAAGTGATAAAAGTTCTTCGCTGTTTACCTTTCTTTCGCAATAAAAAAGATAAAAATACAGGATGCTGATCCCGGCATGAAAAAGTCCGGATACCCAACTGGCTTTCAGGAACATAAGAATACTGATACAGAAAAAGAACAGGAATTCAATGAACCTGAAGAAGAGGTTCACTTTCGGCATCACCAGTAAAATGTTACGGCCCATAAAAACCAGCAGGAAAATGTCGATGCCCAGTATAAGCTGACACCAGAAATATAATTGACTATGGTCGGGTTGATTGATATGACTGATAGCATGAGAAATGATAACGATCGCGGCCGTAAAATGCAGTAGTCTTCCGGAGCGTTTCAGCTTTTCAAATGCCGGATGAAAGACAGGGATTGAAAGTGAATTCATGCAGCAGCTGTTTATACCTTGATGCAATCAACGAATTTTTCCATATATCACACCAGATTTTTTTCTAACTGCAACCTGCAGAACAGGTTGAACTCTTCTTCAGACGCGTCATCCTCATCCTGGTCATCCTCTACCGGCCTTTGCAGGATTCGGTTATTCAGGAAGTCCATGGTCAGCATTCCATCCTTCAGTTTTACATTGGAAAGCTGGGTCCATTTGTACTTTTTCCTGAAAAGGGTATTGAATACTATCTGCGATTCCGAAAAACCGATCTCGAGCGGAAATTTCACCTGGTGTTCCAGGAAGGCCAGGATCATGAAAGGAATGAACAGCCATTGCATGAACGGCATTCCCATCCAGAGTAAACCGGTCACAAGGTAAACCCTGTCGTAATACGCCTTCCTGCCTTTGCGCGATTTGACAAAATTCCACACCAGCATTCCAACCAGTACGGCCAGTCCAAGGATCCTTATATAATCAGCGTCGCGGTTGAAAACAAATTCCTTTGCGAAGAAGACAACAGATGCAAGGTTCAGCAGTATGGCCAGGAGAGTAAATGGCTTGTCGGTTGTGTTCTTTAAAATGACTACGTATGGGAATTTTTTAGCTGACACAGGCTTTTTTATTGCGGATTGCTTGCTATCAGCAAATTACAAAGTCGGAATAAAATACGGGCGCCAACGTTCGCGTCCCAATCCGTTTGGCCAACCCCGATCTCACTCAGGTCAATGCCAATGATCTTACGTCCGCTTTTTATGATCATCTTGAGAAGATAAAATACCTGCTCGGCCTCGAATCCTCCCGCAACAGGTGTACCGGTGTTCGGACAAAGCTTGCGGTCCAATCCATCGATATCAAAACTCAGATAAACTTTGTCGGGCAATTGGTTTACGATATCGTCAGCGATCTGTTTCCAGGTTTCGCCTTCAAACTGGCGCTCCACAATGTCTTTCATGAAGAAGGTAGTGATGCGGTTGCCGTTTGCCTGAATGTATTGCCACTCGCCTTCACTATAATCCCTGATGCCTGCCTGTACCAGTTTGGTAACCTGGGGAACTTCCCTCAGGGTGTTGTACATAATACTGGCATGACTGTAAACAAAACCTTCGTAGGAATCGCGAAGATCGCAGTGCGCATCTATTTGCAGGATGCCGAAGTCGCCATGCTTTTCGGCTAATGCTTTCAGGTAGCCAAGGGGTGTGCTGTGATCGCCTCCGAGCAATACTACAAGCTTATCCTGGTTCAGTAACTCAGCTGTCTGCTCGTACACCCATGAATTCAGGAAAAGTGTTCCTTCATTGATCTCTTTAAGTGATTTGCACATGAACTTATTATCGTTCACGATCTCACCCTTCGATACGTAGTCGATATAAAGCTCTGCCTCTTTCCGCAGATAGTCACTCTTCAGCAACACTTTCTTGTTTACAGGGCGCATATAAAATCCCTGCTTCCAGCCATCTTTAACATCAGCATCAAAAAGGTCAACCTGGATGCTTGCCTTGAACACATGCTCCGCGGAACGGGCTGTTCCTGCGGAATAGCTGACTGTTACTTCCCAGGGAATGGGAAGAATGATGAGCCTGGATTCATCTTCTGTAAATGGTAATCCGAATATGTTGTTATTGGGATTGCCTACGTCGTTATGGTCAAAATTCGTAAGGTCTGTCATTGTTCATTTAGTTAATTCGCCGGGGTAAACTGCTTTCCTGCTTTTACAATAAACCAAACGAAAAGGTTCGCAAGTTAATGCAGGATATGGAGAAGCAAAAATTTTGTGAACAGTTGCAGACCTTTGTAACATTAACAGGGTGAAAGTGTTTTTAAACTACCTTTGCGGGTGAATACCGCTTCTTAAATAAACCACAGGACAGTTGAAAAAGATACACATCATAATTCTTGTTTTCATAGCCGCCTCCATTGGCGTACTCATCAGCTTCATGGGTGATCTTTCCACATACGACACAGTAGCTTCCGCCGCTAAGAAGGAAGGGAAGTTCGTTCACCTGATCGCCAAGCTGGATAAGTCGAAACCCATAGAATTTGACCCGGCGAAAAACCCGAATTACCTGAGCTTTACCGCCGTTGATACCTTAGGCAATTCCACCAGGGTAGTGTACCTGAAAGGCAAACCAACTGATTTTGAAAAAGCCGAAAGGCTGGTTTTACAGGGTTCAATGCGGAACGGGCAATTTGAATGTAAAGACATCCTTATGAAATGTCCTTCCAAGTACAAGGATGATCCTAATGCAGCCCAAAAGACTTTAAAACAAACCTCTTACTGATCATGGAATATATTGGTGAGCAGTTGTGGGCTGGCCAGCTGGGACGGCTTTTTGTGTTGCTTTCTCTTATTTCTTCCATCCTTGCAACAATCGCTTTTTTCAAATCCGCGAATTCAAAAGACCTGCAGGATGCTGCCGGCTGGAAGCAATTCGGCAGGATAGCCTTTAGCATAGATGTTATCTCTGTATTCGGCATCTTTGGAATTCTTCTTTATATCATATCTACCCACCGGTTTGAATACCTGTATGCCTGGAGCCATTCCGAAAAATCACTCAATTTCAAATACCTGCTCAGCTGTATCTGGGAAGGGCAGGAAGGCAGTTTTCTCCTGTGGACGCTTTGGCACGGGGTGCTTGGTGTGGTGCTGATACGCACGGCAAAGAAATGGGAAGCGCCGGTAATGACGGTAGTAAGCTTCGCGCAGGCTTGCCTTGCGACCATGGTAATGGGACTTTATTTCTTCGGCGCCAAAGTGGGCAGTAATCCATTCCTGCTGGTGCGGGAAGTGTACCAGGACCTGCCAGTATTTCAACGGGCCGATTACCTGAATACAGTGCCGCAAATGCAGGATGGCCAGGGACTAAACCAGTTACTGCAGAATTACTGGATGGTGATCCATCCACCGATACTGTTTCTGGGATTTGCTTCAACGCTGATACCATTCGCTTTCGCGATTGCCGGGTTATGGAAAAAAGACTATGGCGGATGGACCCGGGTTGCCATGCCGTGGAGCCTGTTCTCTGCAGCAATCCTTGGAACAGGAATTATGCTTGGAGCGATCTGGGCATATGAATCGCTGACCTTTGGAGGTTATTGGGCATGGGACCCCGTTGAAAACGCTTCATTGGTGCCCTGGCTGATACTGGTGGCCGGACTCCATACACAAGTGATCTATAACAGTACCGGGCACTCCTTAAGGGCTACCTACCTCTTTTTCATTCTGACTTTCATACTGATCCTGTATTCTACTTTCCTGACAAGAAGCGGGGTGCTTGGTGATACGTCGGTTCATGCTTTTACCGACCTGGGCATGAATTTCCAGCTCGTACTGTTCATGCTGATATTCGCCTTGCCATCCTTATTCCTGTTTGTGCGCCGTTACAAACAGATACCTCACATAACAAAAGAAGAAAGCTCGTATTCGAGGGAATTCTGGATGTTTATCGGATCGCTGGTGCTGTTTCTTTCCGGCCTTTTTATCATTGTTTCGACCTCACTTCCGGTTTTAAATAAAATATTCAATACCCAGTGGGCAGTAGGTGAGGATGTGGAGTTTGCGTACAATAGGATACAGATATTTGTGGCGATTATCCTTGGAATGCTTACGGCTGTTACCCAATACCTGAAGTACAGGAATACTACCAAAAGCTATTTCGTAAAAAAGATTGGGTTTCCAACGTTGATCGCGCTGGCAATTTCCACCGGCATCAGCCTGTTCGGGGATATTGACTACACGAAATACGGAGCCGGTTTCCTGGCAGCCATTCACCTCGCTTTATTCGCTGGTGTATATTCTGTGGTGGCGAATGTTGGGTACCTGTGGGCCGGACTGAATGGCAAACTGGCTGCAGCCGGAGCTTCGGTAGCGCATATTGGTTTTGGTATGATGCTGGTTGGCATCCTGATCTCATCGTCAAAGAAAGAAGTCTTATCGCTGAATACTACTGTTGCTCTTCCATTCGATCCCAAATCGAAAGAGAATCCGTTGGAGAATCAAACCCTGTTCAAGGGCCTGCGCACCGATATGGGGAAGTACTGGACAACCTTCGTGAACAGCGATTCATTGAGCAAGGACGGCAAGATCAGTTATTTCAATATCCTGTTCGAGCGGAAGGACGGTAAGGAGAAGTTCAATCTCTATCCCAATCTTATAAGAAATTCAAAAGGGCAGGAAGGGTTTTCAAACAATCCTGACGCAAGGCATTACTGGAACCGTGACATTTTCACTTACATCAGTTATGCGCAGGATATGGAAAAGGCCACTGATACTGTTTCATTCCGCCCTTATGTGGTGAACCTGAAGGATACGATCCGGTATTCGGCAGGCTACATGATACTGGATAAAGTGGTTCCGAATCCTGATAACGATAAATACCATTTTACCCAGTCAGATACCGCGCTGATGGCGGAAATAAGTGTGGTGAGCAACGACAGCATGAAATATACGGCACGACCGGTATTTTATGTAAAGAATAACCAGTTGCAGGTCATTCCCGATACTGTATATGCACAGAACATCGCTATTGCAATGACCAGAGTGCTTGATAACAACAAGCTTGAAATAAAGGTTAAGGAATCGTCGAGCATGCTTCCGTTTGTGGCGCTGAAAGTTTACCAGTTTCCATTTATTAGACTGGTATGGCTGGGCGTTGCGATCATGATGATAGGATTCATAATGAGCATTGTACGACGAATGCGTTTAGCCTGATCCTTCCAAAACAAAACATTAACACAGCATTTCGGTTACCATCGCTGTCTCTATTGTATACATAGGTAAATTATAGCTATTTTAGTAACCGTAATGCCCCGGATAAAAACATATATCAGGCTGTTGATTCTGGCCTCATCAATCTTCATCGCTGGAATTTGTTATTCCCAGGAAAACCCTCCGCCACCGAATCCCAACATTCCGATGCCGGTATTAGGCCCCAATGATACTATCCCTGTTCCTGCAATGCTGCTGAATATGGAATGGCTTCCAACCCAGAATATGGAATGGGTGTGGGTACAGGCAAAACTTCCGGCGCATTTAAAAAAGAAAAAAGCTGAATGGACCCGGCTTCGCAATGCAGTGTATGTTACATACCCATATGCGAAGAAAGCCGGAGCGATCATGAATGACATTAACCGTCAGCTGGTAAATGTGACCTCCACTTCAAAACGGAAAACGATCATACGTTCCAAGGAAAAAGAATTAAAGAGAGATTTTACTGATCCCATAAAAGACCTTTCAGTTTACCAGGGAAAGGTGCTCATGAAACTTATCAACCGCCAAACGGGGAACGACTGTTACGAGATCATCAAGGAATATAAGGGTGGCGTAACAGCGCGCTTCTGGCAAACCATCGCATTTGTATTCGGCAGCAATCTTAAGCAGGCTTATGACGCTGATGGTGATGATAAAGAGATTGAAATGATCGTGCTGGAAGTCGAGAGGATGTACAGATAATAAATTAACCTGCTAATTTCTTAATGATCCCGGTTGTCGAATAACCCTCCACGATAGGATTGACAACTACCTTCCCGCCATACTCCATGACTTCTTTCGCGCCAACAATCGATTCTATTGTATAATCGCCGCCTTTCACCAATACATCGGGCTTTATGGCTTTGATAAGATCAAGTGGTGTTTCTTCATTAAAAATAACCACCGCGTCCACCATCAGCAATGCGGCCAGTACCATCGCTCTCGAATTTTCATCATTTACCGGACGGCCCGGGCCTTTCAGTCCGCGTGTGGAAGCGTCTGAATTCAGTCCAACTACCAGCAGATCCGCTTCACCTGCCGCCTGCGATAATGAAGCGATATGTCCACGGTGAAGTATATCGAAACAACCATTTGTAAATGCGATGGTCTTTCCCAGGAACCTCCATTGACCAATCCGCCTGACAAGATCAGGTAACGTAAAAATTTTCTCCTGGATAATATCAGACTTTCGCATGTCGCTTTCTGTTAAGTGTGGGAAGTAATATAAAGCTCAACGCACCAAATAAAACAAAGATCACAAACTGGCCCAGCCACAGCAGCCATCCCAATGCCAGTCCGTATGGCTCGGCCGCTATTCCATAAAGTGAAACCGTTTGCTGGATGAAGAGGGGATAGGCGCCTATTCCGCCGGGTGACAGGATCATTCCCAGACTACCCATTACCAATACCGAACAGGCTTCTGCCAGTCCCAGTGTCTGTGTCTCCTGCAATACATAAAATCCAATCCATGTACTTACCAGATACAGCACCCAGATGCTTACAGTGTGGAACAGGAACAGCCACTTATTCCTGACAAGACGAATGCTTGTCAGTCCATGCAGGATTCCCACTAGTATTACTTTAAATTTCTGAATGAAATTAATGTGCAGGAATCTCCTGAAAATAAAACGCAATACGAAAATTAATAACGCAAGCGATCCCAGAATGATCAGGATCTTGACATATGAAAATCCCCCGCTTTTTGTTTGAAATAACGGTGAAATGGTACTCCATGCATACGCTCCGATGACATCGGCTTCAATGGCAATGGTTACGCCGCATACAAGTACGAGACAAAGCAGATCAAAGGCACGCTCGGCTACGATGGTACCAACAAGTTTATCGGCCGGAACTTTTTCATACCTCGCCAATACCGTACATTTTACAATTTCACCCAGGCGTGGCGCGCCGAGATTTACAAAGTACCCAACCATTACTCCAAAGAAAGTATTCAGTGTTGAAGGATGAAAGCCGAGTGGTTCGATCAGCATTTTCCATCGCACTGCCCGAAGCCAGTGACTCAGCAATAATAAAAACAGTACGGGGAAAAAGATCCAGAGCCTGGCCTGTCGCAGCGCATTGAGCAGCTGTTTCCATTTTTCCGCGTCGATATTGCGGAAGCTGAGCCAGATAAAAAAAACCGCCAGCCCAATAAAGAACACATATTGCAGGTATGCCAGCAGTTTTTTATTCATGAATTCAGTATTACAAATGCGATGCTAAAAGCAAAATGAAGCTGTGTTTAAAGTTTATTTCCGTCACGTGGGAACACGATCCATGGCTTGAAGTTTTTCGCTTTTTCAAAATCCATGGTGGCGTAAGAGATCACAATTACAATATCACCTACACTTCCCCTTCTTGCAGCGGGGCCATTAAGGCAACAAATGCCTGAACCACGTTTTCCTTTAATGATATAGGTTTCGATCCTGGATCCGTTGTTCACGTTAACGATCTGCACTTTTTCATTTTCAATCATGTTGGCCGCATCCATCAGGTCTTCATCCAGCGTAAGACTGCCAACATAATTAAGATTTGCTTCTGTTATAACCGCTCTGTGAATCTTTGATTTGAGTACTTCGATTTCCATAACCCGCAAAAATAGGAAATATGAGCAATGAGGCGTCTCATCGTTAAATCAAGAAATTCTAAGGATTCAATATCATATTATCAATCAGCCGCACCCCATCCACAAATCCCGCAACCACGGTTACCAACCGCTGCTTTCCGTTCCAGTCCGACACGGGAAGCAGGGTATCGGCATCAGCGATTTCAAAATAATCCACTTCAATATTTTTATCGGTCAGCATCTGCCTTCCCTTTGCCATCTGACCGGAAAGATCGCCCGGCTGAAGGTGTTCCTTTGTAAATTCCAAAGCAGTTGAAATGATCCCTGCCCTTTCTCTGCCTTCTGCACTCAGCCTGAGGTTCCGGCTGCTCATGGCAAGTCCGCCCGCCTCTCTCACAGTGGGGCATACGTGCAGTCTGACCTTTTCGTGCATCCCTATCAGTTCAAGCAATTTTTTAACCACCATGCATTGCTGGTAATCCTTTTGTCCCATGAATAAATGATCGGGCTGAACGATCTTCAGCAGTCTCGACATCACCTGGCTAACACCCTGAAAATGTCCGGGCCTGTATTTCCCTTCGAAAATGGTTTCCAGGTAACCAAGGTCATAATGTTCAAGCTGGTTGGTTCCATCCGGATAAACTTCAGAAACCAATGGCAGGAAAAGGGTATCTGCCTGGCTCTTTTCCAGCATCGTTATATCACTTTCTGTAGTTACCGGATATTTATTGAAATCGTTCTGGTCGTTGAACTGCATGGGATTAATAAATATGCTGCATACAGTGTAGCCTGAATGCAGTTTGGCGGTCTCCATCAGCGAAATATGACCCTGGTGAAGCGCCCCCATGGTGGGTACAAATCCAACGGTATGTCCCAACTGCCTAGCCGATTCAATTGCTGTCTTTAATGCTTCTGACGTGCGGTGAACAATCATCTGGTATTATTTGAATCGGCATGGAACAGGCTAAGGGACTAATTTCCAGCTAAAACCCTTACCTTTGCCAACTCTTTGAATTGATTAAACCCTATTTCGGATAATGCAAACAAAGAAAAGAATTTTATTCATAGCCAATGAAATGTCACCTTATTTGGAGCTGACAGAGTTTTCGGAGATTGTAAATAAGCTGGCTATCAAAGCAAATGAAGGAGGGTTCGAAGTTCGTTGCATCATGCCCCGCTTTGGCAATATCAATGAAAGAAGACACAGGCTGCACGAAGTAGTGCGATTATCGGGCATCAATGTCTCGGTTGACAATGATGATTATCCTCTCCAGATAAAGGTCGCTTCTCTTCCCAATGCACGCCTTCAGGTATATTTCCTGGACAATGAAGACCTGTTCAAACGCAAGTTCATCTTCCATGATGAAAAAGAAGCTTTTTATGATGACAATGGGTTGCGTACAGTTTTCTTTTGCAAAGGCGCATTGGAAACGGTGAAAAAATTCGGCTGGCCGCCAGACATCATACATTGCAGCGGCTGGATGACAGCGCTCATTCCACTATACCTGAAGACTGTTTACAAAAAAGAACCGGTTTTCTCACACAGCAAGGTTGTTTTTACAGTAGGACAGAACACATTCAAAGAAAAGCTCGGCAGTAATTTTGTTAAGCTGGCTTCCCTGAATGGCGCGTTGAAAGATAAAGACCTTGAACTTCTGAAAGACAATAACAATACTGCCCTTTTGCGTGCCGGCGGTGAATATGCCGATGCGATCACCATTGGAAGCGACAAACCAGAAAAAAAGCTCGTCGAAGATCTGGGGAAAGTCCGTGGAAAAAAGATTCTTGGATACAATGCAGAATCTGATTTAACAGACTATTTACAATTGTACAGCGAACTTGCTAAGTAATTATTGGTCACTTTAATGCGAATTTTTTTTGTGAAAAGGACATCCTCTGTTATTCTCCCGCTTACTGCTTTTTTACTTTTTTTAATAGCATGTACACGAATCGATACCACAGAACTGGGCGATGACCTCATTCCTGTTGTTGACAACGTTAATACTTTCGACACAACACTCAGTGTAATTACAGATAACCGCATCCTGGCTGATACATTCCCTGTAATTGGAAGCGACGATATCCCGGTTGGTGAAATCTATAACGATCCGGAATTCGGCAAAACCGTAGCCAACGCTTTTTTCACTGTCTATCCCGATCCCACATATGGCCGCCCCGCGCATCCTTTTAACGCGCCGGATTCTGTTGAAGGGATCGACTCGGTAGTATTGCAACTTGCAGTATCTGGTGTGTATGGCGATACAAACAACGTGACCACCTTCTTCGTTCAGGAAATTTCTCAATCATCAGCATTTAAAGATTCCGCATACCTTATCGGACACGGCAGCTTTGCAACAGATGGAGTTCTGGGAAGCAAGGCAATTGATTTTACCAAATTCAACGATTCACTTGAAATAACAAGAAAGGGCGTTACCGAAAAGGTGATTAATGTAATGCGCATCCCACTGGCCACAAGCCTTGGCGTAAGGTTTAAAAATTACGTGAAAGACCTGACGGCAAACGGCGGATTCTATAATGATTCTGTATTCCGCACATTATTCCGGGGTATTGCCATAACGGTGGATAGCAACAACGCCAACAACAGGGCGCTTGCATATATCAATATCAATGATGCCAAATCAAAACTTCAGGTATACTATCGCACAAAGCGCAATGGCGTTATTGATACAGCCGTTGCAAACTTTGTACATATAGGTCGCTCGCCGCAAAATGTTGCCATCAGCGGAACGTTAAGCACCATCCGCCGCGAAGCACAACATGGTTACGCTACCTATCTTACAAACGGCAATCCATCCGACGATCGCGTATATATTCAAACTACGCCTGGTTCATATGCCCAGGTATCGATTCCCGGATTAAGTACATTGTCAAACAGGGTTATTCATCGTGCGGAACTGATATTTACACGCATCGCTTCCCCTGGTGATGCAGGCTTCCCGGTGCCAAACCTGCTTTTCCTGGATATGATCACAAACGACAACGACAGCGCTTTTACTATACAGAATGATTTTGTGCTTAATAACGGAGGCGCAAACTTTGGTGTGTTTGGAGGAGCGTTGCAAGTTGCTCAGCAGAACTATCGTTTCAATGTTTCAAGGCACGTTCAGGGTATCATCACCCGGGGCGAGCCCAACTATAACCTGCGCCTGTATGCCCCTTATCTGACTGTGCCTTACTACATTCCGCCGGGCAAGGCATCCGATTATGACTTCAGCAAGCTCACACGGGTTGACATTCCCATTATTGGCAGGATAGCTGCCGGCAGGGTAGTTTTGCACGGTGGAGCTGCTGCAGATCCCACAAAGAAAGCGCGATTGTATATCATCTATTCCAAAATATGAATTTGGCGATTATCTTTGCGCGTCTGGAACGGGTTTCACCTGTCCTAAAAAGGTTTCGTCATCTGTAAAATCTTAGAATACTCATGCCTTATTTATTTACTTCTGAAAGTGTTTCTGAAGGTCATCCCGATAAAGTGGCCGATCAGATCTCCGACGCCCTCATTGATAACTTCCTGGCTTTCGATCCGCAGTCAAAAGTAGCCTGTGAAACACTGGTAACAACCGGACAGGTGGTACTGGCAGGTGAAGTGAAATCAAAAGCTTACCTGGATGTGCAGGAAATTGCCCGCCAGGTTATCCGCCGGATTGGTTATACCCGCAGCGAATACATGTTCGAAGCTAATTCCTGCGGAATCCTTTCCGCCATTCATGAACAATCCTCAGATATCAATCAGGGTGTTGACAGGAAGAAGAAAGAAGAGCAGGGTGCAGGCGACCAGGGAATGATGTTTGGATATGCCACCAATGAAACGGAGGATTATATGCCGCTTGCGTTGGATCTGGCGCATAAATTATTGCAGGAACTTGCTGTACTCCGCAGGGAAGGCAAACTGATAAAATACCTGCGCCCCGATGCAAAAAGCCAGGTTACACTGGAATACGATGATAATAATAAACCAGTAAGGATCGACGCGATTGTTATCTCTACCCAGCACGATGATTTTGATACCGAAGCTAAAATGGCTGAAAAGATCAAAAAAGACATCATCAGCATACTCATTCCACGTGTTAAGTCGAAGTATAAAAAATACGCACGTCTATTCAACGACAAGATCAAATATCACATCAATCCTACCGGCAAATTCGTAATTGGCGGTCCGCATGGCGATACCGGTCTTACCGGCCGTAAGATCATTGTTGATACTTATGGAGGAAGAGGAGCGCATGGTGGTGGAGCATTCAGTGGAAAGGATCCTTCTAAAGTTGACCGCTCTGCCGCTTATGCAACGCGTCACATTGCAAAGAACCTGGTTGCCGCCGGTGTTGCAGATGAAGCGCTGGTGCAGGTATCTTACGCGATCGGAGTTGCTGAACCAATGGGATTGTACGTGAATACTAACGGTACTTCGAAGATTGGAATGAGCGACGGAGAAATTGCGCAGAAACTATCTCAGATATTCGATATGCGTCCTTATTTCATTGAACAAAGGCTGAAATTGCGCAATCCGATTTATAGTGAGACTGCAGCATACGGACACATGGGCCGCAAACCGCAGATAGTTAAAAAAACATTCTCTACACCAGAAGGGAAAACAGTCACTAAAGAAGTGGAACTGTTCACATGGGAGAAACTGGATTTTGTTGACAAGGTGAAGAAAGCCTTCAGCATAAAATAGCATTACAGTTTAACAGATTTCGCAGATTCGGTGCCTGATACAATAGTGTTAGCACCGAATTTTTTTATAAAGCATTAACCCCAATCCAGGTGCATGAATCCATGGAAGGTCATATCACAAAAGGAAGTTTACGATAACAACTGGATCAGGGTAACCGAATTCAATGTTATCAATCCTTCGGGAGGAAAAGGTATTTACGGAAAAGTACATTTCAAGAACGTGGCCATTGGCGTCATTGCTCTCGACGATGACCTGAACACGTATCTAGTAGGTCAGTACCGGTTTCCACTGGAACAATACAGTTGGGAGATACCCGAAGGAGGTGGCGCGCATGAGGTGGAAGACATTGAATCTGCAAAGCGTGAATTGCTGGAAGAAACAGGCCTTGAAGCGGCAGAGTGGACGAAACTTTTCAATTTTCATCTTTCAAATTCCGTTAGTGATGAACGCGGCGCTATCTTCCTTGCAAGAAAATTGTCGCAACGTGAACCGGAGCCCGAAGAGACCGAAGAACTGATCATAAAGACGGTTCCGTTTGATGAAGCATATCAGATGGTGCTGAACGGAAAGATCACCGATATCATGTCTGTTTCAGCGATCCTTAGAGTAAAGATCATGTTGCTGGAGGGAACGATCAAATAATGAACAAGTCATCACTCATAATCGGACGGCAGCCAATCATTGAATCGCTCAGTGCGGGCAGGCCTATTGACAAAATACTATTGCAGAAGAATGTGGCTGGGGATGTGATCAATGAGATCCGCAGGCTTGCCACAAAGATGCAGGTGCCAATGCAATACGTACCTGTTGAAAAACTGAACTCACTTACACGCGCTAATCACCAGGGTGTGGTTGCTTTTGCGGCGCTTGTTCAGTACATGGAGTTGCAGCATGTGATAGATCATGTAGTGAATAAAGGTGAGCTGCCATTATTTGTTATGCTCGATGGTGTCACAGACGTGCGGAACATCGGAGCCATTGCAAGAACAGCGGTTTGCTGCGGAGCGCAGGCGCTCATCATTCCCGATAAAGGCGTAGGCGCATTGAATGAAGATGCCATGAAAGCATCCGCGGGCGCTCTGGAAAAAATAAATATCTGCCGGGTCAACAGCCTGATGAAAGCCGTTGATGAATTGCACCTTAACGGCATTAAGGCATTTGCAAGTGAAATGACAGCCAAAACGAAGTTGTTCGATCTTGAATTGAGGGAACCTTGCTGCATAATCATGGGAAGTGAGGATAAGGGCGTATTTCCCCCGCTTATGAAAATATGCGATGAGAAATTTAAAATCCCAATGACAGGAGAATTTGAATCGCTGAATGTTTCAGTTGCGGCTGGAATTATCTTATACGAAGCGCTTAAGCAGCGACAACAATTTTAATTGCGCACTTTCCGGTAGGTCATATCCAGAACAGAAAGCCGCATTCTGTTGAAGTTGTCTCTTCCTCCGCCAACACTGAATTGTCTCTTTTTGGATGAGCCGATGATCAGGCCTGTCAGTCCTCCTCCGATAGACCCAAGGAAAGCTCCGATAGTAATGTCAAAACCTATCCCAAAGTCGAGAAAACAATTATCACAGCCCTGGTAAGTGATCGCGCCTATGATGCCACCAACCACTGCTCCTGTTATTACACCTATGAGAATTCCCCGTCCCGCGTTTCCCTTTCGGCTCAGTGTAACATCCCTGATCTGGTCGAAGTTCACTGAATACGGATTTTCGCTGATGTATGAACGAAAACTAACGGGAGTCCGGGAAAGTAGCAAAGCGGTGTCATTAATGTCAGCAAGGTAAACGTTGTAAACGCTGTCGTTGATCTTCAGCAGTTTTGTTTTTACGATATAATTCTTTCGAAGTAAGGTATCCTGTGAAAATATAGCCTGTGAACACAGAATAGCCAGGCAGGTCAGCAGTAACAGCCTTTTCATTAATGATATGTTTGGGGGTTAAAAGATCTTGTTTACATTAATTCATTGGAAAGGCGGTAACTAAATATAACGATTTAAAGCATTGGGTTTTAAAGTTATTTTTGTAAATCATATGGAACAACAGATTGCGCTTATAGAATGTCCCCGGGATGCGATGCAGGGCTGGAAGGAATTCATTCCCACAGAAAAAAAGATCGGATATATCAACTCATTATTGAGGGTTGGGTTTCACTCCATTGATTTCGGCAGTTTCGTTTCTCCTAAAGCTATCCCTCAGATGGCCGATACAGTTGAAGTCCTGAAAGGCCTGGATCTTCGGACAACAAGAAGCAAACTGCTGGCAATTGCAGCCAATGTTCGCGGAGCAGAAGAAGCAGCAGTATTTGATGAAATTTCATACATCGGGTTTCCGTTTTCAGTTTCTGAAACATTTCAGCTTCGTAACGCCAATTCAACTATTGCCGTCGCGCTCGAAAGGGTAGAGGAGATCCAGAGAATATGTGTCAACAGCAACAAACAGCTCGTGATCTATATTTCCATGGGTTTTGGGAATCCTTACGGTGACGCGTATTCGGAAGAAGTGGTTTTCAGATGGGTTGATAAGATTGCCGCTATGGGTGTCAGGATCATTTCACTGGCGGATACTGTTGGACTTGCAACTGCGCCGCAGGTTTTTTCAATTACTGATTACCTGGTAAAACAATTACCCGGTCATGAGATCGGCGTGCACCTTCATTCAACAGCAGAGAACTGGAAAGAAAAGATAGAAGCCGCTTTGCAGGCCGGATGCCGAAGGTTCGATGGCGCGCTAATGGGTATCGGCGGATGCCCGATGGCCAACAATGAATTGGTTGGCAACATGAATACAGAATGGATGATCAGGTATTTCGATGAAAAGAAGTTATTACCTGATATTGATAAGAAAGCCCTCGATGAAAGCCTGCGTATTGCCGGAGAAATATTTATCTGAAAAAAAGCCCGTTACCTGATTATGGATTTCATGCTCGATATTAATATTCCTTCACCTCCTGAGCGGATCAGTTATGAAAACAAGATACTTCTTATCGGATCCTGCTTCACAGCCCATATCGGTAACAGTCTCTCTGAATTAAAATTTCCGGTGCTCCAGAATCCTAACGGCATTCTGTTCGACCCAAGAAGCGTGGCTTGGAGCCTGGTATCTTATATCCGGAACAAGCAATATACAAGCGACGACCTTTTTTATCTCAATGAAGTGTGGAACAGCTGGCAGCACCACAGTTTGTTTTCTCATACCGACCAGCAGCAATGCCTGGATAAGATCAATCATTCACAGCAATACGCGCATGCATTTCTGAAACAGGCCGACTGGCTGATCATAACATTAGGTTCTTCTTTTTCGTACCACTTAACAGACAGCTCAACCGGCCCAACCGGGGCGGTGGCCAATTGTCACCGTGCACCCGGACAATGGTTCAGGAAGCATATGATGACCATAGAAGAGATCAATACGGAAATGGATGGATGCCTGCATCAACTGTGGCAATTCAATCCAAACATTCGTGTGATTTTTACCGTTAGCCCGGTAAGGCATATCCGCGATGGAGTCATTCTTAATAACCGCAGCAAGGCCAGGTTGATTGAAGTTGTACATCACCTGGCAGACAAGTTTGACAGGATCTATTATTTTCCCGCCTACGAACTGGTGATCGATGTATTGAGGGACTACAGGTTTTTCGACATTGATATGGTGCATCCTAATTATGCGGCCACTGAATTTGTGCTTGATAAATTTGTTCAGCACTTCATTGATGAGCCATCGCAATTGCTCATGCAGGATATTAAAAAGATAGTAACGGCAAGGAAGCACAAGGCTTTTCAGCCGGAAACAAATGCTCACAGGCAGTTTTTACAAACACATCTTGAAAAGGCTAAATTATTGCAACGGCAGCATCCGCACCTTGACCTCGATGAAGAAATAAATTATTTCGGGCATAAACAGGCCGGGAATTAATTGCCGGGGCTAACGTTATATTTTGATTTCAAAAACTCCTCCAGCTTTTCCAGCAGTATCAGCTGATTCAATGCACGATTAAGATTTTGTTCGGGATACGTAGTCTGGTAATAAATATCGCCATTCAGAAAATCAGTGACAAAACGTATGGTTTGCATATAAACCATCAGTAGCCCGCTTTTATGAATATTCGCTGTTTCTTCGGTTGTCAGTTCTTTTCCGATTCCATCGAGGTATCCATTAACGATGGCTTCATAAAATTCAGGTTTGATATCGATTTTTTCCCATTCACGACTATTTTCATCAACAGTGCAGGCCATGGTTCGTATCATATCTCCAAGGTCTGAGAAGTATTTGCCCGGCATGATCGTATCCAGGTCAATAGGACAGATCACCTCATTCGTATCCATGTCGAACAGGATGTTGTTGATCTTGCAATCGTGGTGCATAAGCCTGACTGGAAATTCCGGATTGTTTTTGATGGAAGTATAAAAATCCACCAGGTGTTTTCGTTGACGCACCTCTGCAATCACGTGGGTTGAGCGCATAAGCCGCATTCCCTGCGTGTTCGAAACTACATCTTCGAATTGATGATAACGGTAAGTAAGATCATGAAAATCGGCCAGCAGTATCCGCAGATCCGACAACTCAATTCCCGATAGCGCTCTGCTGAACCTTGCAAAGCAGGAAGCAGTTGTATATGCCGCCTTCGCGTTTTCAGTTGCCGCAGGCGTATAGGAATTTGATATGTATTCAGTAGCGCGCCAGATTTCGTTATTGTCGTCCTTCAGCAACCATTCCCCATTACTGGCGGGAACGGGGGCGGGCACCTTTATTCCATCCATTTGTTTGAGGTGATCGTATATCACCAGGTAATTCTCAATCAGCGCATTCGGATCGGCAAACACCTTTGTATTTATCTGCTGCATGATTATCGCCTGGCCATCGGACTCCGCCTTAAAAGTATAGTGAATAAGTCCACTGCCAAGCGGTTCCACGCTGGCCTGTTCCAGGCCAAAGCCCGAAGCGATCTGCTGCAGCTTGCTATTGGTCAATGTTTCCATCCTCTGTTTAATTTTAGTGTATCCGGTCGCCCCTGACCTGAAGTGTTTTCATGATCTCAGCCTCATACTCAAGCCATTCGGCCCAGCGGTTTTTTACTTTTTCTTTATCGATATATGTCTCTGCCAGTTCAATGAACAACGTATAATGCCCTGCTTCGCTTTCCATGAACCGCCTGTAGAAGTTACGAAGGTATTCATCATTTAATCCTTCACTCAGCCTTTTGAACCTTTCGCACGAGCGGGCTTCGATCAATGCCATGGTAAGCAACTGGTCAAGTAAACGCTCTTCCACACTGCCGCCCTTTCGTTGAAATTCGAGTAATTTATTTACATATTCATCTTTCCGTTGTTTTCCAAGCTTTAAATTTCTTTTTTGCAGTTCGTGCAACACCAGCCGGAAATGGCCCCATTCCTCTGTTACCACAGGGCTCAGCTCGTTTACCAATTTTTCCCTGTCAGAATACCGTTGAATCAGCGACATGCAGCTGGCCGCGGCCTTTTGTTCGCAATACGCATGATCGGTCAGAATATGTTCCATCGAAATGCCTGCCAGATCAACCCAGCGAGGGTCGGAAGGGAGGTGAAGGCCGAGGATGTTTTTAACGTGGGTTGAGATCAAAATGTAAAATGTAAAATTCAAAATGTAAAATGTAAAAGTAAAAATTAAAACAAGAACTTCGGCCCTGAGGTTTTCATTTTGCATTTTTCATTTTACATTTTGAATTTGATGAAAGATCACTTCTTACAAGACAAACTCCAACACCGCATTGCTCAGAATTCTTATCGTCAGTTGAAGATCTCTAATGGGTTAAGCGATCTGTGTTCAAATGATTACCTGGGAATGGTAAAGAATGGATTGCTGGAAATAAGTGAAGAACCGGCTAAGAGGTTTCGCAGGGGCAGCACTGGGTCGAGATTGTTGTCGGGCAACACCGCGCTGGCGGAAGAAACCGAGGATTTCATTGCTCACTTTCATAAAGCGGAAGCCGCGCTGCTGTTTAATTCAGGATACGATGCAAATGTTGGGCTGCTGAGTTGTGTTCCGCAAAAAGGCGATACCATCCTATATGATTATTTATGTCATGCTTCCATCCGGGATGGCATCAGGTTGTCGTTCGCACAGTCGTACAATTTCCGGCATAATGATACCGGCGACCTGGAAAAAAAAATAGCTGGTGCCACCGGTCAGGTGTTCGTGGTGACCGAGTCGGTATTCTCCATGGATGGCGACATAGCGCCGCTGAATGAACTGGCAGATATCTGCGACCGTTATGGTTGTTTTCTTATCGTAGACGAAGCGCATGCTACAGGCGTCATTGGTCAGCAGGGAGAAGGAGTGGTGCAGCGCCAGCAGTTGCACGATCGTTGCTTTGCAAGAGTGCATACGTTTGGAAAAGCGCTGGGGTGCCACGGAGCGGTGGTTTTAGGAAGTGTTACGCTTCGCGATTATCTGATCAACTTTTCACGGCCTTTTATTTATACAACCGCTTTGCCGGAAGCTGTTATCGCCGATATCCTGCGATCTTACAAGATATTTCCCGGTATGAGCAGCGAACGCCTGGCATTGGAAAAGCTGATGCGGGAATTCAGGCAGTTTTCATTGTGCATACAGGACAGGTTTAATGTTTTAAATAGCGCAACACCAATACAGGGTATTGTGATTCCCGGAAATGAGGAAGTGAAAACAATTGCCAGTCACCTGCAGGAAGCAGGTTATGATGTAAGGCCTATCCTTTATCCTACCGTACCAAAGGGACAGGAGCGCTTGCGCATTGTACTGCATAGTTTCAATACAGGGGATGAAATCGATGGAATGATACGCACACTGAGTGAGAAATTACTGAATGGCTCAATGTGAAAATGACATATTTTTATCCATAGTTTTCAAACCCAACCACTATGCGCTGGATACCGCTTCTTGTTACTTCACTGATAACAATTCTACTGATCTATGCACTGAACCGTTCGTGGGGTGATACACCTGCAATTGGGAAATTGCTTAGTCCCCAGCACGGATTATGGCAGAACGCGGAACCTGCAGACGAAGCCTTTAATCTTGAAATACAATCATCCTTAATAAAAAGCAAAGCGGAAGTTTATCTTGACGAAAGGCTTGTACCGCACATTTTTGCTCAGAATGAAACCGACGCTTTTTTTGTGCAGGGATACCTTCATGCAAAGTTCAGGTTGTGGCAAATGGACTTTCAAACCAGGGCTGCCGCGGGAAGGCTCAGCGAAATTCTTGGACCCGGAGCCAACGATGTGCTTATAAATTTCGATCGTGGCATGCGGCGGTTGGGAATGGTTTACGCGGCCAAAATAGCAGTGGAAGAATCTGCAAAAGATCCAAAGACGAGCAATGCGATCGAAGCCTATGCAGCCGGCGTAAATCACTACCTTGATAATACCAATAAAAGTCAATGGCCAATTGAATACAAACTGCTGGGTTATGAGCCTGAAAGATGGAGCGCGCTCAAAACAGCGCTGTTCCTGAAATATATGAGCCTTGACCTGGCGGGAGCAGAAGATGATTTTGAACTCACCAATGCAAAATCTATTTTTTCGCAACAGGACCTTGACCTGATATATCCAATCACACAGGACTCGCTTGATCCCATCGTACCAAAGGGAACCATTTTTGAAGCCGCGGGGCTGAAGCTTACCGTTCCCAAAGCAGCGGATTCGTTGTATTATGGAAGAAAGGATTCTGTCAGTATACTTCATAGCAAACCTGACAGGGACAACGGCAGCAACAACTGGGCAGTTTCAGGGAGTAAAACCGCCAGCGGACGACCTATTCTTTGTAACGATCCACACCTTTCATTGAATCTGCCTTCGTTATGGTATGAAATGCAGATACACACGCCGGAATTTAATGCCTATGGCGCAACTTTTCCGGGTGCTCCCTGTATAATCATCGGGTTTAACGACAGCTGTGCATGGGGTTTTACCAATGGCATGCGTGACGTGCGGGACTATTATGAAATTGAATTTAAAGACAAGACCCGCGACTTATATAAGTTCAACGATGGATGGAAACAAACAGAATGGACAGTTGAAAAACTGAAAGTGAAGGGTCGTCCGGATTTAACTGACAGTGTTGCCTATACGTTGTTTGGCCCGGTGATGTACGACCCCACGTTCACAGAAAACGGCCATACGCCGAATGAGAAAAATTATGCAGTCAAATGGAAAGCCCATGAGCCCAGCAACGAGCTTAAGATATTTTATGAATTAAATCATACGAAAAATTATGAGGATTATTACCGGGCGCTCACAAACCTCCAGACACCCGGACAGAATTGCGTTTTCGCCAGTAAATCGGGCGATATTGCCATCTGGGCCCAGGGATCATGGCCCGCAAAATGGTACAGGCAGGGTGATTTTGTTATGCCCGGAACTGATAGCACCTATTTGTGGCAGGGTAACATTCCACAAACCGAAAACCCTCACCAGATAAATCCAGAAAGAGGATTTGTGAGCAGCGCAAATCAGTTTCCGACTGATATTACTTACCCATATTATCTTGGAGGAAGTTATCCGCCTTACCGGGGATACATCATCAATCGTTTTCTTGGGCAAATGTCGAATATAACGCCTGAAGATATGCAGCGGTTGCAGGTGGAGAATTACAATGTATTTGCTGAAATGGCAAAACCTGTGTTACTGAAAAATATTGATGAAAGCGCACTTGAAACCGATGAGAAGGAATTCCTGAACATATTCAAAGGATGGAACCTGAGAAACGATCCGGGAGAAAGAGGCATTACCGTTTTTGCAAACTGGTTCGACAGCCTTGAATCCAGTGTCTGGAGAGATGAGATCTATCAAACAGATCTGCCGATGAAATGGCCCGATGAAAGCACACTGCTGGAAGCAATGCTGCGCGACTCATCATTTAAATTCATCGATAATATTCAGACTCCCGAAAAAGAAACCCTTCCGCAGCTGGTAACACTTTCATTCAAAAAAGCGGTACCCACTTTGAAAAAGCTAAAGGAAGCGGGAAGACTGGAATGGGCAAAGTTCAAAGGAACAGGTGTGCGGCACCTGCTGCGGTTAGGACCATTGAGCAGGTATAATCTTCCAGTTGGAGGAGGAACACACATCATCAATGCTACAAAGGATTTTCATGGACCCAGCTGGAGGATGATCGTTCATCTTACCAATGAAACGGAAGCCTATGCAATTTATCCCGGTGGTCAGTCGGGCAACCCCGGCAGTAAATATTATGATACATTCGTTGATAACTGGTCAGCAGGTAAATATTATAAACTGTGGTTCATGAAGCCGGAAGAAAAAACCGACAGGCGGATCGTGGGCAAAATGGTTTTCGAAAAAGGCTAGCCTTTTTATCTGCTCACTCGGGGTACAATTCATTTTTAAATTACAAGAACAATGAAATTCATCGTCTCCATATTGCTGATCGCCTTTCTGAGCTTCGCTTTCGGCTTATACCTGCCCTGGTGGAGCCTGGCATTGGCAGCTTTTGTTGTGGCCGCGCTTATTCATCAAAGCGCTATCCGGGCTTTCTTCTCAGGTTTTCTCGGATTATTTCTTTTATGGGGAGTGACTGCATTTATCATTGACCAGCAGAACCAGCAGGTGCTTTCGCAAAAAATGGCGCAGCTGCTTCCTCTTGGCGGGAGCTCATTTTTGCTTATATTGATAACGGCGCTGGTAGGTGGCCTGGTAGCAGGAGTGGCCGCAATGGCCGGGAGCTATCTGCGCACAGTCAGGAATTAATTTCTCCTTTATTTTCGTTGCTTAAGCGCTGTTAAAATCGTGCAAAACAAAACCTTCCATTCACCCGGTAACACCCTGCGAAGTACTTTCGTTTCACTAATTGCACCATGAAACAACTGCTGTTCCTGTTTTTGTTTACTGTTTCTGCAACGCTATGTTCAGTCGCCGGCCGCGTGAGTGGGACGATCACCGATTCAAAAGGTCAGCCATTGCCTTTTGCCTCTGTGCTGGTTAAAGGCACCACCAGAGGTACAACCGCGAATAATGACGGACAATATTTCCTGCAGCTTGACCCGGGAAATTATACAATTGTCGCGCAGTATGTAGGCTATCAAAGACAGGAAAAAACAATCACTGTTACAAATGAAAACAGCAGCCTTGATTTTCAGCTTGACCTGCTCGACCTTTCGCTAAAGGAAGTAGTGATCAGGCCCGGCGCGGAGGACCCGGCTTATCAGATCATACGCAACGCAATAAAAAAGCGTGAGTTTTATCTCAACCAGCTCGACAGGTTCAAATGCGAAGTCTACATAAAAGGTTTGTTCAAGCTGCGTGATTTTCCCAATAAGTTCCTGGGCCGTGATGTTGATTTTGAAGACGGCGATACAAGTAAGAAAAAGATCATTTACCTGTCGGAGACTATCGCAAGTTATTCGGTCGACAAACCAAACAAGAGCAAGATCGAAGTTTTATCTACAAAGGTCAGCGGTCAAAGCGACGGTTTCGGATTAAGTGCACCGCAGATCGTTTCTTTCTATGACAACAATCTCCAGTTCGGTAACCTGAATGCGCGAGGCTTCATTTCACCAATAGCCGATAATGCGCTTAACTTCTACCGGTATAAATATGAGGGAAGTTTTTTTGAAGATGGCAGGGAAGTGAACCGCATCAGGGTTACTCCAAAACGAAAATATGAGCCTCTTTTTTCAGGTTATATAAATATCACAGAAATTGACTGGCGTATCCACAGCCTACAGCTTTTGCTTACGCAGCAATCGCAGATGCAGTTACTGGATACATTGAAGATTGAACAGCTATATACACCCTATGAAAATGATGTATGGGTCATCAAAACCCAGGTGATCTATCCTGCGATCAAGATCTTTGGCTTTGACGCGCATGGAAGTTTTGTAAATGTGTATTCAAAGTTTGATATCGATCCACCATTTGAAAAAAAGTTCTTTAATAACACGATACTTAAAGTTTACGAAGGGTCAAATAAAAAACCATCCGCTTACTGGGATACCATCAGGCCACTGCCTTTGCTGGCCGATGAGATAAAGGATTACCAGAAGAAAGACAGTCTTGAAGTGGCGCGGAAGGATCCGCGTTATCTCGACTCGCTCGACAGGCGCAACAACAGGCTAACGGTGATGAACATCCTGGTTTCCGGCCAGTCATTTACAAAGCGGAAGAACCGGTCTTCCTTAAACATCAATCCGGTAATAGAATCAGTACAATTCAATCCGGCCGAGGGGTGGGTGCTGAATTTACGGGGCACCTGGTTCAAAAGGCTTGACTCAACCAACACCAGGCGAAGCATGAGTTTTACTCCTGTACTCAGGTATGGATTCAGCAACCGTCATTTCAACGCGTACGGCACATTCAATTACAATTACGGAAAACAATACTTATCTACGCTTAGCATTGGCGCGGGGAAAAGAATATTCCAGTTCAATAATTCCAATCCAATTTCATTTTTTACCAATTCAACTGCCAGCCTTTTCTGGAAACGCAATTATGCCAAAATTTACGAAGCGTGGACAGCACGCGTAAATTATTCGAAAGGACTGGGTGAAGGGGTGACCATTTTTACCGGATTTCAATACCAGGACAGGCTCCCGTTGGAAAATACAACGGAATACTCGATGAGGAATTCGAAAAACAGAAGTTATGCGCCGAATTATCCAGAGGATCTGATGAATAAAAATTTTGACCGGCACCAGGCTGCTATATTCAACGTTGGCATTAACTGGCGTCCGGGAGCAAGGTATATCGAATTGCCTGAGCGGAAGATCGACATCGGATCGCGCTATCCCACACTGAACCTTACTATCCATAAAGGAGTTGACGGATTGTTTGGAAGCGATATAGATTTTACAAAATGGCGTTTCGGGATATCCGATGATATTAATTTAAAGTTAGGCGGCAACTTTCGTTATCATCTGATTGCAGGAGGGTTTCTTCAGAAGGATAGTGTTGCCGTTCCGGATCTGATCCATTTTAATGGAAACCAGGTAATGATACGATCAAATTACCTGAGCAGCTTTCAGTTGCTGCCGTATTATAAATTCAGCAATACTTCAAGAAGCTTTCTGGAGGCGCATGTTGAACACCATTTTAACGGTTTGCTTACCAATAAAATCCCGTTGTTCCGCCGGCTTAACTGGCACCTTGTAGGCGGCGCCAATGCTTTTTATGTACGGAAGAATGCAAACTATATCGAAGCATTCGCAGGCCTTGAAAATATCCTGAAAGTTATAAGGGTGGATGTCATCTGGGGCTTTGAATACGGCAAACCTCCGTCTGCCGGTCTGCGGATCGGGATCATGGGTATCGGGGCAGGAGGGGAAGATTAAACTTTTGCATTTTGCCAGCAGGTTTTCCGAAGTTGTCGAGTATCTTTGCGCCGTTCAGAAATTTTGTTCGTCAGGCATACGTCCTTAAAATTTCTATTAATGGCAGTATTACACAACCGCGTCTCCCAGAAGGAGCTGAAAGAACGTTTATACCAGGAAACAGAACCGCGCAGAACCATTTCTTTCTACCGGTATTTCCCCATCGGTGATCCCAAACAATTCAGGGATAAACTTTACAAAGATTTACATGAACTGAAAGTATTTGGCCGTATTTACGTGGCGCAGGAAGGCATCAACGCGCAGATAAGTGTGCCGCAAAGTAATTTTCAGTTACTGAAAGATCATATCAATGCTATTGAACCTCTGAATGGAGTCAGACTGAATGTTGCGGTTGATGATGATGGAAAGTCATTCTGGGTACTAAAAGTGAAGATCCGTGAAAAAATTGTTGCCGATGGGATTGAAGATCCGCTCTTCGACATGAGTAACCGGGGCAAATATGTTGACGCGCAGCAGTTCAACCAGCTTACCGATGATCCTGACACAATTGTTGTGGATATGCGCAATCATTATGAATATGAAGTGGGTCATTTTGAAAATGCGATAGAAGTACCCAGTGATACTTTCCGTGAACAATTACCAATGGCTGCTGGTATGCTGGAAGAAAAGAAGGATAAAAATATCATCATGTATTGTACAGGTGGTATCCGTTGCGAAAAGGCGTCGGCTTATCTGCTTCACCAGGGATTTAAAAATGTATTTCATCTGGAAGGCGGCATCATTCATTATGCCAATACTGTAAAAGAAAAAGGACTACCGAATAAATTCCTCGGTAAAAATTTCGTGTTCGACGACAGGCTGGGAGAAAGAATAGGGGATGAGATCATCGCCCGATGCCATCAATGCGGAAAACCTGCTGATACGCATACTAACTGTATCAACGAAGGCTGCCACCTTCTTTTCATTCAATGCGAAGACTGCGCTGCAAAATTTGAAGGATGCTGCAGCCAGCAATGCCAGGAGACCATTCATTTGCCGGAAGAGCAGAAGAAGATGCTGCGAAAAGGGCAGGACAAAGGGCAGAATATATTTAATAAGTCAAGGGCAAGGAGAAAAACAAACAGTTGAATCCGATTTTCATTTTCCACTTATAAATTTCAAACAAACCGGATTCGGGACTTCTATCTGCTGTTCTATCGGGTTCAATTTGCCGGTTTTTTTATCACGCCGGAAGATTACGATGTTATTTGATTCCTGGTTTGCAACAAGCAGGAAGTTTCCGGTTGGATCAATATTAAAGTTGCGTGGCTTAATGCCAAGTGTTGACTGATGACCGATCGGAATTAATTTCCCTGTTTTATCATTGATGGAAAAAATTGCGATGGAATTTGATTCGCCTCGGTTGGAAGCATACAGGAATTTTCCATCGGGTGACACATGTATATCTGCCGAACCTATCGAACCCTTATATCCTGCGGGGTGAGAGGATATATTCTGGATGGCCTTCAGCATCGCCTTTTGCGCGCTCCCGGTTTGTTTCGATTTTGGTGCATTCCCTGTTTGAAATACTGTTACTGTTCCACTCATCTCCTCCATCAGGTATGCATACCTGCCGTTAGGATGAAATTCGAAATGCCTGGGGCCTGAACCTGGTTCTGTGGCGGCAAAAGTCTGAGCCGCTGGTTGAACCCCGCCGGTTTTTTCGTTGAACGAATAGATCATGACTTTGTCCATTCCCAGATCGGGAACAAAGAGGAAATTATTATCGGGCGAAAAAACTGTGGCATGCACATGAGGGCCTTCCTGCCTTTGCTTGTTTACACTGTTTCCCTTGTGAGTGATAACCGTTGAGGGTGAAGCGAGTGAACCATCGTTTTGCACGGGCAGCACCGCAAATGTTCCACTGCTGTAATTTCCGGTAACCACCCATTTGCCGGATTTATGTACACTGATGTAACAAGGTGCAATACCGCCCGAGGGTTGTACGTTCAATGTTGTCAAGGTACCATTGTTGAAAGAATAGGAGGTAATTGATCCCTGGCCCTCACCCTCACTCACCGAGTAAACATATCGATTACCGGGTGCAACGGCCAGATAGGAGGGATTTCTGATACCTTTCGCAATGCTTACCGGTTCAAAGCTCCCCTTATCCGAATTGAATTTGAAGACATAGATCCCTTCGCTCCTGCCCGAAGTGTAGGTGCCAACCAGCAAATAGTGTTCACCCGGAGGCAGTTGCGATGAGGCAGAACATGAAGTAACCGTAGCAAGCAACAGGACATAAAATTTATTGAATAAAGAATTCATGACATCCGGGTTTTGCGCAGTTGTAAGTTATGGTACTTAGAGAAGAGTCTGGTAAATTAAGCTCTTGTAACTGAGTTGTGGAAAAATAAATAATTTTCAACATACATGGTTAATTAAGGCTCAATTTGAATCTTTGGGAAAATTTCTTACATTGTCTTTGAGCATATCCGATACCCTAACCAATGAATTCTATGAAATTCCTGCTCCAAAGCCTTTTTCACGTCCATGGCAAAATAAAATCCATTGGGTTTACCGATATCCTTATCCAGCTACTGCATCGGGTTCAGGAATGTTTTAAATCGATTGATTTCAGATATATGCTAGAATCGCTTTTTACGCGGTCTACCCGTTTTTGGAAAAAACTTCGTGAACAGGGGTTTGCGGGAACAATGAAGATCACAGCCAATGCCGCGATCGGACTTGGTAAAAAAGTACGCCATACAGACGTGCGCGAAATTCCGGGCTATCTCCAGGAGCAGCTATGGGAGCTGGACAACCGGGTAAGATCGATCGGGATCACCGAAGACCTCGATGATTTTGAAAAAAGAAAACTGGGGTTATTCAATCAGCTTAATTTTCTGGGCCTTGTCACTGGCATCATCGCGCCAATTGCCGGTATCTTCACCGATCATAAATTATCTGCGCTTTCATGGATAGTTGCATTTTTTCCGGGCATCGTGAGCATGCTGGTATTGTTGCTGAACCATCACCGGAAATACGCCATCGCAACGACCGCTTATTTTATATTGCAGCCTTTCGTAACCAGCCTCGTTTACCTGAGCGGCATCAATCTTGGCGTTGAGCTTTTCTTTATACTTTACGGCATTCTCTCCGTGTTCTTTTTGCAGCGCATCAGCCATATGATGTTCTCACTGGCATTTTCCATGATCAGCTATTTCATGCTGGCTGTGGTGCTGAAAAATTATCAGTATCAATTGGAAACCGCAAGCCTGTTCTTCTATCTGTTCAACCAGATACTGGCCATAGTATTTATATTTTATGGACTTTATCTTATCAAACAGGAAAATACCGGTTACCAGTTCAACATACTATCAAAGAACAGGGAACTGCACCGGGTAAATCTTGAAATTGAAAAGCAGCGAACCGAAATTGAAGAGAAAGCAAGGCAGCTTGAAATTCAGACCTATCAGCTGACCGAGTTGAATTCACTGAAAAACAAATTATTCTCTGTTATCTCTCACGATCTCAAAACACCTATGTATGCTTTGCGAAATCTGTTCAGCAGCATGCAGCAGAACGACCTTCCGCCTGAAGAGGTCAAGTCGCTGATCCCCGACGTGGTAAACGATCTTAACTATACTACCGGACTAATGGAAAATCTTCTGCAATGGGCCAAGAACCAGATGCGCGCCGACGTGGTGCATCCGCAGGTGATGGACATAAACGCGCTGATCGCAGATGTTTGCGGGTTGCTGCGATTGCAGGCAGAGTCAAAAAAGGTACAACTCCATACCGAAACCGCGGAGCCTGTTTATGTTTACGCTGACCGGGATATGGTTCATCTTATTTTGCGCAATCTTGTATCAAACGCCATCAAGTTCACACCCGAGGAAGGCAACGTAGCAATTAAAGCAATCGAGAATGGCCGGCTGACGAAAGTATCTATTAAGGATGACGGTGTAGGTATCAGCGAAGAGATACTTCAAAAATTATTTGTTGAATATTATACCAGCAAAGGCACCGCCAATGAAAACGGTACAGGTCTCGGATTAATGCTCTGCAAGGAATTTCTCACCAAGAACGGCGGCCAGCTTAAAGTGATAAGCGAAGTAGGAAAAGGTAGTGAATTCGCATTTACTTTGCCAAAGCCGGCGGGGAAGTAATATTGCTTCGCATCTGCGCATAAGCCGCCAGCGTAATGGAAGGCTTTCCCAACTCACTCCAGGTTTGTTCAGCTTCAAATTTCTCAGGATAATTATTTAACGCGGTCACAATCTTATAACCATAATATGACTTGCTGTTAAGCATGCCTGCCAGCTTCAACACTTTCATCGGAGCTTTTACAATTCGCAATCGTGATTTGGAATAATTGTTTATAAAAACCTTTGCCGCTTCATCCCAGGTGAAAGCCTCCAGGCCCTGCGCTACATATTCTTTATTTTCAGTAGCCGGTATTCTGAACGACCATCCCACCTGCCGGCCGTAATCTTCTCCTGCAATAAAATACATGGGAGTCTTACTTACTCCGGCAAGAAGTATCTTGTTGCCCTTCATTAGAAACTGGTCAAGGTTCTCCATTAAAGCGGATGCATAAAATATTGTATAAGGAATTCCGCAGGATTTGATCTTTTCAACGGCAGACTGTTTCATATCAAAAACCCACCAGTGAAATCCATTCATACCATTATAATTCTGGACAAGTGATGACAGGTAAACTATTCTTTTGATGCCGCCATAAGTAGCCGCGTCGATGATATTATCAATGCCCTCGCGTTCGGGCTGCGGATGGCTTTGTAATGCTCCCCTGGGTGCCTGCATGCTGATGTAAACCGCATCCTGTCCTTCCATAGCATGCATCAAACTCACTTGATCGAGCACATCACCTTCCACGATTTTCATTTTCGGATATAGCTGCCGCATCTGGTGTGGGTTTCTCGAAAGCAACGTCAGTTCATACCCGGCTTTGGCAAGTTCGATCGTAACAGGCTTGCCGATCATACCTGATGCGCCAATAACAAGGATCTTCATAGCAAATTTTTTATCACATTAAAATGATCCATGAATCTGGGCGGGATATTGCACGTAGTGCCTGATCTTATAATTTCTGTAGCGCCTTTTCAATTCTTGAATATGTTTCATCGGAGCTCAGCTCTTCCGGTTTGAAGGGCTCGCCAATAACTTTTTCATAAAGCTCGATATAACGGTTTGATATGGTTTGCACCCAATCGTCGGTCATAACCGGAACACTCTGGCCTTCCTTTCCCATAAAATCATTAGCGATAAGCCATTCACGAACGAACTCTTTGCTTAATTGTTTCTGCCGTTCGCCTTTTGCCTGTCTTTCTTCAAATCCATCCGCATAAAAATACCTGGAAGAATCAGGAGTATGAATTTCATCCATCAGGTAAATTACGTCTCCGATCTTTCCGAACTCGTATTTTGTATCTACCAGTATCAATCCTCTTTTTGCCGCTATTTCTTTTCCTCTTTCAAATAATTTCAGGGCGTATTTCTCCAGCACTTTCCATTCTTCTTCAGTTGCCAGGCCCTGCGCGATTATTTCTTCTTTAGAAATGTCCTCATCATGACCGGCAGCAGCCTTGGTAGATGGTGTAATGATGGGCTGTGCGAACAGGTCGTTCTCTTTCATTCCTTCGGGCATCTTTACGCCGCATAATTCCCGCTTACCGCCTGAGTAGGTTCTCCACGCGTGACCTGTGAGATTACCACGTACTACCATTTCAATTTTATAAGGAACACATTTCAGGCCTATGGAAACATTCGGTGCCGGTACATCCAGCAGCCAGTTAGGACAAAGATTGGATGTGGCCCTCAGCATGTACGCAGCGATCTGGTTTAATACCTGTCCTTTAAAGGGAATGGGGCGGGGGAGTACCACATCGAACGCTGAAATTCTGTTGGAAGCAATCATTACCAGCCACTGGTCATTGATGGTGTAAACATCCCTGACCTTGCCTTTGTAGAAGGCTGTCTGACCGGGAAACTGAAACGTGTCGGAATTCATTTCCCGAATATACTGGCAGGTTATATACAACCGTAATTTAAAATGCTTTAAAATATCAACACTGGTGCAGAAAGTCCTACAAATTAAATTTTTACGGAAACGTCACAATCTGTATTTTGCTTTATTAACTACGTCCAAAAACAACTATTTATGAGAAAAAGCTACCGGTTTCTGGCTGCTTTTGCATTGTCAGCCTTTTGGTCAATGGCTGCGCTTGCCCAAACCGTAACCATCACCGGAAACGTGCGCAATACCTCCAATAAAGATGTGGTTCCAGCAGTTTCAGTAACGATCAAAGGCTCTACCGCCGGAACGTTTACCGATGACAAAGGTAACTTCCGCCTGGTCACCAGTCAGCAACCACCTTTTACGATCGTGATCACTTCAGTCGGCTATGAGCCTAAAGAAGTACAGGTTACCAGCGCCAGTCAAACCGTGGATGTAGAACTAACACCGGCATCTACTCTTGGAGTGGAGGTTGTTATTTCAGCCAGCAGGGTTCCTGAGCGGATCCTTGAGTCGCCGGTTTCCATCGAACGAATAAATTCTGCCAATATCAGGAATACTCCCGCCACTACTTATTATGATATGTTGCGTAATATCAAGGGAGTGGATCTCACTTATTCCAGTCTGACCTATGCAACCCCAAGTACAAGGGGCTTCAACGGAAGCGGTAATGCAAGGCTTAACCAGCTTGTGGATGGTATGGATAACCAGGCTCCGGGACTTAACTTCTCTGTAGGCTCGGTTATTGGTCTTACGGAGCTTGATGTTGAGAGCATGGAATTACTACCAGGCGCCTCTTCTGTGCTGTATGGACCAGGAGGAATGAATGGTACACTTTTGATCAACAGCAAAAACCCCTTTCGTTACCAGGGCTTAAGTTTCCAGGTAAAGAACGGTATCATGCACACAGATCGCCGTCAGCGGAATTCAGCTTCACCTTATTTCGACTGGTCGATGCGCTGGGGACACAAGGTTTCCGATAAAATGGCTTTCAAGATCGGTGCCCAGTTCATTCACGCTAAGGACTGGATCGGTACTGATACAAGTAACTATCTCATTGGTGATGCGGCACGCAGTCAGTACGGAGGTGTGAAACCCGGAACGAGAAGGACCGACCCGAACTATGACGGTGTGAATGTTTATGGTGATGAAACCAATGCCAACATGATCTCTGTTGCCAATGCGGTTCAATCTCAAACACGCGCAGGCATCCTGCAGGCAACAGGAAATACTCTTGATATCGTAGCAGCCATGAATGCCGCCCTTCCTGCCAACGCCACTCCGGCACAGATCGGAGCGTTCATCGGAAGTTTGCCGGCAGCATTACAACCTTCTGTCAGCACGCTCGTACCTTTTTATTTTGGATTAAGGAATAATCTGTTTCCTAACCAGCTTGTATCCAGAACAGGATACAATGAAAGGGATGTTGTGAACAATAACACAGTAAACGTACGCCTTTCAGGAGCTTTTCATTATAAAATAACTGAAAGCATCGAAGCTTCGCTTTCGGGTTACTGGGGAACCGGTAATACAGTTTATACAGGTAGCGACAGGTATTCGTTGAAAGACCTGAAAATGGGGCAGTACAAACTTGAGTTCAAACACAACGACTGGTTTGTACGCGCGTATACTACCCAGGAAAATTCCGGCGAATCTTTCAACGCAACGGTAACTACCAGGCTATTCAATGAAGCATGGAAGCCCAGCACTACCTGGTTTCCAACTTACGTAGGTAATTATTTTGGCGCAATCGCGGCAGGACAGGATCCGTTCGCAGCGCATCTTACGGCAAGAGCCGCAGCTGATGTTGGTCGTCCTGTTCCCGGATCAACACAGTTCAAGCAATTATTCGATCAGGTCCGGTTAAAACCAATCCCTCAGGGTGGTTTATTCCTCGACAGGTCTGACCTGTATGTAATAGACGGTCAATACAATTTGGGTAACAAACTCAAAGTGGTTGACCTGATAGTTGGCGGCAACTGGAAACAATATGTTCTTAATTCAAAAGGTACATTGTTTGCCGACAGCAGCGGACCAATCTCAATAAATGAACTTGGCGCGTATGCACAGGTTACAAAGAGTATTTTTAAAGACCGACTGAAACTTAGCGCAGCTGGTCGCTACGATTACAATGAAAATTTCGCAGGACGGTTCACTCCCCGTGTATCTGCGGTATTAAAGGTTGTTGAAAACCACAACATCCGTGCATCGTACCAGACTGCGTACCGGTTCCCAACAACGCAGAACCAATGGATCAACCTTGAGATCGGAGGCGGAACCATTCTGATCGGAGGACTTCCGGAGTTGAGAAGTTTCTACAAATTCGACAGCAACCAACCTTATACATTCGAAAGCGTGGTGCTGGGCAATCCAGCGGCATTGCAGAAGGCTGTTTTTCCTGAATACAAAGCCGAAACACTTCGCTCATATGAAGTAGGATATAAGGGATTGTTTGGGAAAAAGGTTTTGATTGATCTTTATGGATACTATGGCAAATACGATAATTTCCTTGGAAGAAGGATCGTAATGCAGCCCAATGATCCGAACCAGCCATTGCAGGTATATGATGCTTCCAGGAGGACCACTTTCTCGGTTGCCGTTAACAGTGTAAATAAGGTAACTACTTATGGATTCGGCGCGGGTGTTGACTGGTTGCTCCCACGCAACTTTACCTTCAGCATCAATGCAACCGGCGACAGGATCACGGATGTGGATTCCGGATTCGTTGCTTTCTTCAACGTTCCAACTTACAGGTTGAATATTGGAATCGGCAATACAGGCTTCGGATACCAGAATCGCTTAGGTTTCAGTATCATGCTTCGCAAGCAGGATGACTTCTTCTACCAGAGCGATTTCCGCCAGGGTACAATTGGTGGTTTCACTACAGTAGACGCGCAGGTAAGTTATAAACTTCCTGCAAGCAGGTCACTTGTGAAATTAGGTGCATCGAATCTTTTCAATAATTACTATAAAACCGCATTCGGAAATCCTGAGATCGGAGGAATTTATTATCTCAGCTTTGGCTATAACGTCTTTTAATTCTTTAGAAAGAAACCAGGGTTAGTAAGAAAGGCTTCCAACATGGAAGCCTTTTCTATTTTAATTCAGTTTATTCAACTTCATCATACATTAAAACGGAAGTGCATGATATCTCCATCCTCAACCAGGTAGTCTTTGCCCTGGACTGCCAGTTTACCTGCATCCCTACAGGCTGCCTCTGATCCGTATTTTATAAAATCAGCGTACTTGATCACTTCCGCACGGATAAAGCCTTTTTCAAAATCAGTATGGATCACGCCCGCGGCCTGCGGCGCAAGCATTCCTTTGGTGATAGTCCATGCGCGCACTTCTTTTTCGCCAGCGGTAAAATAGGTTGCAAGGTTCAGCAACCGATAGGTTGATTTGATCAGTCGCGTTACGCCGGATTCTTTAAGGCCAAGGTCTTCGAGAAACATCTGTCTTTCCTCAAAGCTTTCCAGTGTGGCGATCTCGCTTTCTATAGCAGCACTGATATAAAGAATTTCGGCATTTTCGTTTTTCACTTTTTCCTGAATGGCCTGTGTGTGTTTGTTTCCTTTTACAACAGACTGCTCGTCGACATTACAAACGTAGATCACCGGTTTAACCGTCAGCAGAAACATATCGCTGATAAACTTTTCGCGCTCTTCTTTCGAGCATTCAAAAGACCGGGCATTAAAACCCTGCTCCAGGTGCTTTTTCAATCCCTGCAGAATTTCTAGTGCATGGGCAGCATCCTTTTCATTGGTCCGTACCAGCTTCTCAACTTTGGATATCTTTTTTTCAACTGTATCAAGGTCCTTCAGCTGAAGTTCTATATCTATGATCTCTTTATCCCTGACCGGGTTCACACTACCGTCAACATGGATCACATTATCATCTTCAAAACACCTGAGCACGTGAATGATGGCATCGGTGCTGCGGATGTTTCCCAGGAACTGATTGCCCAGTCCTTCGCCCTTGCTTGCGCCTTTAACCAGTCCGGCGATGTCTACGATCTCTACTGTTGTTGGAAGTACGCGCTGAGGTTTTACCAGCTTTTCCAATTCAATCAACCTGTTGTCCGGCACGGTTATGACACCCACATTTGGTTCAATGGTGCAAAACGGAAAATTCGCGGCCTGTGCCTTAGCATTACTGAGCGCATTAAAAAGGGTAGATTTTCCCACGTTCGGCAAACCCACAATTCCTGCCTGAAGAGCCATGATTATGTTTTATGTTTAATTAGCCAATAATGCCAATTGGCAAATAAGCCAATTGGCGCGCAAAAGTACGGGGATTATTGAATAATGTTAATTGATTATTGGGCGCTTTGAGTGGGTTTGAAGAAAATTATGAGTTTAATTAGTTATTGAAGATAAGGCGGGCAGATTATTGATTATCAGCGGGAATATCTATGACGTAATCTTTAAGTTGGGATTTACCTTTCAGATTTGCGGCCTGCCACCTGAGATTGAACAGCCCACCAGAAAGAACATACACCTTTGAAAAGTTTTCCTTTACCAGCATGTTGGCGGCCTTGTATGCTTCCTGCCCGCCGCTGCTGAAATTGTAAACAACAACCGGCTTGTTTTTGGAGGGGGTAAGTTCGGTCACACGTTTTTCCAGTTCGCTGACCGGGATGTTGACTGCATTCCTGATATGGCCGGCATTGCGGAAAGTCTGTTTTGCCTGGTTATTAAATTCTTCGGTTGGGCGAATGTCGACGATGACCAGGTCTTTTTCCTTTTTTACCAGTGCGTCAAATTCATCGCCTGAAATGGTTTGATATTTTACGTTGCGTTCTATAACCGAACTGCTGCAGCCAACCTCATTCCTGCTTCTGCTCATCAGCATATCCAGTCCGTTAAACAGCACATGAACATCATTAAAACCTTTTTCGGTCAGCAGTCGGCCTGCTTCCGCCGCATCATTTCCAAAATCGTCGACGATCAATATCTTTTTCCCGGATGGTATTCCATCAACCGATTTTTTTAAAGATGAAAGCGGAATGTTCACCGATCCTTTCAATTTCCCAAAGGCATTCTGACGTTCGTCGGAAGTGATACCACGAAAAGCTGAGTCGCTCCTTACATCCAGAATGAAAGTATTTTTGGCAGAGGATAAAAAGCCGCAAAGGTTTATTGGCGAGACGAGCGAATAGCGGTTATTGGTCTGGTATAGCCCATCCTTGCAAAGCGCTTCGGAAGCGGCGAACAGGTTGTAAGTAGTAAGGCCACCGTTTACATTGATGATGTTCGTGAAGCCGCTGTCGGCCAGCATTTTTGACACGCGCCGGCTGCGCTGGCTATGTGAACACATTACATAAATTGGTTTGTCCTTGTGCGGCGCCAGCTCGCGCCATCTTGCAGGCATTTCGCGTATATCGAGGTGAATGGTATTTTTCAACCTGCCGATGTTCAGGCTTGCAGCCGTTGACAAGGTATCGTCATATTCACCTTTTGATCGTACATCCAGCAGCACGGCATTGGGATTGGCTTTTAATTGAGCGCAAAGATCCTGTACGTAAACCGTTTTATAAAGTATATTGTCGTTTTTGAACTGGCCAAGTGAAGCAAGGGTGCACAAAAGCGCCAGGCAAAGCAATGGAATACGCATACAGGATGTTTTTTTAAAGTTAACCCGCGGGCGCGCAGATCGCAATCCTTATATGATGAATGGCATAATGAAATTCCTTATTTTCACCCCTTAACCAACTCCCCAATGGCGCTCAATTATATCTGGATCTCATTCTTCCTGCTGGCATTTGTTGTAGCGACTATAAAACTCCTTGTGGAAGGAAATACTGAAATTTTCAAAACGGTTGTTGATGGCATATTCGACTCATCAAAAACCGGCGTTGACATATCAATAGGGCTGATAGGCATCATGAGCCTGTTCCTTGGATTTATGAACGTAGGGGAGCGTGCGGGCGCGATCGGATTTCTCTCCAGGATAGTTGGCCCTTTCTTCAGCAGGTTGTTCCCCGAACTTCCAAAGAACCACCCGGCAATGGGGCATATGATGATGAACTTTTCGGCAAACCTGCTGGGACTCGACAATGCAGCTACACCATTTGGATTAAAAGCGATGCAAAGCCTGCAGGATGTGAACCCCGATAAAGAAACCGCCTCCAATCCGCAGATAATGTTCATGGTGCTGCATGCATCCGGACTAACACTCATACCCGTCAGCATTATTGCGCAGCGGGTGATCCTGAAATCAAATGACCCCACCAGCATCTTCATACCGTGCATGATCGCTACTTTCATTGCAACCATAACGGCAATGACAGTGGTGGCAATAAAACAGCGCATCAATCTTTTTCAGCCTGTGATCCTGCTTTGGGTAGGAGGGGTGACCTTTTTGCTTGCGTTACTGATGTTTTACATGCGCTATTATCTTACAAAGGAAGGGATCACAACGTTTTCACGACTCTTAAGCAACGGCATCATACTGCTGATCTTTTTTATTTTCATACTCGGCGCATTGCGGAAAAAAGTCAACGTGTTCGAATCATTCATTGAAGGCGCAAAGCAGGGATTTGAGATAGCGGTTAAAATTAGACCCTACCTGGTTGGAATGCTTGTTGCCATAAGCGTACTGCGCACAAGCGGCGTTTTTGATTATATTATCCTGGGCATGAACTGGTTCTTTTCATCCCTTGGTTTCAATACCGATTTTGTTCCTGCTTTGCCTACTGCATTAATGAAACCGCTCAGTGGAAGCGGCGCAAGGGGAATGATGATTGAAGCAATGACAAGGTATGGCCCGGATTCCTTTGTTGGACAGCTCGCCTGCGTATTTCAGGGATCAGCTGATACAACCTTTTATATAGTGGCCTTGTATTTCGGATCTGTCGGGATCAAGAAAACACGTTATGCGGTGCCCGCGGCGCTGTTAGCAGATCTGGCAGGAGTGATTGCGGCGATTGCGCTGGCGTATTTCTTCTTTCATTGATCATTTACAAATACTGCAATGAAATAAAAAAAGGCCGCATAATTGCAGCCTTTTTTTTATAGTTCGGATGGAATCATCGATTGGTCATTACGGTCAGCGTTCTTACGATCGTTCCCGACGTTGTCTGGTATCTGCCTCTTCCTAAAAGTGTATAGCTTCTCCGTTGATCGGGTGTGAAAATAACGGAATTGAGATTAGTAGTTGTGCCGGTAGCTCTCAGATAAAATGTATCCTGGAGTTTAGAAGGATGATTAACATAGTTTGTCACTTCACCTACCGGAATATTTGAAAATACATTTGCTTTTAACCTTTGTGAATAGATATCCATATTAGGAATTGCGACCGACGAAAACAAAAAGTTTCCAAAACGGACACGCGCCGTAGTATCTGCGGGCACCTGGATATCGTCCTGGACCAATTTTGACTTTGCGGTATTCAATGTATCGTAAAGGAACAAAGTATAATACTTCCCCGCTTCGAAGTTGTTGTTGGCAGTAATATTCAGCAATGGGGTGGCTGCTACATCGGCGACCTTAATAACATGCGCACCTGCTTCAACCGACGAATAGGTTACTGAAGCCGGAAATAACCCTGTATATCCAACAGGAGAGGTGCCGCCCATAACCATTGTCCCGTCTACAAATATGTTTGTGGAGGGAGAGCCCAGAACAGCATTATAAATTTTTAAAAAAGCTTTGTTGGTTAAAATTTTATCCTCGGGAGCAATGCGCTCCCATTCATTTTTCTCACACGAACCGAGAACTACTGCGAGGGCGAATATGAATAGTATAAATTTCATCGTAGTTGATTTTGTAATAAAGTGATTGGTTATGGGAGCATGAACCATGGCTTCACTGTGTGATAATCTATTTTATCCCCACCGATCTTTTTCAATGATTCAAGATTCCACACATATTCTGAATTATACCTTGGACGAACACGATATGCAAGCTTTCCTCCATTGTCTTCAAACAGGGTTCCATTGCTGTAAGAAGGGTCCGGCAAAAGTGTATAACGACTGTACACTGTGGTATCATAATTATACCTTCTCATATCAACCCAGGTTTCAAGAATTCCAACTCCCCACATCGCGATGTATTTCTGCAACATGATATCCCGCAAAGTCAGTGCTCCTGCGGTTTGTGGAACCGCTGCGCTTGCGAGGTATGTATTTCTGGCAGTTGCGGTTACGCCGATATAGTCCATATGTGCGGTGATCCCCGCGATAAATGCGTTATATGCGGTTCCTGCATCATTTTTCCTTAGAGCGGCTTCTGCTTTGATGAACATCATTTCAGCAAAACTCATTACAAGGAAACCAACGTTATCCCTGAAAATAAATCTACCGGTACCTACGGCAGGAGTAACACCGGATTTAATACCGTAAATATTAGGTATCTCTGTTGCGTTAATGATGCTGGTACTTGAATTCCTGTTAGGATCAGCCTGAGCAGGCCTTACACCGCGGTACTGGCCATCCGGGCTCGGAACAAGCATGATCGCGGCTCTCGGATCAACCACTCCTCCAAACACATCGCCGTTCATTAACCTCGCAATCATGTTTCCCTGAATATATGCGCCGGAAAGGCTGGGATAAGGTGAAGGGACTTTTTGTGGGCCGTATCCATTTGAATTATCCTGTGTTGTAGTTCCTGAAGGGTGAGGGATAATGAAGTTGTCGGAATTGCTTAACAAAGAGCTATTGACAAAGTCAATTACAGCTTGAGCGTTATAGGAAGATTTGTTGGTTAAGTTGTGCGCATTTCTTGCGAGGATGCCATAAACAAATCTTTTCCATTTGGCGATGTTACCACCATATACAAGATCAGCAGAAGGATATAATGCGGCGTTTCCAAGTTTGCCTTCAGTTTTATCGAAATATTCCAGCGCAAGATTACACAGGCGTCTTACCTCTTCATAAGCGGTCTCCTGAGTATCATAATCAAATACAAAGCGGTTGGGTTCGAAAGCCTGTTTGATGATGATCTCGCCATGGTAATCGGTGGCGGTTTGCCAGCACCATGCCCTGATAGCAAGTCCTGCACCAACGTATTCCCATTTTTCTTCCTTTTCAGCATCGGCTATCATAAGGTCAACATTCTTGCCGATCCCGTAATAAGCCTGGCGCCAGATCTCACCCATGGCATCACTGTTTCGCAAATATCCATGACGTTCAACCGCATCATTGGCGGTATTGATTCCCCAATTCTGGATATACCTTCCGATATATCTTGCATCGCCAACAATGCCTCTCTCCATTTGCGCAAACATCGGA
>DASWTK010000331.1:0-16825 GCA_036402175.1 Chitinophagaceae bacterium | reverse complement strand
TGCTCCGATCGCGCAGGTTTGATCCGATTTGTGAATACGGATCGGCATATTCATTACATCCGACATCATTTGCATGATATAGGGAGATTTTTTTGCAACACCACCCAAACCGATCAGTCCCCGTATAGTAATGCCCTGTGAATTAAACCGGTCAACAATCGCACGCGCGCCAAAACAGGTAGCTTCTGCAAGCGATTTGAAAATGCGGGGCGCATCGGTCCCAAGGTTCAGGTTAATGATCGCGCCTTTCAGCAACTGGTTCGCGTCTGGTGTTCTTCTTCCGTTCAGCCAGTCCAGCGCAAGCTCGTCTTTCTCATGAAGCGGCAGGGCAGAAGCTTCGGCCGAAAGATCGCTGATCATGGAATGCAAAATTTTTTCTTTCAGATGCTCATCATCAACATATCTTAATGGCCAGCTCAGGAGGTTTCTGAACCACGCGTACACATCACCGAATGCGCTTTGTCCGGCTTCCATTCCAATCATTGAAGGAATTACTGAGCCAGGCACCTGACCGCATATTCCTCTTACCAGAATGTCATTCACTTCATTTGCGGGAGCAACCAGCATGTCGCAGGTTGAAGTTCCCATGACCTTGCTCAGATGATAGGGTTCGATTTGTCCTCCTACAGCACCCATATGCGCGTCGAACGCGCCGATCCCAATTACAACATCCCCGGGTAGCCCTAACCGATCGGCCCATTCTTTACTGATGGTACCCGCAGGAACATCTGCGGTATAAGTTTTTGTAAATAGCTTTTGAGTGAATCCTTTCAGTAATGGATCTATGGAACTGAAAAAATCATCAGCAGGAAGACCTCCGAATGCATCGGCCCACAATGCCTTATGCCCCGCGGAACAAACACCTCTTTTAATATTGTTCGCATTCGTTCCTCCAGTCAGCAAAAATGGTATCCAGTCGCACTGTTCAACCCATGAATGCATGGCTGTCCTTACAGATTCATCTTCCCTCAGCACATGCAGCAGCTTAGCCCAAAACCATTCAGATGAATATATCCCGCCTACGAATTTTAAATAATCCGTTTTGCTGTTTTCAGCATACTCGTTGATCTCGGCAGCCTCTTTGGTGGCGGTATGATCTTTCCACAACACAAACATCGCGTTGGGGTTTTCTTCAAAACCTGGCACCAGGGCGAGGGGAGTACCGCTGGCATTCACCGCAACCGGTGTTGAGCCCGTTGTATCAACCGAAATAGCTTTTACTTTCCGGCCGGCTTCATTTCCCGCCCTGGCCAGGCACCCTTTGATAGTTGATTCCAGTCCTTCAATATAATCCAGCGGGTGCTGACGGAAAAGATTCACCGAAGGATTACAATAAGCGCCTTTTTTCCAGCGGGGATAATAAAATACAGAAGATGCTATTTCTTCGCCATTGGCGGCGTCAACCATAACAGAACGCACTGAATCGGTGCCATAATCCACACCAATAACAAAGGCTTCCTTTTCTTTCAGCTTGTTGTTGCCGCTCATAAAAGTTGACTTAAGAGGTCGTCTTTATAGTTGTTAATAAATCCTATAACATTATTAAAACCTTCAAATTCTTCAGGCTCATGCATGGTGGTAATGATCACGCAATCCATGCCTGCGTTCAGGGCAGCTTCCGCGCCCTTGGGAGAATCTTCAAAAATGAGGCAATCCGCAGGTGCTACCGATAATGCCTCAGCGCATTTCAGAAAAGTCTCGGGATGTGGTTTGCTATGGCTCACATCATCGGCACTCACAATTGCATCTATATATGAACGTATGTCAAGTCCGTCGAGCACAAAATCGATGTTGAAAAGTATGGCCGCGGAACCTATGGCAGTTTTGATTCCAGCCCGGTGGGTTTTTTCGAGAAATTCATGCAGTCCATCAATCAGCCGCAGTTCGGGCCTGAACTTTTCCTGGTACTGTTTTTCCTTCTCATAGCTCATCTGGTCTTTCTCTTCATACGAGAAGCGCCCGGGGAACATCCTTTCCAGCAGTTCATGATTTTTGCCGTAACATTCTTCTTTCATTTGTTCAAGGCTGATAGTAGCTCCCAGGTCGTTGAGAATGCGGTGCCATGCGGTTATGTGATAGGGCATGTCGTTGATCATGGTCCCGTTCAGGTCAAATAAAAAAGCCTTGTAGTGTTTCTGGATCCGCATGAATAAATTAGCAATCGTTTTACTTCATCTTTAACTGTTGCCGTTTCAAATTACAACAACTGTGTTTGAAACGACGGTTACCGGTCATTAAATTAAAAATGAGCCTGATTATGGCGACGGTAAATTGTGAATTTAGAATGGTTTGACTGTCCTGTGCTGTTAGGATTTCTTCAGTTAAAGTGAATCGCGGAGTTTGAGTGAGAAAGGCACCTGCACATGGCGAAGTTTGTTCTCCTGTATGATCCTGGCGGTTTCTACTCCCATCGCCTCAAAATCGGTTGAAATAGTTGTGATGCCATCAAGGATTATCTGTTTCAGCGGGGTTTCATTATAAGAGATCACGCCCACTTCCTTTCCTACATTCAGTTTAGCTTCGATGATCCGCTGGATCAGGGTAACCAGGTCCTGATCCATCAGGTTAATATAAACCTCACCCTTTTTTATTGGTTCTTCATTAATATCATGCACAATCTTAAAGTTGAAAGTATATTCCTGGCAGAATGAGGTGAACCCTTTCAATATCTCTTCGGGGTAATAGCTGTTCTCCGGAAAAATGATCTTGATGCTGTGATATTTCTGTAACTGGGGCAATGCCTGCTGAAGCGCCTGGTAAATGTCTTTTTCAAAGTTTTCATATACGGCCCCGAAGTTGCCATAAACACCCGGGATGATCTTGTCGAGCAGTATCAGCTTTTCCTTGTCGATTGTATTGATGATATGTTGCGCTGTATCTCCTCCTTCAATGAAGTGAGGAAGTATCACATAATAATTGTAATCGGTCTTGCTGTTCTGCAATAATTTTTTAAATAAGCGCAGGTCGTTATTATAGATATAAAAGTCGATAGTAGCGCCTTCGCCGAGTGTGCTCACAAGTGAGTCATAAATGATCTTCTTGTGCGGGCTCAGCTTGTTAAACATCAGAAATATCTTCGTGGTCCTGTTCACATCAACACTTTTAATGAAATAACCCTTGCCGGGCACTGACCCGATGATCCCCTGATTCTTCAGATATTTATATCCTTTTTCAGCTGTGTCACGGCAGATTTCAAATTCGAAGCTCAGCTCGTTGATCGACGGCAAAACATCATCCACCTGCAGCTTGCCGTCCTCAATGGCTTTAACTATGGAATTTGCCAGTTGCTGATACTTTGGCGTAGCAGAAAATTCATCGAAATAAATAAGCTTATAAAAGACGGAAGATTTCATATTTGCAATCGAATTTCTGATCAATTTTATATAAAAACCTGAGTTACTGCTTTTCTCACATGATAGAGCATGATGGAAGGCGCTTCTTTTACGACTACTTTTAGATCATCAACGTTTGCCATATAGAATATGCAAGTCATTCTTGGAGTCATTTTCCATTTTATCGGCGGCTTTGCCTCAGGCAGTTTTTACATGCCCTTTAAAAAAGTAAAGGGATGGGCCTGGGAAAGCTATTGGATCATCGGTGGTCTGTTTTCATGGCTGATAGTGCCACCACTGGCAGCTTATCTTACCGTACCCGGGTTTACCGAAATTATTAAACAAACCTCAGCTTCCACTTTATGCTATACCTATCTCTTCGGTTTATTATGGGGCATTGGTGGCCTTACTTATGGCCTTGGCGTGCGATACCTGGGTGTATCCCTCGGCAGCAGCATCATCCTTGGTCTTTGCATGGTATTCGGCGCACTGATCCCGTCGCTATATTATGATTTTTTTCCGGAGCAGGGAAAAGACACTTTAAGCCTGATGACCAGTACAGGCTGGGGGCTGACCATTCTCGCGGGTCTGGTCATTTGTATCATAGGCATCGTACTCTGCGGTAAAGCAGGTACTATGAAGGAAAAGCAGTTCCAGGCAAATGAGGCAAAAACTGAAGAAGAGAAAACCTCCAGGATCGAATACAGATTTGGATTGGGTCTATTTGTTTCCATTATCTCAGGCATTCTTAGCGCCTGTTTTAACTTTGCCCTTGAAGCCGGGAAACCAATGGCCGACGTAGCAAACCAGGCATGGATGGCCGCGAACCCTTCGGAAGGCGAGTTTCTTTACCGGAACAATGTTATTTATATCGTTGTGCTCTGGGGCGGACTCACCACCAACTTTATCTGGTGTATGATCCTGAATGCCCGGAATAAAACATTCGGCGATTACGTCAACAAGAAAACACCCCTCTTAAGAAATTACCTTCTTTCGGCCCTTGCCGGCACTACCTGGTTCCTGCAATTCTTCTTTTATGGAATGGGAGAAAGCAAACTTGGCAACGGTGCCAGTTCGTGGATCCTGCATATGGCATTTATTATTCTTGTGGCAAATATGTGGGGACTTGTTCTGAATGAGTGGAAAGGCGTGACAAGAAAAACAAAGGTCACTATTGTACTTGGCGTGGTAGCCATCATCACTTCCGTTCTGGTGGTAGGTTATGGCAACTATTTAAAATCATAATTTTTAATATTTATCAGATGTCTGTTACAGCAACATTCAAGCACGTAAGTTATTTGTGGGACGATGCAAAAGCATCAGCACTCGCGGGAGATGAAGTGGCACTGCTGATCTACCGGTCGAACCTGCTGGGAGCTGATTTGCGGCTCACCAATTATGGTGGTGGCAATACCTCATGCAAAACGTATGAAACAGATCCTTTGACCGGAAAGAAAACAGAAGTAATGTGGATCAAGGGATCGGGCGGAGATATCGGAACGCTTACGCGGGGCGGACTGGCGGGATTATATACAGAGCGGCTGAGAAGCCTCAAAAATATTTATAAGGGTATTGAGCAGGAAGACGAAATGGTTGCTCTCTTCAATCATTGCATATTTGATCTCAATTCAAAAGCGCCTTCCATAGATACGCCACTTCATGGATTTCTTCCATTCAAACATATTGATCACCTGCATCCAGATGCCGCAATTGCAATTGCAGCCGCAAAGGATGGCAGGCGTATTACTCAGGAATTGTTCAACGGATCAATAGGATGGGTTGACTGGCAGCGTCCGGGATTCGACCTCGGACTAAAGTTGAAGGAATGTCTCGACGCCAATCCGGGAATTCGCGGGATCATGCTGGGTTCGCACGGTCTTTTCACCTGGGGCGATACGGCTTATGAATGTTACATCAATTCACTGGAGGTCATTGAACGTTGCGCCGAATACATTGAATCGTTTCTATTCAAGCAACCCGCAGTCTTCGGAGGCGCCAGGGTACGGTCTTTACTGAAGGAAGACCGTATCTCGCAGGCAATTGCCCTGGCCCCCGTGCTGCGCGGACTTTGTTCTTCGCACACAAGGATGATCGGTCATTTCAACGATGATGAAAAAGTGCTGGAATATATTAACTCAAACCATCTCTCGCGCCTGGCTCCAATGGGAACCAGCTGCCCCGATCATTTTTTAAGGACCAAGATCAGTCCGCTGGTTTTAAGCCTGCAGCCCGACGAAGATCTTTCAGATCTCTCAGTTGTAAAGCAAAAATTGCAACCTGAATTTGAGGCATACCGCGAGATGTACAGCCACTATTATGAATCGCACAAACATTCAAACAGTCCTGCCATGCGCGATCCCAATCCGGTTGTAATACTTTATCCCGGAGTTGGCATGTTCACATTCGCAAAAGATAAATCCACCGCGCGTATCGCAGGAGAATTTTATGTAAATGCAATTAACGTGATGCGCGGAGCAGAGGCAATTTCTGAATATACTTCGCTCCCAAGACAAGAAGCATTTGATATTGAATACTGGTTGCTGGAAGAAGCCAAGCTGCAGCGAATGCCGAAACCAAAACCGCTGTCGGGTAAGATCGCGATCATAACGGGCAGCGCCGGTGGCATTGGAAAAGCAATTGCAAAAAAATTCATTGAAGAGGGCGCCTGCATCGTTTTAAATGATAATGATGAAAACCGGCTCTCCGCTGCATTCAGGGAATTTCAGAAACAATATAACAAAGACTGCTGCGCATCCATTTTACTGGATGTTACCGAACATGAAAGCATCAGAAAAGCATTCGACGCGGCCGCGCTGAATTTTGGTGGCATTGACATCATTGTAAACTGCGCCGGACTTTCTATTTCCAAACCAATTGAAGAGCATACCGAAGCGGATTGGGATCTGTTATACAATGTATTGGTAAAGGGTCAATTCATGGTCACCAAAGAAGGCGTTGCTATGCTGCGGAAACAGGACCTTGGCGGTGATGTGTTGAATATTGTAAGCAAAAATGCATTGGTATCCGGTCCGAACAACGCGGGTTACGGTTCTGCAAAAGCCGCGCAACTGCACCTTGGCAGGCTGAACGCTGCAGAACTTGGAAAGGATAAGATAAGAGTGAATACCGTAAACCCCGATGCAGTGATCAGCGATAGCAAGATCTGGGAAGGAGAGTGGGCTGCCGGTCGCGCTAAAGCCTATGGGATATCAGTTGCAGAGTTACCTGCATTTTATGCTAAGAGAACACTTCTGAACGAAGTGATCCTTCCCGAGGACATTGCCAATGCGTGTTTTGCCTTTGCGGGAGGATTGCTGGATAAATCAACCGGAAATGTGCTGAATGTTGACGGAGGTGTTGCCAACGCGTTTGTTCGCTAAGCTTTAATGCTGCTTCTATGGATAGATTTAATAACTTACTTATTCATCATCCAAGATTTTGTTATGCCTATTGAAACATATAAAATACAGGATCATAACAACGGTCTTCTGCGTGAACACCGGAGGAAATTTGAATACATAACCGGCGGACTGAAAGATCCTGAATCGATATTGCAAAAACTTTCCGATTTCCAGGTAGCCATTCCCAGTTGGGCGCTCGGAGCGGGCGGCACCCGGTTTGGACGATTTTCTATCGGAGGCGAGCCACGTAACCTGGAAGAAAAAATTGAAGATGTTGCATTGTTGCATAAACTCAACCGCGCAAGCGGTGCAATTTCATTGCATATTCCCTGGGACATACCTTCAAACGCAGCATCGGTAAAGGCATTGGCCGCACAATTCGGAATTCGCTTCGACGCAGTTAACTCCAATACGTTCCAGGACCAGCACGATCAGCAACACAGTTATAAGTTCGGATCACTTCAACATACTGATAAAGCAGTAAGAAAGCAGGCGATCGCTCACAACATTGAAGTGATAAAACATGGTGTGGCGCTTGGCTCCGAATCTCTGACCGTTTGGCTTGCAGATGGAAGTTCGTTTCCCGGTCAACTGAATTTCCGTAAAGCCTTTGAAAACACGCTCGACAGCCTGCAGGAAATTTATACCATGCTGCCGGCAACCTGGAAAATGTTTGTGGAATACAAGGCTTTTGAACCGAATTTTTATTCAATGACGGTTGGCGACTGGGGACAATCGTACATGTATGCGAGCAAGCTTGGTTCGCAGGCTTATACCCTGGTAGACCTTGGGCATCATTTGCCCAACGCGAATATTGAACAGATCGTTTCGCTACTGCTGATGGAAGGAAAACTTGGCGGTTTTCATTTCAACGATTCAAAATATGGCGATGACGACCTCACTGTTGGAAGCATCAATCCCTACCAGCTTTTCCTGATATTCAATGAGCTTGTGGAAGGAATGGATGCAAGAGGAATGAATCATGCGGCTGACCTGGGATGGATGATCGATGCATCGCATAATATAAAGGACCCACTCGAAGACCTGATGCAATCTGTAGAAGCGATACAACTGGCATACGCCCAGGCCTTGCTGGTTGATACAGCAGAACTGGAAACGGCACGACAGGAGAATGATGTTACGAAAGCACAGGAAATACTGCAGCATGCATATCGCACGGATGTCAGACCGCTGATAGCAGAGGCACGACTTCGCAATGATGGGGCACTGGAACCTCTTAACCTATACCGCCATCTTAAAATAAGGAACGACCTGATAAAAAAACGTGGATTAAAAACTGTCGCTACCGGATTGTAACATGCGAGCTATACCCGTCATTGCTGTCATTGATGTTGGCAAAACCAACAAAAAGCTGTTCCTTTTCAACCAGCAGTATAAGATCGTTTATGAACGGTCCGCACGTTTCACCGAAACTGAAGATGAAGACGGATTTCCATGTGAGAATATTGAAAGTCTCCGGTTATCGGTCTTCGACTCATTACGATGCGTGTTCAGCAAAAAAGAATATGATGTAAAAGCGATCAACTTCTCCAGTTATGGCGCAAGCCTTGTATATATTGATGATGAAGGCAATCCACTGACTCCGCTCTACAACTATCTCAAGCCTTACCCTGAATTGCTGAGAAAAAAATTTTATGATACTTATGGGGGTGAAGAATCCTTTGCGGTAAGAACCGCTTCACCTGTTCTTGGTAGCCTTAACTCGGGCATGCAGCTTTACCGCCTCAAATACGAAAAGCCAGAAATATTTAAAAACATACGGTATGCCTTGCATCTGCCGCAGTACCTCAGTTATCTGATTACTGGTCAGCCATGCTCCGACATAACCAGCATCGGCTGTCACACCAACTTATGGGATTTCCAGGAGAATGATTATCATGAATGGGTTCGCGCGGAAGGAGTGGCGCAAATGCTTGCACCGCTTGTTCGTTATGACAAAGTGATGCCTGCGGCTTTTCCCGGCAGCAACTACCTGGTAGGACCCGGATTGCACGACAGCTCAGCTTCACTGATACCATACCTGGTGAATTTCCAGGAGCCTTTTGTATTAATATCGACAGGTACCTGGTGCATTACGCTGAATCCATACGACGATTCTCCGTTGCAACTGGAAGAACTCGAGCACGATTGCCTTTGTTATTATCAATACGATGGTAGACCGGTGAAAGCATCCAGGCTTTTCGCAGGTCAGCATCATGAAGATGGAATAAAGATCATCGCATCACATTTTCACCAGAATCCTGTTAAATACCGGTCGATGCAGTTTAACCCTGAAGTAACAGCCAGCCTGAAACGAAATAACAATGGTCAGTTAAGGAGTACACTGGATCTTATACGTGATAACGCGTTTGCAAAAAGAAACATTACAGATTTCAATTCAGATGAAGAAGCTTATCATCGGTTGATGATGGACATTCTGGAAAGCCAGGTGGCTTCAACACAACTTGTTCTGAAAGGGCCAGCGGTCAAAAGGATGTTTGTTGATGGAGGTTTCAGCAAGAATGCGATCTATATGAACCTTCTCGCTGCTGCATTTCCCAACATGGAGATATATGCTGCAAGCGTTGCACAGGCGACGGCCCTGGGCGCGGCTCTTTCTATTCACAAATCATGGAACAAAAAACCCTTGCCCAATGATATGATCCAGCTTCAATACTACGGATCATTGGTGAAGACAAGCATCTGAAGCAGCATCAGTGGTAACAATCATTAAATTAATTACAGATGTTCTTAATTCATCATAGACGGTTTTATAATTTCATTCTGATCATATTGATGGCTTCCGGGTGGAATGCATTGAACGCGCAGACACTTGCTTTTCCGGGAGCTGAAGGTTATGGCAGGTTTGCCACCGGAGGCCGCGGAGGCCAGGTGGTAACTGTGAGCAATCTGAATGACTCTGGCGAAGGAAGTTTTCGTGAGGCGCTTGACGCATTTCCCGGCCAACCGCTGACCATCGTATTCAATGTTTCGGGAATTATCGAATTGAAATCGCCACTAACAATCCGCAGATCTGATCTTACAATTGCTGGTCAGACAGCTCCGGGTGATGGAATATGCCTGAAAGGAAATTCATTCATGCTGAACGGGGCGGGCAAAGGTGGTAACAAAGGGAACATCATCATCCGCTTCATTCGGTCGCGCCCGGGTGGCACACTGGCAAAAGGGTTGTACGGGTTTGATATGGAGAACTGTCACGATGTGATCATCGATCATTGTTCATTCAGCTGGGCCAATGAAGAATGCGCGGCGCTTTACGATAACAGGAATACAACAGTACAATGGTGCATCGTCAGTGAAGGATTGTATAACGCGGGACACGCGAAAGGCACAAGAGCCTATGGCGGCGTGTGGGGCGGTCAGTATGCAACTTATCACCACAACCTCATCGCTCATCAGAACAGCAGGACTGTAAGATTTAATGGCGCACGCGCGCACGACACAACTGCTGTGGTAGATTATTACAACAACGTTATTTATAATTGGGCTAGCGCGAATGCAGCTTATGGCGGGGACGTAAAGCTAAAGAATGGAATTTCGATGGTGAACATGGTGAATAATTATTATTTACCGGGGCCTGCCAGCCCGGATGACCTGAAATTCATTCATGCTTTATACGACGCATCTAATGCCACAGGCGTGGGGCAGTGGTTCCTTAGCGGAAACGTAATGAAAGGCAACCGGAAGCTGAACGCGAACAACAGTGCCGGCATTGATCTATCGGAAGTCCCTGCCAGCCTTCGTACCAGGGCTATCGCGATAAAACCATTCGGCTTTGATATCTCCACTTCGGAAAGTGCGGACAAGGCATTTAATTCCGTACTGGCAGGAGCCGGCGCTATTTATCCAACAAGAGATGCTGTTGATATAAGAATTGTAAAAGAAACTGCTGCGATCACAGCTAAAGGAAACGGATCTTCCGGCAAAGCCGGTATAATTGATTCACCGTCTGCGGTTGGCGGATGGCCTGAATACAAAAGTGCAAAACCACTGCGGGATACCGATGGTGATGGAATGCCGGATGAATGGGAGAATAAAAATGGTCTTGATCCGGCCGACGCGTCGGACAGAAATAAATTGGGCAACGGTGGCTATACCATGCTTGAAAATTATCTGAACAGCCTTGTAAAAGATCAAACCGGTGAGCAGATAACCATTCTATTGCCGGAAAAAACAAATCCACGGATAAAGTATGGAGCCGATCAGTTAACCGCAGCGCTTACGCATCTGGGTTATCGTGTTGAGGAGACAGTGGAAAATGGTTCAGTTGTAATCGGACGAACCATTCTAATAAAAAGTATCGCAGATCCGGCAGCTGGTAAAGAAGGCTTTTCAATTGGTTCAAAAGACAAGCAGATCGTCATTACGGGTAACGATGAAAGCGGTACAATGTATGGATGCCTTGAACTTGCCGAACGGATAAAAGAAAATGGAAACCTGCCGCAGATGATCACGTTAAAGGATCGTCCGGAAATGGTATTGCGTGGAGCCTGCATCGGGATTCAGAAGCCTGTTTACCTTCCCGGCAGACATGTGTATGAATATCCTTATACGCCCGAGACGTTTCCATGGCTGTATGATAAAGGGCTGTGGATACAGTATCTCGATTCACTGGCAACGTACAGGATGAATGCGCTTTTTTTATGGAATGGTCATCCCTTTGCTTCACTGGTTAAACTAAAAGATTATCCTTATGCGGTAGAGGTTGATGACAGCACCTTTAAGAAGAATGAGGAAATTTATCAGTTTATAACACAGGAGGCCGACAGGCGCGGCATATGGGTGATACAGATGTTTTACAACATCATTGTATCGAAGCCATTCGCTGAAAAGCATAATATAAAAACCCAGGATCGCAACAGGCCGATCATTCCGCTGATAGCGGATTATACGCGCAAATCCATTGCCGCTTTTGTTGAGAAATATCCTAACGTAGGATTGATGGTCGCGTTGGGTGAAGCAATGGAAGGTGTTGGCAACGACGATGTGGAATGGTTCACGAAAACCATTATCCCTGGAGTGAAAGACGGTTTGAAGGCATTGGGTAAAACCGAAGAGCCACCGATCGTATTACGTGCGCACGATACAGACGCGCCCATGGTAATGAAGGCCGCGCTTCCGCTTTATAAAAATCTTTATACCGAAGCAAAATATAATGGTGAAGCTTTAACCACCTATACTCCGCGTGGACCGTGGGCAGAGCTTCATCGTAATCTGAGCCGGATAGGCACTGTGCAGATTGAAAATGTTCACATACTTGCCAACCTGGAACCATTCAGATATGGCTCGGCCGATTTCATTCAAAAATCTGTTCTGGCCATGCACCGGGTGCACGAGGGAAATGGCCTGCACTTATATCCTCAGGCTTCTTACTGGGACTGGCCATATACAGCGGACAATACTTCTCCAAGGCTGTTGCAGATAGAACGCGACTGGATCTGGTATAAACAATGGGCGCGTTATGCATGGAAAGCTGATCGCAACAGGTTGAATGAAATAAACTATTGGGCAAGGCAGCTATTGTACAAATTTGGAGGCAATACCGGCTCAGCGAAAAATATTCTGGAAGCCTATGAGCAAACAGGTGAGATAGCGCCGAAGCTGCTGAGGAGATTTGGAATAACTGACGGTAACAGGCAAACGCTTACACTTGGAATGCTGATGACGCAGCTCATCAATCCTTACCGTTACGGATTGTTCACACTCTTATACAATTCCGAAGGTCCGGAGGGCGAAATGCTCACTGAATATGCTGAAAAGGAATGGAATCGCAAACCGCATACAGGTGAAACTCCAGTTCAGATAATAAATGAAGTGGTTGCGCATGGAAATAAGGCGGTGGCCGCTATCGAAAAGGCAGCACCGCTCGTGACCGCGAATAAAGAAGAATTTGAACGGGTGAAAAACGATATGTATATCTACCAGGCACTGGCAAACCATTTTGCTGAAAAAGCAACTGCAGCTTTGCTGATCCTGCGCTACAAATATTCAAATGACCTGAAAGACCTGGAGGCTGCAATGCCTCACCTTGAGTACAGCGTTAGCCATTACAGCCGCCTGGCCGAACTTACAAAGGATACATATCTATATGCAAACAGCATGCAAACGCAGCAACGGAAAATTCCGGTTGGAGGCGATGATGGCACTAATAAAACCTGGGTAGAGCTGCTGAAAATTTATGAAAAAGAACTTTCAAACTTTAAAAACAACCTTGATTCATTAAAGTCGCCAGACAAAACATCTTCAGTGAAGCAAAAGGCCATTCTTGAAAATGCCGATGTAAAACTGGTCTCTCCAAAAGCAGAACATTACGACCTTATGGTGGGCAGGGAAATGTTCGCCGACACAGCTACGTATTTCAAAGATTTCGCGGAGGAGCTGAAATCGTTGAAAGGACTGAAACTTTCGCGGCCACAACAAATGGACGAAGGCACAACAATAAACTTTACGGCTGCGCGACCAGTGAAGCTGCTGGTTGGCTTTTTTAACTCGAAAGACCCGAAGTTCCTGCAACCCCCCCAGCTGGAAACCGATGCAAGCGCCAACAATTACGGTCAGGCCGAACCGAAGATATCCAACGCGATCATCATCTCAGGAATGCCGCCTGTAAATATTCATACTTATTCATTCAAGGCTGGAACTCATTCGTTGAAACTGGGCAAGGGAACAGCCCTGATACTGGGATTTGTAAATGATGATCAGCTTGTACGTTCTTTCGATGCAGGCCTTATCCAGGGTGGAGTTAAAAGGGAATTGGATTGGCTATTTGAATAACAGCATTTAAATCATCACAATGAAAAGAAATTTGAGGTCAGCGTCGATAATGTTTGTTTTTCTGTTAAACGCAGCCGTCGGCATTGCGCAGGATTATTACAATGTGATGAAGTATGGTGCAAAAAACGACAGCAGCGCTATCGCAACCAGGGCCATCGCTTCTGCCATTAATGCGGCTTATAAAAAAGGGGGAGGAACTGTTTACTTTCCGGCCGGCAAATATTTGACCGGCCCCATTCATCTTAAAAGCAATATCACCATTTACATAGATGCAGGCGCCGAACTGCATTTCAGTGATAATTTCGACCACTATCTTCCGATGGTTCCTTCACGCTGGGAAGGAACAGACGTAACTAATTTTTCACCTTTTTTTTATGCTTACAAAGCAGAGAATATTGCCATCAGAGGAAGAGGGCTTATCAACGGACACGGAAAAAAATGGTGGGATTTCTCTGAAGGATATAATGAGAAAAATCCGCGCTCGAAATGGCAGCTAGAATTCGACCGCCTGAATAAAGACATACTGCGACCCGACCTTCCGGGCTGGGTAGAACGGGGATTTTTGCGTCCGCCTTTTATACAGCCAATGTATTGCAAGAACGTATTGATAGAAGGCATAACCATCATCAATTCACCCTTCTGGACCGTGAATCCTGAGTTCTGCGAAAATGTGACCATTACCGGTGTTACGATCAATAATCCGGAGTCGCCAAATACAGACGGCATTAATCCCGAATCCTGCCGTTATGTACACATATCGGATTGCCATATCAGTGTGGGTGACGACTGCATCACAATTAAATCGGGCAAGGACCGGGCCGGAAGGAAGATGGCAACGCCGGCGGAAAATTATACCATCATCAACTGCACCATGCTCTCGGGTCATGGAGGAGTGGTGATCGGAAGTGAAATGTCGGGCGGCGTAAAAAAGATCACCATTTCCAATTGCATTTTCGATGGCACCGACCGGGGCATCAGGATCAAAACAGCAAGGGGAAGGGGTGGTGTTGTGGAAGATATCAGGGTGGATAACATCATCATGAAAAATATCCGCGATCAGGCAATTGTTCTGGATATGCAGTATGCCCGTACAGATCCGGAACCTGTTTCTGAACGTACTCCTCAATTCAGAAATATTCATTTCAGTAATATAACAGCGCACACAAAACAGGCGGTATTCCTGAACGGTTTGGTTGAAATGCCCATTGAGGATATCAGCTTTAATGATATGCAGTTCGATGCCCAGACCGGTATAACAATAAAGGAAGCAAAGAATATCTCATTTCACAACGTAAGGGTGACAACCAAAGAAGGGCCGGCGCTGATAGCCGAAAATGTGCAGGATATGGAGATCGCCGGAGTTAAATCGTTAACGCCATTGAATGGTGTACCGCTTCTTTCGTTCACGAACATGCGAAATTTATTTCTGTATAACTGTTTTCCTGCCGCAGGCACCGACATCTTCCTTTCATTTAAAGGAAAAGAAACAAAAGACATTACGATAAAATATAACAACCTCAAAAATGTTCAGAGGCCTTTGATCAAAGACGAGTCGGTACCCGTGAACATTACTGTAGAATAAATGAAGAAAGGAATACTCATCATACCGGTTTTTCTGCTATCGCTGCTATGCATATCGCAGCAACCAGGTAATGCGTCATTAAAGCTCTGGTATAATCAGCCGGCTGTAAAATGGACGGAAGCGTTGCCAATTGGAAATGGCAGGTTAGGCGCGATGGTTTTTGGAGGCGTGGAACAGGATCGCATTCAATTTAATGAAGAAACCTTGTGGACTGGCGGGCCAAGGGATTATCACCGTACCGGCGCGGCCGATCACCTGGAAACGATCCGTAAATTATTGAATGAGGGAAAACAAAAAGAGGCGGAGCAGCTTGCCGAACAAAAGTTCATGGGCATGCGGTCGGATGAAGGCAGTAAAGCCGATTGGGTCAGAAAAGTAACTACCCGGGTATCAGGTGCAGGTGATATGGCCTCGCCCGGATTTGATGATTCGAAATGGAAAACCATTGAAGTGCCAACTTATGAAGGATGGGAAACTACAGGACTTGAAGTGGACGGAGCAGTTTGGTTTCGCACAACATTCGAATTGCCATTTCAATGGCACGGGAAAAACGTGGTTCTTGACCTCAACAGAATACGCGATCATGATCATTCCTATATCAATGGCAAACTTGCAGGCACGATGGAGGGAGGCGAACCAAGAAAGTACCTCATCAAAAAAGAATTGCTGCAACCCGGTAAAAATACCATAGCCATACTTGTATTGAATTATTTTGACAAAGGTGGAATAGCGGGATACAAAGACACAACCAGGCATATTGGCTTATATCCAGAAGGTGATGAATCTGCAAAAATATCGCTGGTTAAAAAATGGAAGTATTTCATCCTTAATGACGAGCCGCCGGCGGTTCCCCGGTACCAGGCCGATTACCAGCCGTTCGGTGATCTTTGGCTGGATATTAAACCTTCCGGAGAAGTGTCGGATTACAATCGGGTGCTTGACCTTAACAATGCAATAATTACCACCAGCTATTCTATCAATGGAGTTAAATATTCACGCGATTATTTCTCAAGCGCTCCGGCTGGGTTGATCGTTGTTCGCTTAACAGCCGATAAAAAAGGAAACATAAACTTCAAGGCCAGGCTGACATCCCCACACAAAAATTCAATTACAAAAAGATCAAATGAAAATACGCTCCGTCTTTCCTTAGCTGTCAGGAACGGCGTTTTGAAAGGTGTCAGCTATTTATACGCGGATCATAAAGGCGGTAAACTTACCATCACCGATGACAACATTTCAGTTGCGGGCGCGGATGAAGTAACGCTTTACCTTTCGGCGGCCACGAATTATGTGAATTATAAAAATGTTTCCGGCAACGCGGACTTGCTTGCAAAGCAGCCGGTACAGTCCGTGAATAAAAAGTCTTTCGATCTGATAAAAGCAGCACACATCAAAGAGTACACAAAGCTATTTAATACATTTTTTATTGACCTCGGTGCAACGGAGAACGAGCGCCTTCCAACAAATGAACGCATTGAAAGATTTTCTAAGGGCAGTGATCCTTCACTTGTTTCGCTTTTTGTTCAGTATGGAAGGTATTTGCTGATCTCTTCTTCGCGGCCGGGAACAATGCCTGCAAACCTGCAGGGCATCTGGAACGATTTGCTGGCACCGCCCTGGGGCAGCAAGTACACAACCAATATTAACGCGGAAATGAATTACTGGCCGGCAGATGTATTGAACCTGCTGCCTATGCACAAGCCACTCTTTGAAAT
>DASWTK010000330.1:0-3573 GCA_036402175.1 Chitinophagaceae bacterium | reverse complement strand
CTATCCGGAGAAGAACCCGAAACCGGAAACCGGAAACCCAAAACCCAAAACCGCCCATGACAAAACTCCCATTATTATCACGAGTCGCCTTCATCTGCAACTGCTGCCTCTTACTCGTCTGGTTCATGCGGTATCTGCCCGCAATGCCTTCGGGTTCGTTGGGTTCTACAATAATAATTGCGGGGTTGGTACTATCATTTGTGATCAATGGACTGGTGAACATTCTGTACGCGGTTGTTTTGCTAAGGGGTCAGCGCATAGTCATGCATGTTCCGGTTTGGCTGGCAAGAATTAATTTCCTTTTTTTGATCGTTCAAATTTACCTGATCCTCTAATGATCCATAATATAATCAAAGACAAGCCGACCCGCCTTTTTCTCATTCTTGGCGGATTTTTTATTGCCAATGCGCTGATAGCTGAAATTGTTGGAGCAAAGCTGTTTTCGCTCGAAAAAAGCCTGGGTATAGAGCCCGCGAACCTGAAATTTTTCGGGAATACGTTTTCGTTCAACCTCACTGCAGGAGTTATGTTATGGCCGGTAGTTTTCATCATGACCGACATCATCAATGAGTATTTCGGGCCGAAGGGTGTGCGTTTTCTTTCTATCCTGGCTATTGTTCTCATTGCATATTCATTCATTATGTTCAGCGCCGCCATCGGTCTTGAGCCAGCGGATTTCTGGGCAAAGGATTATTATGATGGAGTGCCCGATAGTAATAAGGCCTTTGCGGGGATATTCGGACAAAGCCAATCCATCATAATAGGATCGCTCATTGCATTCCTTGTCTCGCAACTGTTAGATGTTTTCGTATTTCATAAGATCAAGAAGGTTACAGGAGAAAAACAGATCTGGTTGCGCGCTACCGGCTCTACGCTTGTTTCACAGCTGATCGACAGCTTTGTTGTATTGTTCATCGCATTCTACATTGCGCCCCGTCTTTCCGGTCAAACAAAATCCTGGACGCTTGCACAGGTTATGGCAACCTGTTTCGGCAATTACATTTATAAATTTGTTGTTGCGGTAATATTAACCCCCATTATTTATCTCGTCCATGCCTGGATAGAAAAATATCTCGGCCACGGCCTCGCCGGCGAAATGAAGGCGGCCGCGATGAGAAAAAATTAAATAATTTGAGGATTTGAGGATTTGGGGATGAATTAGGCAATTAGCAAATAAGAATTAGCCAATTTTGCCAATAAGCAAATAAGCAAATGGTAATTAGCCAATTTCGCCAATTAGCAAATGAGCCAATTAGGTGGTACAACGAAGAAAGCCCTTGAGCAATGCACAAGGGCTTTCTCATATTTCTAATTATTACGACAACTGCTTTAATTTATATCGACTAGTTCTTTGGAATAATTTGCTTATTTGCTTATTGGCAAAATTGGCTAATTCATCCTCAAATCCCCAAATCCTCAAATCCCCAAATCCTTCCCCATCACATAATCCTCCTGCACCACCCCATTTCCAATATCCACATTCTCTTCTTTCAAAATACTATACCCCAGCCTCTCATAAAATTTTATCGCCTTATTGAAGCGGTTGACGTTCAATATCAGTTTTTTTGCGCCGGCTTCCCTGCATTCTTCCTCTACCACATCAAGCAGCGATTTGCCGATATTCCGTCCCTGGGTGGCAGGAAGTACATATAATTTGTGGAGCTTAAATGTATCGCCTTCCACTTTTGAATAGGAAGCGAAACCCACCGGCTCTTCATCTTCGGTTTCAGCTATCAGAAACACATGCTGCTTCGAAATCATCTGTTCTTTCAGGGCTGCCGGACTATAAAAATGCTGCAGCATATAATGCAGTTGCTCAAAATTGAGGATCTCTTTATAGGCCGATGGCCAGACCTGGTACGCGAGATAACCAATCGTGTTGATGTCGTCCAGACCTGCGGTTCTGATGAGTAAAATTTCGTTCATGACGCAAAGCTAAAGCCGAAGAAGATCATCTCCGAATGAATTGTTTAAACCATGAAACAACTGCTTAAATTTAATCCTTATCTTATAATTTTATTATTCTAACATCACTACATGTTGCGTATTTCTCTTGCCCTTATATTCATACTAACCTGCTCATTGGTCCGTGCACAGCAGTTTGGCGGTCACCCACCTTCTGTAAAATGGAAACAGGTGAATAACGATACTGCCCGGATCATTTTCCCGGCCGGACTTGATAGCCCTGCATTGCGCATTGCCAATCTGGTGAATGTTCTTGACAGGTATACTTATCAGTCAATCGGAAACAGGCGCAGGAAGATCAGCATCGTTCTTCAGCCCTCCACCACAATTTCTAACGCCTATGTGGCTCTGGGACCATTCAGGTCCGAGTTCCAGATGACGCCTCAGCAAAACAGTTTTGAACTGGGAAGCCTGCCCTGGGCCGATAACCTGGCCATTCACGAATACCGGCACGTTCAGCAATACAATAATTTCAATCGAGGAATTTCGAAAGTATTTTCAGTGCTTTTTGGTGAAGAAGGTCAGGCGTTGGCTAATGCGTTGGTAGTGCCCGACTGGTTCTTTGAAGGTGACGCGGTTTACCAGGAAACAAAGGTCAGCAGGCAGGGCAGGGGAAGGTTGCCCTACTTTTTTAACGATTACCGGTCATTATGGCTCGAAGGAAAAATTTATTCTTGGATGAAGCTCCGCAATGGATCGCTTCGCGACTTTGTACCCGATCATTACAGGCTCGGTTACCTGCTCACAGCTTATGGTTATGAGAACTATGGAAACGAATTCTGGAAAAAGGTATCGGGCGATGCTTCCGCTTTCAAAGGCCTTTTTTATCCCTGGCAGAAAGCCATAAAACGGCAGACCGGAAAGGATTACAGGGAATTCAGAAATAATGCCATCGAACACTTCAGAACGCAGCTTAAGTCAACCGTTGGAGCAGATGCTGGTTCTGCTTCCCGGCATTTCCTGTCAGATCAGGAATATCCCTACATGATGGAGAATGATGATATTTTGTATTTGGAAACCAGTTATAAAAAACTTCCGCGGTTTGTAGTTGATCAGAATGGGAAATTAAAAAATCTGCGTGTCCGTGATATATCTATCGACAATTATTTTTCTTACCGCAATAATAAGATCGTGTATGCTGCATATCGTCCCGACACAAGGTGGGGCTGGAGAGATTACAGTGATCTGCGTTTGCTGGATGTCAGCACAGGCGAACAGCGTAAGCTTACCAACCGTACTAAATATTTTGCTCCCGATATTTCTGCCGATGGAAATTCAGTTATAGCGGTTCATGTTGACGAAAAAGGAAACAGCGCGCTCCATTTGCTGAGCACAAATTCGGGCGGTATAGAAAAAATTGTTCCGAACCCTGACCAGTTATTTTATACCTATCCCAAATTTTATGATCAGCAACAGGTATTGAGCGCGGTCAGGAACAGGGAAGGAAAAATGTCGCTGGCTATTACTGATCTGCGTAATGGCAGCAACCGTTTCATTATTCCATTTTCCTGGAATGTTACCGGATTCCCATGGGTAGAGGGCGACACCATTTATTTTACCGCTTCCGACGGAAGGATCGACCGGTTGTTTGCATGGGTTAATAATTCA
>DASWTK010000329.1:0-18743 GCA_036402175.1 Chitinophagaceae bacterium | reverse complement strand
TATTTCCTGGGAGGCATAATTATTATCCGATCCGAAGAACAGCCAGGCGAGAAAGAACAAAATAACAATAACGAGACTTGAAAGCAATCCATAGCGGAGAACCGTTTTTTTCATAATCTGGAATTTGTTGATGAAGAAATTTTAGTTGTTGGGTTATCACGTGATGAAGGCCGAATATAATATCATGAGCCCATTGTTTCCATCATCCTTTCGTAGCATTCCGGTTAAAAAGCAATAATTACAACTTAAGTAGTAGGCAATTTCAGTTCAGGATCCTTAAATCTTTCGCTTTCCTGATCGCTTCTGTCCTTCTTTGAACGTCCAGCTTGATGAAAAGATTCGAAATATGTTTTTTAATGGTATTCTCAGAGAGGAATAATTTGTCGGCTATCTGCTGGTTCGACAGACCTTCATTGATCAGTTGAAGGATCTCATATTCGCGCTTGCTTAGCCCTATTTTATCGATCTTTTCCAGATCCAGTTCTAATGGTGGCGCCGCTGCTTTCTTTACCGGCAGGTATTTTCTTGAGATAAAAATGCCTATCCCAAAGAAGATCAGACTAATCAATGCTATCCAGATCTCGGGAGCGGGGTTCCCGCTGAAATATGAAAACCTGGCCAGCTGGAAAAGCACTAACAGGCTGGCAATCAATATCCCGAATCCCAGGATGATGGTTTTCATAAACGCAAAATAAGTCAGAGAATCCGGAATTCATGCCGGGGTGTAGTTTTTGCAGCGATACTCCGGCAGTTATGAAAAAACTGGAAAACTATACCCGGGAAGAATTATTGCGCTTTTGCCAGGAAAAGGAAGAAGCGTATAAAGCTGACCTGAAAGAAAGGCTGCGGCTGGAAGAACAATTAAAACAGGCCAATTCAGCGCTTGAAAGGTCTGCTAACCTCCTTGAAGAAAAAAACAACAAACTGGAAAGCCTGAATGATGAAAAGAACCGGTTCATGGCGATGGCTGCCCATGATCTCAATAATCCTTTGACAACAGTTTATCTGCTTATAGAATCACTTCGCCGGAAGGCAGAAAACTTTACGGTAGCCCAGAAAGAGAAATTGCTGGTGATGCAGGAAAGTGTGAACAGGATGGTTCAAATGGTCAGGAACCTTTTGAATGTCAGCCGGATCCAGGAAGGCAGGATAGAGGTCAATTATCATTGGGAAACTCCTGATGAAGTAGTGCTTTCCATTCTGTCGCGTTTTGAAGAACTGGCTGCTCAGAAAAATCTGTCGCTGGTATTTAAAAGCGCTATTGAAGGAAGAGAAGTGCTGACAGATAAGTACATCCTGATGGATATCCTGGAGAACCTCATTTCAAATGCCATCAAGTTCTCGCCCCTTGATAAAAATATTTATGTGCGGCTGAATTACTACGACAATGAATGGGAGGTAGAAATTGAAGACGAAGGCCAGGGAATCAAAAAAGAAGAAATGGATCAGCTGTATACCCGGTTTCAGAAATTAAGTACCCGGCCAACAGCAGGAGAGTCTTCTACCGGGCTGGGTTTGTCGATAGTAAAAAATTATGTAGACACACTCCACGGAAACATTCGTTGCGAAAGTGAATGGCAAAAGGGAACCAAGTTCATCGTTGGATTTCCTGTTGAACAGGTAGCACGCACCAGTACATCCACCATGGGTTAGTAAAAAAAACCTCCATCCGGAGGTTTGAGAGTAATTCCCTTACGTTACAAGGCGAAAAAATTGGAAGTATAATACTTGACTGGACGGGTGTAGCTTAAAGACTGGTGGTTGAAGCGGGGAACAATGGCTGAAATCTGAAACGCAGCCCGTTTGACACTGCTTACTTTTTTTCCCTCATTTTTAAGTGTGTTATGGAGGAAATAAAGATTGACAAGGGTCCTGTCTACCGGATTGACCCGGTAATGGAAAGCGTTTGTTATGCTCCCTGATTTTTCAATGATAATGGATCGGGTAGATTTCACAGATCTGGATTGTAGTTCGGTTTTTGTAAAGTCTTTTTCAAAAGAGATTCGTACTTCGGTTGTGGTTGCTTAAATAGAAGGTCCGTTGCCGAGGTCGTTATCCCTTCTGTAAACATTTGTTCTTGGTGTGCCTGCAGGATCGTAAGAAGTTCTTTTTTCTGCAAACAGGAACCTTGGTTTGTTACGGTTGATGCCCAGGGGATCCAGCATGTCGTGAATGCTGGTTACAGTTTTCTTTAAGGTTGCTATTAATTTCATCTTATGTAGTTTAATAATTCCGGTTTAGTAGTTACAAATTAGCTGCCTTTTATGGTTAAACATACTTAACATGTGTTATGCCGTAGTTAAGACAGTAGTAACAACGTTGACCAGGATCATTGAACTATCAGGAAATAATTGCATTGAAGCGGAAGCCGATTCCATGTATGGTTTCGAGATTTATCTCAGGATCGGCGCGGAAATATTTGCGAAGCTTGGTCATGAACACATCCATGCTGCGGCCAAGAAAGTAATCATCTTTCCCCCAAACGCTTACCAGAACTTCTTCCCGCTTCAGAACTTTATTGGCGTGTTTGCATAAAAAGCGGAGAAGATCGGCTTCGCGCTGAGTGAGAGAAATGGTTTCGTCGGGAGTATAAAGTTTCAGATCAGTAAATGAAAATCTCAACTTTCCTATCCGGTATTCTTCAGTAGATTCCGAATGCAGTTTTTTTGTGCGACGCAGGAATACATTCATACGCATCATCAATTCCTGCATACTGAATGGTTTTGTGATATAGTCATCGGCTCCGGTCATGAACCCTTTCACCTTGTCTTCTTCCATGGACTTTGCAGTTAGGAACAGAATCGGGATCACATCGCTTTGCTGACGTATCTTTTTCGCCACAGCGAAGCCATCCTTGTTTGGCATCATAACGTCGAGCAGACAGATGTCAAAATCATCTTTGCTGAACCTGTCAATTGCTGTCTGACCATCTGTACAGTGTACCACTTCAAATCCTTCTTCTTCGAGATTGTCTTTAATAACAAAGCCTAACGACATATCGTCTTCTGCCAGGAAAACCCTTCCTTTATTATTTTCCATAAAGACCTTTTAAGTGAGTGGCCTATCTGATTTCCGCCCCCGACGCCATTAAAATGCTATAATTACCCGCATTCGCTTCAGACCATCCATTAACTCTTTGCAAAATTCAAGCCTATCCCAAACCCCTTCCGGATTGTGGATTTTGAGGTGTTACAATTGCCGGTACGGTCTGTTTTACAGCCAACTACGACTAATATACGATTAATGTTGTTTTCCAGTTGTTCGTTCCGGATTTACAGATCCAGGTAATGATATGTTTTCCGCACTCAGGTTCATTGATTCAAAGTTGCTGAAAATAAAAAACCCGGAAAAAGTTTCCGGGTTTTTATCTTAACCTATCTGGATAATTTATTTAAGCTTAGCCATAACGGGCTTCGACTTTGCATCAGCAGCTGTTGTAGCCGCGTCCATTTGACCAAGTGGTTTGTTCTTTGCAAAGTCTACCAGGATCGGGGCTGCAACGAATATAGAAGAATAGATTCCGGTAAGCACACCTATCAGCATTGCAAATGCAAAACCTCTTGTTACCTCTCCTCCGACAATGAAAAGGATCAATAACGTCAAAAATACTGTAAGTGAGGTCATGATTGTACGCGTCAGTGTGTCATTCACCGCTCTGTTGATAATCGTTTTTTTATCGGCACCTTTCATTTCGCGCGCATACTCACGTACCCTGTCGAATACTACCACGGTATCATTCATTGAAAAGCCTATTACGGTCAGGATCGCGGCAATGAAGTGCTGATCAATCTCGAGCGGAAATGGAACTATATTCTTAAAGAATGAGAACACAATCAACGTAACCAGCACGTCGTGCAGCAATGACACGATTGTTCCAACCGAAAATCTCCAGTCCCTGAAGCGGATGAAAATATAAAGTGAAATAGTGAGCAGCGACCAGAAGGTTGCCCATTTCGCACCTGTTTTAAGGTCATCTGAGATAGTAGGCACAACTTTTTTGGTCTGCTGTATATTCCTCGTTTTAAAATCCTGGAGAGATACATTCGGGAAATAGGATTGCAGACCGGCGTAGAGCGTATTCATAGCTGCGGAATCCGCTGTCAGTGACTCATCTTTAATCAGGTAATCTGTTGTGATATCCAGCTGATCATTTCCGCCATAGGTTTTCACCACGGGGTGCTTGCCAAATACTTTTGAAAGATCCTCTTTAACAACTTCGGTATCTACAGGCCTTCCGAATTTGACCACATAACTTCTTCCTCCACTGAATTCAACACCCTCATTGAAGCCGTTAAAAATAGAAGCCACACCCAGCAGCACAACAACTACCGAAATAGCATATGCGTACTTACGGTATTCTGTAAACCTGAAATGCGCCTTGCGGTAAATGGTTTTTGATAATGAAGTGAAATATTTAAAGTGACGGTTCTTTTTTGTCCACCAATCGGTGACCAGCCAGGCAACAACGATACCGCAGAATAACGACATCAGGATACCGATGATCTGCGTAGTTGCAAAGCCCAGTACAGGCCCCAATCCAAAATAGGCGAGTATACATGCGGTGAGGAGGGTAGTGATGTGACCATCCAGCACCGGCGCCAATGATCGCCGGTAGCCATCCTTGAATGCTATATTGTAGGATTTTCCTTTGGTAAGTTCTTCCTTGATACGTTCGAAAATGATCACATTCGTATCCACCGCCATGCCGATCGTAAGTACGAGACCGGCAATTCCCGCGGCTGTAAGCGTGAATCCGAACATGCTTAGTATACCAACTGTGAACAGCAGGTTAAGAATGAGCGCAAAGTTCGCAACCCATCCTGCTGTATTAAAGTATAACAGCATCAACGCAAAGATCACAAGGAATGAAATTGCGAATGCCCAGGCGCCTCCCTGAACTGCTTTCTGTCCCAGCGTAGGGCCAACCACCTGCTCCTGTACAATCTTGGCAGGCGCTTCCAGTTTGCCCGACTTAAGAATGTTAGCGAGATCCTGTCCTTCCTGCACAGCCAGCTTTGCATTGGCGCCGCTTCCCATGGTAATAGTCGAACTTCCGCCACTGATTGGCTGGTTCACATACGGTGCTGAGTAAACGATATCGTCCAGTACAATCGCTATCGGCTTTTTACCTGCGTTGAACGCATCGGTGGTCATCTTCTCCCATACCCGATCGCCCTGTTTGTTCATGGTCATGTGAACAATCACCCGATTGGTGATCTGTTCAAAATCCTGGTATGCATCAGTGATAACCTCACCTTCCAGTTTGGCTTTTTCACTTCCCGGAACCGTTTTGATGGCGTAGAGGTAAAGGAAATCATATGCTTTCCCATCGGCATCCCTTTCCTGTTTACTCCAGAGGAATTTGAGGTTGGCAGGGAAATTATTTTTTACAACAGGTATTTCAAGGTATCTGTTGATAGTGCCTGTATCTTTTAACGCGGCTGCACCAATAAAAGCAGGGAAAGTTTGTTTGCCTTGTTCATCCTGCTGCGGCTGCGCGAACTGGATAAGACGTAACAACGGATTTGCATTTGCTGAAGCGGTATTGCCGAGTGCAGTTGTATCCTTGCGGGAAGTATCTGCTACCGCCGCTGTTGCTGAATCACCCCCAACCGAAGAAATGGTCACAGGCGCCGCAGTTGTTGTCTTGCTGGTATCAATTCCGCGAAGGCTGTTCTGATAGGTCTCAAGCGCTTTATCAGCAGCCTGGATCGAAGCCGCGATTTCATTGATATCATACAATTCCCAGAATTGAAGATTCGCTGTTGACTGCAGATACCTTCTTACCCTTTCCGGATCTTTTGCGCCTGCAAGTTCAACGGTGATAATACCCTTGGTCTCGTCGAGGTTCACGTTTGGCTGCGCGACCCCGAATTTATCAATACGTTTGGTAAGTACCTGGTAAGTCTGACGCATGGCCGCGGTAGCCTGTTCTCTCATGTAGGTGACAACCTGGTTATCGGAAGCGTCGATCTTTAGTTTATTCCTGGTGCTGTTGGCGAATAATGGCGCCAGGGGAGTATTAGGATTTACGTCCTTGAACGACTGTGAAAACAGCGTTATGAAATCCGCGTCGCTGGTTACTTTCCGGCGATTCGCTTCCTCAATCGCTTTAAGCAACTGTGCATCTTTTGGATTATTTGCCAGCCCTTTGATCAATCCATCGAGTGCGATATCAAGCGTTACGTTGATTCCACCCTGGAGATCGAGACCCAACAGCAACTCACTTTCTTTTGCTTTCTGGTAGCTCTGTCCCCACCAGGTGATCTTTTTATCACGGGTGCTGTCCAGTATCTGACGAAGCCTGTCATTATAAGCTTCGGTGATGGTATCCTGGTAGACAGCCTGCAGTTCTTTATTTCCGGCATATTTACGCTCAGCGGGGGTATAATTGCGGTTAACCCATTGCCTGGCCCTTTCTTCCATGGCGCTTTCGTGCTTATTCACAAACCAGGTGAACGAAAGTTGGTAAAGGGATATCAGAGTCAGCAAAACAGCAAAGATGGTGACCAGTGCTCTCATTGGGATCAGTTTGTTTTTTTTGAAGAGTTTGCAAAGATAGGGTTTTCCCCTTTTCAAGGCTTTGGAACCGGCTATTGTTTTAAGTGATTCATACGTTAAAAGGGAAGGCCTCCCTGACTGTCAATTCAGCTTAGTGACCCGGATTGGTGTAATGCCCTTATTTTTGACTCAACTTAAATTCTATCGATTGCAAAAGTTTCTGCTTATTCTCAGCTTAGCCGCACTGTTCACAGCCTGCAAGACCGTCCGACCCATAAATAAGATAGACATGCAATTCCCCAGGACCGATGCATTTTTGGAAAACCTTTTATCAGGATATCCCCAATACTTCGGGTCTGTTTTACAAAAACGGAACGAGTACAAGGTGCAGGTCATTTATACTCAGATAGATCGTAAAAAAAACAACGAGCCTGTATTTACCAGCTATTATTTTAATGTAGACCCGGGGAACTATTTTTACCCGGCCTCTACCGTAAAAATGCCGGTTGCACTGCTGGCGCTCGAAGAGATCGGTAAGTTGAAACACCTGGGCGTCAACCGGAACAGCTCAATGATTACAGAAGCGGATTATAGCGGACAGACCCCGGTTTATAATGATCCAACCACGCCCGATGGCAGGCCAACTGTAGCACATTATATAAAAAAGATATTTCTGGTCAGCGACAATGACGCATTTAACCGACTGTATGAATTTGTCGGCCAGGAACAGATCAATAAGCGTTTGCGGGAAATGGGGTATAACAATGCTTCCATTGTGCACCGGCTTTCTTTACCGATGAGCGAAGATGAGAACAGGCACACTAACCCGATCAGGTTTTACGATGACACTACCCGGCTTCTGCACAATCAGCCTTCACGGTTTAATGCGAATCCATATCCGGTTAGAAACGATTCAATCGGAACCGGTTATTACAGCGGAGGCAAACTTGTTTCGGGTCCGATGGACTTTTCAAAAAAGAATAAAATTTCGCTGCCCGAGCTGAATCAGATGATGCAAACAATTCTGTTTCCCGATGCCTTTGCAAAGAAATATCGTTTTGAAATTGAGGAAGATGACCACCGGTTTGTACGGCAGTTCATGTCGCTATACCCACGCGAAGCAGGTTATCCACCGTATGACACCAGCAATTATCATGACGCGTTCTGTAAATTCATTTACTGGGGTTCAGAAAAAGGAAAATTGCCCGAAAATTTCAGGGTGTTCAATAAAGTGGGCAACGCTTATGGCTTCCTGACGGATGTTGCATATGTGGTTGACCTGGATAAGAAGGTAGAATTTATGGTAAGCGCCACAATCTATTGTAACAGTGATGGCATTCTTAATGACGACAAATACGATTATGACTCGGTTGGTTATCCTTTTATGAAGCAGCTGGGCAGAGTACTTTATGATTTTGAATTAAAACGCAAAAGAAAAAGAGTACCGGATCTTTCCGGTTTGTTTTAACCTTCACAGTTCGGTTTTCGCGAATTCCCTGTTTGATCCTCATGAGTTCCGCGGTGGGGCCTCATAAATTCCATTGTGGATCCTCATAAATTCACTGGTAGAAACCTCATAAATTCCCCGGTGGATCCTTATAAATTCACTGGTAGAAACCTCATAAATTCCCCGGTGGCTCCTCATAAATTCTCTGGTGGGTCCTCATGAATCTCCTGGTGGGGTCCTCATGAATCCTCTGGTGGGTCCTCATGAATCTCCTGGTGGGGTTCTCATGAATCCTCTGGTGGATCCTCATAAATTCACTGTTTGATCCTCATGAATTGTCTGGTGAGTCCTCATGAATTCGCTGCTTGAGCCTCATGCATTCCCTTGTTCAGCCAAATTGCAGAACCGTTTATTATATGTTGCACGGACCCGTTTATAGTCGTAAAATTCAGATTTTGTTTAAAAAATTAGTCAACAACTTTAAACAAAAGCTTTCCATCCGTTGTTGTAATCAAAACTTATATCATGAAACACAAAATGAGGCTTTTCTTAAGTGCGGCTCTGTCTGCAATAGTTCTTTGGGGATGTGACAAGGACGACGATCCGATTCCCCAGGCAAACGTAATGGTAGTTCATGCATCGCCTAACGCACCGGCTGTTGACATAAGGGTGAATAACGCGGTGGCAAAAACGAATCTGGCATATCCTACCAACACAGGATACCTGCAAGTGAATGCGGGAGCTACCAATCTGAAAGTATCACCTGCAACAACCACAACTTATGTGATCGATGCGAACGTAACACTGGACGCGAATAAGAATTATTCGGTATTTGCACTTGATTCAGTAAGTAAGATCAAGGCAGCAGTTGTTGTTGACGACCTTACTGCTCCTGCGGCAGGAAAGGCGCACGTGCGCTTTTTCCATCTCAGTCCGAATGCTCCTGCAGTGGATATCGCAGTAACCGGCGGACCAGTTGTTTTTGGAAACCGCGCATTCAACGATCAGGCAACTGCAAATTATACAGCATTTACACCGCTTAATGCCGCATCTTATAACCTGGAGGTTAGGGTAGCAGGCACCAGCACTGTGGTATTAAGTCTGCCAAACATTGCCCTGCAGGCCGGAAAGATCTATACAGTATTCGCTAAAGGATTTGTTGGCGGTGCCGGAAGCCAGGCGTTGGGAGCGGAGATTATTGTGCATAATTAGGTTTTGGGTTTTGGGTTTTGGGTTTTGAGTTTTGGGTTTTGTGTTTCCGGTTTCGGGTTTTCCAAAGACGGAGAATGATTTGGAATGTTGGTGATTGATTTTGCTGAAGGACCTGATTATTATATTGGCGTAAACTTGATTTACAAGCGGAACCTTCTGATTTAGTAGTTATTCAGATAATACAAAAAGGCAGCATCAGCTGCCTTTTTGTATTATGTAATTTTTCAATCCAACTAGACCCTCACCATTTTTATTTTATCTACCTCCAACCACAAAATTTAATCCCCTCACTCCTCACCATACGCCCTTCAACCCTGGAAAACCCAAAACCCGAAACCGGAAACCCAAAACCCAAAACCGTTTTCTTACTTTTGCGCGCAACAACTTAATGACCCATGCAACTTTCTTCACGACTGGAAAGATTCAATGAACCGGAAACCCTTAAAATGGCAAAGCTCGGAAGGGAGCTTCGCGCGAAAGGAATGGATATAGTTGACCTCAGCCTCGGCGAACCTGATTTCGATACCCCACAACATATAAAAGAAGCCGCAAAAAAAGCGATAGATGATAATTGGAGCCACTACCCGCCTGTGGCAGGTTATCCCGACCTCCGAGAAGCGGTCTGTAAAAAATTCAAGCGTGATAACAACCTTGACTATAAACCTGAAAACATTGTAGTTTCAACAGGCGCCAAGCAAAGTCTCGCCAATGCGGTTCTTGCGGTGGTCGACAGGGGAGATGAAGTTGTAATACCCACACCTTACTGGGTCACCTATTCCGAGATTGTGAAACTGGGCGAGGGCACGGTACACCTCATTAAAACAACCAGTAAGCAGGGATATAAAATATCACCTCAGCAACTGGAGGAAGCAATCACACCCCAGACAACCCTGTTTATTTTTTCATCACCCTGCAATCCCAGTGGTGCCGTTTATACTAAGAATGAACTCCGCGCGCTGGCAGATGTATTCCGCAGGCATCCGAAAGTATTCATTATCTCCGACGAAATTTATGAGTACATCAATTTTGGAGTTGGACACGAAAGCATTGCACAGTTCGATGACATCAAAGACCGTGTTATAGTGATCAATGGTCTTAGTAAGGGTTTTGCAATGACAGGCTACAGGCTTGGTTTCATTGCAGCGCATGCCGATGTTGCAAAGGCTTGCGAAAAGCTCCAGGGACAATTCACCAGCGGCGCCAACGCTGTAACCCAACGCGCAGCAATTTCCGCACTCACAGGTGATCTTCGCCCTACTTTTGAAATGAAAGAAGAATTCGCACGCAGGCGTGAGCGCATTCTTCAACTGATGAAAGAAATCCCCGGTATGCAATGCGCATCTCCCGATGGGGCATTTTATGTATTTCCCGATATCAGCCATTACTTTGGAAAAATGAATGGTGATACCGTTGTGAAAGATGCAGATGATCTTTGTATGTATTTGCTCAATACAGCTCACGTATCGGTTGTTACCGGCCGTGCATTCGGCGATCCTTCAAGCATAAGAATATCATTTGCGAACAGCATGGAGAATATTGAAAAAGGCATGAAGCGGATTAAAGAAGCTTTAAGCCAATTGGCTGAGTAACACTTACGTGATCAGCTGATGTGATCGTTCAGATTTGCGTTGTAATTGTCTGGCATGATTTTCCAACCTCTTTTCTAAAAAATAATTGCGCTTATGGAAAAGATAAAACGAAAAGACGGCTATGTATTCTGGCAGGCAATCGCACCAGGCGTATGGAGAATGAAGGATATTTTCGTAAACATATTCATGATCCACAATTCCGGTGACAACACCTGGGTGTTGGTTGATACTGGTCTCAAAACTTCAGCTCCTAAAATAAAAAGAATGGCAGAACACCTGTTCTGGCCCGATCTGAAACCCTCAGGAATAATTCTGACGCACGGACATTTTGATCACGTTGGCTCTGCTGTGATGCTTGCAGAAGAATGGGATGTGCCTGTTTATGCCCACCGTATGGAAAGACCTTATCTGACAGGTCAGTCATCTTATCCTCCTCCTGATCCAACTGTTGGTGGAGGTATCCTCGCTTCACTTTCATGGATGTATCCGCGAGGGCCCATCAGTCTGGGCAGGCATCTCAGCCTGTTACCGGCAGATGGAACCATCCCTTGCCTTCCTGAATGGAAATATATTCATACACCTGGACATGCTCCGGGTCATATCAGTATCTTCCGTGAGCGCGATCGTGTGCTGATCGCAGGTGACGCATTCGTTACTACTCAGCAGGAGTCCGCAACAGCTGTCATGACTCAATCAAAGAAGTTATGCGGACCGCCGAAATACTTTACTTACAACTGGACTTCCGCGCAGGAGTCGGTAAAGAAGCTGGCTGCACTTGAACCAGAGATCGTTGCTACCGGTCATGGTCAGCCAATGCGGGGCAGCCAAATGCGGAATGCGCTCCACAACCTCGCAGATAATTTTGAGGAGCATGCTGTTCCGTCGCACGGCCGGTATGTAGATGACCCGGCCTACGTGAATGCCGATGGAGTGGAGTCGGTTCCGCCTCCTGCAGCGCCGGTAAAACTTATACTGCAGCTTGCTGTATTTACAGCAGCCGTCGCGCTTACCTGGTGGGCATTGAAAGAAAGAAGGAAAAAGACTGTCAGGTTTTCTCTTAACTGATATTTTCAGAGATACCGATGCGTTCCTCAGGCTGGCCGTTCAGGCTGTGGCTTAAGCGATGTAAGATCCGCAATACGTACAGGTTTGCCGCTATCAATACTGTTTCGGGCAGCGATACCCGTTAGTATCGACATTGCGCCATCGCGGCTCCCTGCGGCCTGCCTGTATGGATCCTGTCCATTGTGATCAAATATCTGTTTGCGCAGCCGGACGTCGCCGCCGCCATGTCCTTCTTCATTATTGGGAATGCGAATGATCTCACGCTGGCCGAAATTTGAAGTAAGATGCAACTCATCGAAATCATCTTCTTTCCATGGCTGACGTTCTTTGACCCAGGTTTCAAGCCTGCCTTTGGTGCCATTGAACGCCAGGCGGTATCCTTCATAAGGCGAATAGGTAGTAAGTGAATAACTGACCTGAACTTTGTTGGCATACCTGATCTGAACTGCCATCTTATCAAAGATGTCGATGTCCTCCCGCCACACACAACCATCACGGTAATATCCATCGTGTTTTTCGTTAGCGGCGTACAATGCCATCAGTTCCTTGCTTTTGGTCATATCCCAATAGAATGCGCATTTGTTCTTGTGCGGGCAGGGTCTGCAATTGGTATGACGGAACGGATTGTTCCTGCCATAATGTTCCAGCGAGCCGTATGCGAATACTTCTTCCGGTTCGGAATTCAGCCACCAGTTAATTAGATCGAAATGATGCGTTGATTTATGAACGAGTAATGAACCGCTGTGCTTGCGGAGGCGATGCCATCGCCGGAAATAATCAGCACCATGATAAACGTCAAGGTACCAGTGAAAATCAACTGATGTTATTTTGCCTATCGCATCATTCCGCAACAACTCGTAAATTTTTTGCCGGTGAGGAGAGTATCTGTAATTGAATGTAACCCTTACATTTTTGCCGGTTCTTTTTTCCGCATCCAGTATGGCCTGGCATTTTTTCTCATCGATGGTCATCGGTTTTTCGGTCACGATGTTCGCTCCGTATTCCATTCCTTTAATGATGTGTTCATGATGAACACCATCAACCGACATTACCAGCAACAGTTCAGGCTTTGTCTCCTTCATCATCTTATCGAAGTCGGTATAAGCAGGGCAATCAACCTGAAGCATTGCCTTGCCAGTTGCAAGTCTGCCCGGATTGATGTCACATAGTCCCACAAACTCAACTATATGGTTGAACTCCTTTAGCACGTCTCTGCCCCACATGTTCAAACCACGAACACCGGTTCCAACCATGGCAATTCGTTTTTTGGCAGAAGAAGAAGGAGGATTTGCGAAAATTGAATCAGCTATCAGCGAGCCAGCGATGAGGCTTCCTGAATGGTGCAGAAAGTTTCGGCGGTGCATCAGATTAATTTGAATTCAATATACACGATAGGTAGCGATAATAGGAGAGAGCTTAACTATAATTTTCCGCAATCGTTTGCGGACCCGCCGCCAGTTCCCGTAATTTTTTGTCCAGTGCGAGAACCTGTATAATTACCAATTGCTGTTCGTCGTTTTTAATGATAAAATCACACAGGCGCATCTTGATGTCTTCTTCGATCTGGTTCTGCATGCGCTTTTCTACTTCTTCTTTTGTAATCCTGTCTCGCTGTATGGTGCGGTGTATCCGCAAATTTAACGGCGCGCTTACCCCAATCACGTAATCGAGGTATTCCTGGGTGCCGCTTTCGAAGATAAGCGCGGCTTCTTTTAGCGCATACGGACTCTTCTGCCGCTCCATCCATTCCCGACCGTGCCTGATGGTTGCAGGGTGTACCAGTGAATTAAGAATCTCCAGCTTTTCTTTATTGGCGAAAACAATGGTCGCGAGGTGCTGCCTGTTGAGTATGCCGTTCTGGTATGATTCGTTACCGAATTCCCGGATGATCTGTTCTTTCAGTTCCGCGTCTTCATTCATCATTCTTTTTGCCTCCCGGTCGGCATAATAAACAGGTATGCCAAGCACTTCAAAAACGTGCGCAACTGTACTTTTACCCGACCCGATTCCACCGGTAATGCCTATGCGTAACATGGATGCAAAGTAAATTCAATTAAAAACAAGATACAAGTATGCTACCGGAAATAAAAGCTGTGTGCAGAAAAACAGCCGTCTTCAAATCAGGAAACTTCCGCGGAAAAATACCTTGAAAATGCAACAACCCGCAACATCCGGTTGCGGGTTGTTATAAAGAAGGTTATGAATTCCTATTTCTTTTCCGTAACAACAGCTGGCTTGTTCACGTTCTGGCTCCATTCCATGCTGATAGCTGTTTTTTCTATCTTGAGATACATGCCCGGGCTTGTTTCCATCAGTACGGTTCCGTCTTCGTTTACTTTATTAATGGTCCCATGAATTCCGGCAATGGTTACGATCCTGTCGCCTTTCTGCATGCTTTGCTGAAACTGCTTAGCCATTTTCGCCTTTTTAGCCTGAGGACGAATCATGAAAAGCCAGAACACAAGGATCATTGCGCCCAATAATATCAGGGAAAAATTACTGTTAGTTCCTGCTTGTAATAAGATCATCAAAGTTGTCATGTTGTGTACTGTTATGGTTTAATTCGAAAATATTAGCTGGTCTTTTTCTGTACGTCTACCGTAAAACTGATAACATGTTGCTGTGTTCCTTCGGTATTTGCGAAAACTGTCATGGTTTTCGTATTCAGGCCTGGTTTTGCGGCGCTGTCAAATACACCTTTGATCACGCCTTCTTTTCCGGGAGCTATTGGTTCCTTCGGTACATCGGCTACTGTACATCCGCAACTTGGCTGAACTCTTTCGATCACCAATGGCTTATTACCGGTATTCCTGAAACGAAACGAAATTTCAATCTTTTGTCCTTCTGCTATCTGACCCATATTCCTTGCAGAATCCAGCCACTGGATAGTGGTATAGTTCTGAGGGTCACTGGAGGCGGTTGTTACCGGAGCAGCAGTTTTTTCCTGCGCACTGTTCTGGCATGCGCTAACAAGCACAAATGCAGCAAATAAGATCAGAATGGGTTTCATTACTTGTGGTTTTTGCAAATGTAGGATAATATGAATTCAGGATGGTTTATAGGCAATCTTATGCATCCTGTTTTCTTTTACCAGGTCTTTATGGATATTGTCCAGTATACCATTCACAAACTGACCGCTTTGGGGGGTACTGTATTCCTTTGCGAGGTCGATATATTCATTGATAGTGACCTTAGGGGGGATTGTTTCAAAATACAGGAATTCGCATACGCCCATCTGCATGAGGATCATATCCAGCAGCGCTATCCGGTCCGCATCCCAGTTTTTTAATTTGGGCTTGATGAGGTCCATTGCCACTTCTTTTTTCTCAAGGACGGTCTGAAGCAGGCCTTTGGCGAACTCCCATTTTTCCTTGCCCAGCATATCCTGAAGGTTGAAATTCTGGGGCTTCTGAAGGAAGGTCTGCATGAGCTGAAGAATCATATCAACGTCATCGTCCCAGTTGGTAAAATTCTCTTCAATATGGGCCTGGAACAGCTCGTTTGGCAATAATATATTATTGAGAATGACTTCCAGGATCTCTTTTTCTGATTTTTTATCCCGTCCGGCAACCGTAATGTATTCTTTATACTCAATGGTTTCGGTGAGGTCCTGGTACCATTTACGCACCAGTTCCTTATCAATCAGCAGGTGTGGTTTATGAGTAGCGATTGCGGTTTTGAAAGAGGGCAGTTCAAGTATGGTCCAGACCAGCTCGTTTCCCGCGATTTTTGTATTTACATTCAGGTCCTGGGCTGAAGGAAGGTGCTTGGAAGCGCGGTTTCTTGAGTCGGTTTCCGAGTACCGGGCTATTTCGGTCAACAGGTGGATCATATAGACAAACAGCTGCGACGAAAGGTCAAAATGTTTCTGAAGGAGCTTAACAGAATCCTGGGCCGGAGGCAGGTTTTCCTGGGAATCCAACACGTACAGCGTCTGCATAACTTTAACACGGATATTTCTTCTGCTGATCATTGGTAAGAGCTGTTTTTGAGCGGGCAAAGATAGGGGTTTTTGCGTGCCGAAGGGGATCGCGTTCATCCTCCGTTCATCCTCCGTTGATCCCGCGATTGTCCTTCGATAATCGAATAGCGAAGTCGTTATGTGTCGCCCTGATTTCGGTTTACAAAAAGGCTATGACGTTCCCGGTTTAGGAAAATTCTGATTGAATCTGCAGTATTCTGATTCAGCTACCCGGAATGGCACACAAACTCCTAATATCCAACTACAGAGCCCTAATTTGTCACAGAAACCTGTCAACCTTTTCGCCTGACTGTAATTTTGGCTTTTTTTAACGGGCTGGTACGAATTTCGTTTACCTTCGTCCGCCGAAACTTTCATAGTCAAACTAAAAATCGATACAACTATGGCTAATAATTTAAATGTTACCCCTCTGCATGACAGGGTAATCGTGAAGCCCGCCGCTGCTGAAGAAAAGACTGCGGGCGGTATTATCATCCCGGATACTGCTAAAGAAAAACCACAGCGCGGCACAGTAGTGGCTGCCGGCCCTGGTAAAAAAGACGAACCCGTTACTGTTAAAGTAGGAGACACGGTTTTATATGGCAAATATGCCGGCACCGAGATCCAGATCGCCGGTGATGACCTTCTGATCATGAGAGAAAGTGACATATTGGCTATCGTATAACCTCGCGTCACCTCTTTTTAATTTTAAATTTTTCATTTTAAATTTTCAAACAGACATATTATGGCAAAGCAACTGTTCTTTGATATCGAAGCCCGCAACAAAATGAAAAAGGGCGTTGATACATTGGCCAACGCCGTGAAAGTAACCCTCGGTCCAAAAGGCCGCAACGTGGTTATCGAGAAAAAATTCGGTGCTCCATCCGTTACTAAAGACGGTGTTACCGTGGCAAAAGAAATAGAACTGGAAGATGCTATCGAGAACATGGGAGCTCAGATGGTGAAAGAAGTAGCCAGTAAAACTGCAGACATTGCAGGCGATGGCACCACAACTGCAACCGTACTTGCCCAATCAATCATCAGTGAAGGCCTGAAGAACGTGGCCGCAGGCGCCAATCCAATGGACCTCAAACGTGGAATCGACAAGGCCGTAGCGAAAGTGGTTGAACACCTGAAAGGTCAAAGCCAGGCTGTTGGTTCAGACAGCAGCAAGATCCAGCAGGTTGCAGCTATCTCCGCCAATAACGATGAGACTATCGGAAAGCTGATCGCCGAAGCATTCGCGAAAGTTGGTAAGGATGGTGTTATTACGGTTGAAGAAGCTCGCGGAACTGAAACTACCGTTGAAGTAGTGGAAGGTATGCAGTTCGACCGCGGTTACATCTCTCCGTATTTCGTTACCAACAGCGAAAAAATGGAAGCTGAAATGGATAAGCCTTACATCCTGATCTATGACAAAAAGATCAGCGCAATGAAGGACATCCTTCACATCCTCGAAAAAATCGCACAACAGGGAGCTCCTTTGCTCATCATCGCAGAAGACCTGGAAGGTGAAGCGCTTGCTACCCTGGTTGTAAATAAACTCCGTGGCACACTTAAGGTTGCTGCCGTTAAAGCTCCGGGCTTTGGCGACCGCAGGAAAGAAATGCTGCAGGACATAGCGATCCTCACAAAAGGTATCGTTATCAGCGAAGAGCAGGGTTATAAACTCGAGAATGCCGACCTGAATTATCTCGGCCGCGCAGAAAGAGTGGTTATCGACAAAGACAACACAACAGTAGTAGGTGGAAAAGGCGAAAAGACCGATATCACCGCACGTGTAAATCAGATCAAAGCCCAGATCGAGTCAACAACATCTGATTACGATAAGGAAAAACTGCAGGAGCGCCTGGCTAAACTTAGCGGTGGTGTTGCTGTACTGAATGTGGGAGCTGCAACTGAAGTTGAAATGAAAGAGAAGAAGGACCGTGTTGACGACGCGTTGCATGCAACAAGAGCTGCCGTTGAAGAAGGTATTGTGCCTGGTGGTGGTACCGCGTTCATCCGCGCCGTAGAAGCTTTGCAGGAAATGGAAACTTATAACGACGATGAAGCAACCGGCGTAGTGATCGTAAGAAGGGCCCTTGAAGAGCCGCTTCGCCAGATCGTAGCGAATGCCGGCATCGAAGGTTCAATCGTTGTTCAGAAAGTGCGCGAAGGATCAGGTGATTTTGGTTTTAATGCCCGCACTGAAAAATATGAGAACCTGCTGTCCGCTGGTATCATCGATCCAACCAAGGTTACACGCGTTGCGCTTGAGCATGCTGCATCCATTGCCGGAATGCTGCTGACCACTGAATGTGTAGTTGCCGACAGGCCTAAGAAAGAAGAGCCTCACATGCATGGTGGCGGCGCTCCTGGAATGGGCGGAATGGATTACTAATCTCACGCGATCACAGATATTTAAGAGAAAGCTCTTAAGAAAATTGAACCCCATCGATGATTTGATGGGGTTCTTTTATTGGGATTAAGCATTACAGATTAATGAAGAGGATTTATCGGGTTTTTGATCACGGATTTAATATTGATTTGTAAGATTTCACGGATTTTGATTTCAATCCCCCAATCCGTGAAATCCCTAATCCGTGAAATCTCCAAAATCCATCCAAAATCTGTGCTCCGACTCATTAAATCTGTACTCCAAAATCTTAAATCCATTAAATCTGTGCTTTATTCATTAAATCTGTGCTATAATCAATTAAATCTGTGATCACTTATTAACATCCTAATTTCATCCAACTTTCATCCACCCCAAAACCCCAATGTGTGCAAAACAAATCCCTGATATCCGTAGCCTTCATATCTAATGATTAAATTTAAGATCAAACGAAAAGGATCCAGCTACGATAATCGGCTAAATCAGATCAATAAATCTGGTAAATCAGATTACTGATCCGCTAAATCTACTATAGTAAAATATTAAAGTAAAGCCCGGTGCTGCAGACCATTGATTTATCAATGCAAAGGA
>DASWTK010000328.1:0-5494 GCA_036402175.1 Chitinophagaceae bacterium | reverse complement strand
GGCTTTCATCAATCCCTTCATATCCGCCGCATTCGATGGATAGACTACTTTAATTCCTTTAATGGATAACAAAGTTGTTTCAACACTTCCGCTATGATACGGACCGCCACCACCATAAGCGCCGATCGGTACGCGAATCAGCGTTTGGACGGGGAACCTGCCGCAACTGAGGTAACACGACTTCGAGATCTCCGTCACCAGTTGATTAAAGCCAGGATAAATATAATCCGCAAACTGCACCTCCACTATCGGCTTCACACCAACAGCACTCATCCCCACAGTAGATCCGATAATGTATGCTTCCTGTATAGCGGTGTTGAATACACGATGATCACCGAAACGTTCGGCCAATGTTGCGGCCTCCCGAAACACACCTCCCAGCCTTCTGCCTACATCCTGGCCATATAAAACCGATTCAGGAAATTCTTCCATCAACTCACGGATCGCAAATAAAGCTGCATCCACCATGATGATCTTTTCTCCACCTTTCGGTGCACGCTCGCCTTTTTCTTCTGTTACAGGAGTGGGCACAAAAACAAATTCGCCCACCGATGACGGATCCGGCTCTTTTGCCGCACAGCCATCGCGGAACTGCGTAGCCACTTCTTCTATCGCAATCCGGTCTATTTCGTTGATCTGGTGCTGATCAACACCTTTCTCAATCAAAACATTTTTCATCTTCAGCCACGGATCATTCAACGCGTGTTTCTCAAGATCCTCTTTCGATCGGTAAAATTCTTTTCGCACTCCGCTGGTATGATGACCCAGCAATGGAACTTTCGCCTGTACCAGGTAGGGCGACCGGCTCTGCCTTACATGCGAAATAACCGATCGCATGCTTGCATAACTTTCCGGGAAGTTGCTACCGTCGATCCTCACACGCTGAATGCCGGGAAATCCCGCCGCATAATCATAAGCATCCATCACCCGCGCTTCTTCGGCGGTTACACTGATGCCCCATCCATTATCCTGCACCAGGTAAATGATCGGCAGCTTTTTTAATACCGCAAACTGAAACGCTTCACTTACCTCTCCTTCGGTAATGCTTGCATCTCCGATAGAACAAACCACAATTGGCAACTCACCACCATCGCCTTTCCTCAGCTTGTCTGACTGAATACTTTCCAGGTATTGAATTCCCTGCGCCAGCCCTGTTGTTGGTATCACCTGCATGCCGGTTGCACTGCTCTGGTGGATGATGGTTGGCTTGTCGTTGCCCCGGTAATTCGGATGCGAATAGTATTCACGTCCGCCGGTGAAGATATCGTCGGCCTTCGCCAGCAATTGCAGCATCAATTCGTACGGAGTGAACCCAAGTCCAAGCAGCAGGCTTTCATCGCGGTAATAAGGACTCACAAAATCGCAAGGCATCAGATTGAAAGCAGTAGCCAGTTGAATGGCTTCGTGCCCGCGGGAAGTGGAATGAACGTATTTGCAGATCTGGCGATTGTTCTCATAAGTGTCTGCCATGGCACGGGCAGTGCACATGAGTCTCCAGGCTTTCAATAAAGTATCAGCATCAGGCATATGGGCAAGCAATGGGCAAAAATAAGGTTGGCAATGGTAAGTTGGAAGATAAATTGACAACTGTGAGTTGAACCATAAAAAAACCATCTGCTAAGCAGATGGCCTTATAAAAATTTATTATGAAGCTTATTTGATCTCTACGCTCATCAGGCTGTCGTCTTCAATGAAACCTTCCAGTTCATCTCCCACCACACATTCGCCAACGCCAGCGGGTGTTCCCGTGAAAACCAGGTCGCCGATGTTGACCGAAAAATAATTGGAGATATAAGCCACGATCTTGTCGAAGTTATGGATCATCAGGCCCGAATTTCCCTGCTGCACCAGTTCCTTGTTCTTATACAGGCAAAAGTTGATGTCCTTCTTGTTCTTGATATTCGTGAGCGGTATCCACTTGCCTACCACGGCGGAATTGTCCCATGCCTTGGCTTTTTCCCAGGGCAGGCCTTTTTCCTTCAGCTCGTTCTGGATATCGCGGGCGGTGAAGTCGATTCCTACGGAAACAGCGTCGTAATATTTGTTGGCGAAGCGATCCTGTATGTATTTCCCATTTTTGCTGATGCGCAGCACAAGCTCACATTCATAATGCAGCTCATTGGTAAACTCAGGGTAGTAAAAGGGAGTATGTGCCTGCAACAATGCGCTCTTAGGCTTCATAAAGACGATGGGTTCTTCCGGTACATCGTTTCCCAGTTCTTTCGCATGAGCCACATAGTTACGGCCAATACAGAAAATCTTCATATTCTATTAGGATTTAACAGGTGTTATGTTTTCAATTTTCATTGCCTGGAAAGGCGGACAAGGGCGGGCATAGGTATATTGAATATCAAAATATTATTCGGGTTGGCATAATATTTATGCGAAAATAATATTTCAAGTGTATAAATCATAAGGAAAACTCCAATTTGTTAAATAGATTCATAGAGCGTTCAATGCCTGATGTGACAAAGGTTTCGACCAATTCAACACATTTATCGATTTTTAATTTTACAAGGGGTAATTCTGCTTCGGTCCACTTCCCCAGTACATATTCAACCTGGCGGCCTTTGGGATAGTCATTACCGATACCAAACCTCAACCTTGCATATTTATCAGTCATCAGTGTTTCTTCAATGCTTTTAAGTCCATTATGCCCTGCCGCGCTCCCTCCCGGGCGCAGTCGTATCCTGTTCAGGGGAAGCGCCAGTTCGTCAACCATTACAAGCACGTTCTCCAATGGCACATTTTCCTTATCCATCCAGTATTTAACGGCTTTTCCGCTAAGGTTCATGTATGTGGTAGGCTTGATGCAGATCACTATTTTGCCTTTCATCTTCACCCTGGCAACCTGGGCAAGCCTCTCCGATGTAAAAGCAGTTTCGTGTTTGCGGACAAAGGCATCGGCAATATCAAACCCAATGTTATGCCGGGTGACTTCATATTCGGGCCCTATATTGCCCAGTCCAACCAGTAAAAACTTGCTCATTTAAAATTGAATAAAATCCCTCTTTAAATCTATACCCTATAAGTGGTATTTTACAAAAAAAGCCCAGCTTTAAGCTGGGCGGAATAATAAAATTCTTGAACATTTACTTTTTTGCAGCAGCGGCGGCCGGCGCGGCAGCAGGTGCTGCGGCAGCAGGTTTCTCCGGTGTTGTAGATTCTTCCTGTCTTAACAAACGGGTTGTAACTACAGATGCAATAGGTATCCTGGGTGAATTCAAAATTTCATAGTGTTCAATGTTCACATCCTCTACCCTGATGTTTCCATTGATATCAAGATCGGAAATATCAACCTCGATATTCTCTTTCAGATACTGAGGCTCTGTTTTTACCTTCAGCGCCTTCATCTTGGTCACCAGCTTTCCGCCATTCTTTACGCCAATAGCCGCGCCGGTGAATTTGATGGGAATGCTTGCTACCACTGGTCTTCCTTCCACTAACTGAAGAAAATCCACATGATTCAGCAGATCTGATACCTTGTCGAACTGCAGATCCTTCATGATGCACCTGTAAGAAGTACCGTCAATTGTGATCTCTGCCAATTGGAAATCGGCTGTGTAAACCAGGTTCTTGAACGATCTGGCCGGAGCAGCGAAATTAATTTCCTGAGCACCCCCGTAAATTACACCAGGCACGAGTTCCTGAGAGCGAAGCTGGCGGGTGGCTTTTTTGCCAGTTTCGGTCCTCAGTTGTCCTTCGATTGTAATTGTTTTCATTTTTTATTGTTGTTGTTATTTGAAATAGTTGGAAAATGTAAAAGTCAAAATGAAAAATTCAAAATTGGTTCCAGATGTTGGTTAGTTTAAAAAGATCCCCTTTTTCATTTTACATTTTACATTTTGCATTTTCATCACATATTCCTTCTCTGACTGTGAATGAACAATCCGGTAATGCTCCGGTTCTCAAAAGCGTTCCTGATGGCGACACCGAACAGTTCGGATACGCTCAGGATCTTGATCTTTGAGCTTTGCTGCTTCAATGGAATGGTATCGCAAACCACCAGCTCTTCCAACACACTGTTCTCAATGTTTGCGTAAGCATTGCCGCTTAGAACGGGATGCGTACAGAGTGCTCTTACACTTCGGGCGCCTTTTTCTTTTAATAGTCCGGCCGATTTTGCAAGCGTTCCTCCGGTATCACATATGTCATCTATAAGAACTATATCCTTGTCCGTAACATCACCGATCACCACCATGCTGGCGATCTCATTGGCGCGCTTCCGGTGTTTGTCGCAGATCACCATTTCAGCATTGAAATAAGTAGCGATCTCACGTATCCTGTTGGCGCTTCCCACGTCAGGGGCCGCAAAGGTAAGGTTTTCTACCTTTAACTGCTCTATGTAAGGGATAAAAATAGCCGAGCTGTCGAGGTGGTCCACGGGTATATCAAAGTACCCCTGGATCTGCGGAGCATGGAGGTCCATGGTGATCACACGGTCGGCCCCGGCGGCAGTTAACATATTGGCTACCAGCTTCGCACCGATGGCAACGCGGGGTTTATCCTTCCGGTCCTGACGGGCGTAACCATAGTACGGGATTACCGCGATTACCTTGTATGCCGATGCCCTTCGGGCGCCATCGATCATAAGCAAAAGCTCCAGCAGGTTCTCGGCCGGTGAAAAGGTGCTTTGCACCAGGAAAACCATGTCTCCACGAATACTTTCATTGAAGACCGGCTGAATTTCGCCATCACTGAAATGCTGTATGGTTATCTTGCCCAGAGGGGTACCGAAACGTTGTGCGATTTTTTCTGCCAGGTACTGAGAGCCCGTTCCTGAGAAGATTTTGGGGGAAGACTGCATATCGACTTTCTCAATTGAGCCGCGAAGATAAAACTTCACCATGAGAACCTTCAGGCAGACTTAAAATTCCATTGAGGTAAAATAAAAAAATCCGTAATCGGCACAATCGGAATTGGACCAGGTACGGATTTCAGGCACAAAAAAAACCTCACTGAATGGAGGCCAGAACTTGTTTACCTGCGGTTGTGTTAACTGCTTCTGTTTTTGCCATTTCAGTTTCAGCGCCACCCTTCTTAGGATTGATAGCGTAAAAAATGGAAGAACAAACGAACATGGAGAAAAACAGGGCCATGAAATACATGCCAATGCAGAATAACAGGGGTTGGATGCCGCCTATGGCAGCAATGGTTTTCCTTTTCATTTGGATTTCTAGTTTTTCAAAGGTTACGAATCGGATAACGCAATAAATTACAAAGTATTGTATAAATTCATCGCGGAATTATAAGTTGAAAATAGAAAGAAAGGTTGTGGTATGCAAGCGCAAAAGTACTCGATTAAGCAGCTGGCAATAGATGACCAGCCCCGTGAAAAACTCCTAAGGAAAAGTCCTTCCTCTCTCAGCGACTCCGAACTGATCGCCATTCTTATTAACCACGGCACTACCGAAAAGAACGCGCTTGACCTGGCGAAAGACGTATTATCATTAGGAAAGAACGACCTCAATACGCTGGGAAGGCTAACCGTGAA
>DASWTK010000327.1:0-5499 GCA_036402175.1 Chitinophagaceae bacterium | reverse complement strand
AACCATCATCAGGCCTGCAACTTTTTCGGGATGAAGTCCCGCATAAGCAATTACCGCAGATCCACCCATGCTATGACCACCAAGCATAAATTTTTCAAGCTCCAGACTATCGGCAATAGTTGCTATATCTTCTGCAAGCAACGCTACATCATAATTGTTATCTGAAGGGGCATCTGAAAGCCCGTGTCCCCGCAGATCAAATGCAATAGCACGACGGTTTACGCGCAGGTGTTCCAGTTGTGCTGCCCAATTGTGTAAGGTTCCGCCGAACGAATGCGCGAACACAACCGGTATTCCTCCGGTTCCTGCATCATCAATATGTAAATAACCTATGCTTGCCCTAATGCGGTTTTCTCTCGATGTTGTGATAGCGGTATTCATTGTATCACGATTTATGGATGAAGAATTTGTCATTACAAAGCCACCATATTTATGCCAATCCTGTTTCAGACCAAAAACAAAAAAGCCTCGCAGCATTTGCTGCAAGGCTTTGGCTAACAACTGTTCGGGGGAGTTAAAAAGGGGGCTATTGTACAAAAACTTTAAAACTGTGACTTTGTCCGGATGAAATTACCTGTAAGGCGTATTGTCCTCTTGATACATTTGACGGAAGATCCAGACTGATCAGTTTATTTTCTGAAGATACCTGGCTGTTCATTACAAGCCTGCCCTGCATATCAATCAATCTGATATCAACACGTTCTTTTAGTTTGCTTTCGTATGAAATTCTGATGGTATTCCGAACAGGGTTACCCATAAGCGTTACCTGTATACCATCCTTGTTCAAAGAAACTTTTGCGATATTGCTGTATGTGAACGTGCCCGATTTAGAAAACACTTTTAACCTGTAATAGTTAACTGAACTTTGCAGCTTCCTGTCGGTATATTTATAAATTCTGTTTCCTGAAGATTCTTCAGTGAATATCATTGCCACCTGTTCGAAGTTGTTGTTTACCTGCTTTTGCAGTTCGCAATGACTCACGTCACGACTATCAACGCTCCATGAAAGTTCAGCTGCATCCTGGGATCTTAAAACCGCGCTGAGCTTTACATCCGCGTCGGCCAGCACACCTGTTGTATAGGTTGAAGAAGCAGATGTATATGCCCTTCCGCATGCATCAGTCAGTGAAACGGTGATAACAACGTTCTGACCAGCTGAACCAGTAGGCGTGAAGAAAACGTTCTGCGATTGATCATCCGGACTGAATGATCCAGGAGAAGAGGCAGTCCATTTAATAGTATACTGATTAAGATCAACGCCGGGAGGTACAGAAAATGTCAGCGGATATGATTGATTCACCAGTGAAAGTTCCGGAACACCGGTCATGGTCACTTCAAAATCATACGTCTTCGTCATTATGAAAAAAGAGTAATTGAAGAACGCCCGCTGCGCAGCTACCTGCTCCGCAACCGATCCGTCAGTTAACATGTCATGACCAGCCTGATACATTACGAAACCACGATCCGCATCTCCAAAGGCACGTCCGAAAGCTAAATTCGCTGCCAGTCCATTTGATAAAGATGGAACATCAGGATGACTTGCATCGTGCACAGCTACTGTAGTACTGCTGCGCCATGTGCTTGTCAGCTTTGGCAAGTATGCCTGTTCCGATCCATTGGTCAATGCACCATCCATAATACTTATGAACTGCATGATCGGATCGCCATGTGCTGAATATGTGAAAGGACCAGTGATATTTCTCGTGTGTTTTTTATGGGGCACCATTCCGTCAGTTGTAAGAAAATTCAGTCTTACCGAAGAATCGGGGCTTACCATATTTTCAATTACACTCGGCGCGTGACAGCTTGCCCAGATGTTTCCTTTGTGCGTTTGGTTCCAGTAATAAAGATTGTTGTGGGTTGACCATTCAGGATCAGCATGCGGAAGCACAAATATGTCATCGCAGGCGCCTAATTGTGCAGGACTTTTCCAGCCTTGTGAGCTGTCGCCACCATGGGCCGACGAAGGTATTCCTGCATTCCTGAAGTATCCTAATGCCAGTTCACCATTTAATGTATCCAGCGTCCAGCGCGGAGTAAATTTCAGGATCATATAAACCGGCGCCAGAAAATCACTTACCGCAGTTGCGCCAACAACACCCTGCGATTGCCAGTTGGCAATAGTGGTATTTACAGCGGCGCTTCGGTAAGCTGCTGGAATAACGAATGTTCCGCCTCTGTAGGTAATTCCGTTGTGAGCGAAATCGGAACCATCTTTTGTCTTTGATGTGTTGATCACCCACCATACCGGCACTCTATGGGTATTCATCAGTTCATACACCAAACCATAAGGCTTTAGTCCATTATTAATGGTTTGTGGCGAAACGCCCATGTTAATGATGAAGGAACCAGTTCTGACCGTATCGGTATAAGCGAAAGTAGGTGATGCAAATAAAAGGCATGCGAATGCAAGCGTGTAGAAATTTGCTTTCATAAAAGGTACGTCTTAAGGGTAATGAAATCCGGAAAACTGGATCTTGCGGAGATTCTAAGGATTGGAATTACGGATTCTTTTTGGAGAGTGGATTCGCGTTAGCCTTAAATAGGAGGATTGGAAAATTGTAGTACAAAGGTTGCAAGCGTTCCTGAATTATGCAAGCTTTCGGGCAAAATACTTGATCGGAATCATGCTTTCAGCGGAAATATTATATAAAAAATGAAGTATCGAAACGTGAAGTTTAAACAAAACGTTCAGGGTTGAACGAACTTTTGAAGCACTTTCCAAACATTTCCGGCAACTATTTCGTGACCTTCCGGCGTTGGATGAATGCCGTCCTGCTGGTTGAACCTGGCTTCGCCACCTACTCCTTCCAGGAGAAAGGGTATGAGAGTGGCTTTATTCACTTTGGCAAGCTCGGGAAAGATGGCGCGGAACTCGCTGGTATACTGCTGTCCCATATTGGGAGGCATCATCATGCCGGCGATGATGATCCTTGTTGACGGGTCCTTTTCTTTCACCTTATTAATAATAGACTGCAGATTCTTTTTGGTTTCAGTTACGGGTATTCCCCGCAATCCATCGTTTGCTCCCAGTTCCAACACGAATATGTCGGGCGATTGCTGCAGTATCCAGTCGATACGTCCATTTCCACCGGCTGAAGTTTCGCCACTTACACCTGCATTGATCACTTTATATGGGAGATCGAGTGAATCGAGCTTTTGTTGAATCAGTGCGGGAAAGGCCTGGGAAGGTTCAAGGCCATAACCCGCCGTAAGGCTATTTCCGAAGAATAAGATCGTTTTGGTAGCGGTATCCGGGTTTGCGCCAATTTTATTTGCAGAATCTTCTGTAGCAGTGGTCTCCGCAGTTTTCCCGGGTGCATTTCCATCACCACAGGAAATAAGGACCAGCATGCAAAGAACCAGGCAGTTGAATAAGACCGTCCTGTGTCTGACAGAAAGGTGTAACAGACTGTACGTAATTTCCTTAATTAATACCTTAATTTCCATTAAGCCAAATTATGAAGAGTTAGGTGAATTATATTCGCTGACTGTAAACACATTTTAAATTCATGGAGCTTATACTTAGCGTGCAGAACGTTACAAAAACCTATCAAAGTGCTGGCCGTACTCTAACCGTTCTGGACAATATCAGTTTTGATGTTGAACCCGGAGCAACGCTTTCAATCATTGGTCCTTCCGGAAGTGGCAAGACCACACTGCTGGGATTGTGCGCGGGGCTCGACCGCGCAAGTTCGGGAAGCGTTGAACTTAAAAACATAAAACTTGAAAACCTGAACGAAGATCAGCGCGCAATGGTGCGTAACAGGCACGTAGGATTCATATTCCAGAATTTCCAGTTGCTGCCAACATTAACTGCGCTGGAAAATGTAATGGTGCCGCTTGAATTGCGGGGAGAAAGGAATGTAAGGCCCATTGCACTTGACCTGCTGGAGAAGGTTGGTCTGGGCGACCGTGCGCATCATTACCCGGTTCAGCTCAGTGGCGGAGAGCAGCAGCGCGTGTCACTCGCGCGTGCTTTTTCCAACAGACCAAGTATACTGTTTGCCGATGAGCCTACGGGTAACCTCGATGCTGAAACCAGTGAAAAAATTGAGAACCTCATATTCGACCTGAATAAAGAAGCAGGCACTACTCTGATATTGGTTACCCATAATGCTGAACTGGCATCACGTACAGGAAGGATAATCCGATTGAAAGGAGGAAGACTGGTTTCTAACGAACCCGTTTTAGCTTAATTATGAAACGACTGAACTGGATATTGTTAATGGCCTGGCGCGACAGCCGCAGGAACCGCTCGCGGCTTTTGCTTTTTGTTTCTTCTATTATATTAGGTATCGCTGCATTAGTAGCTATCTATTCTTTAAGCAATGTGCTTCGCGATGAAATAGACCAGCAGGCCGCAAGCTTATTGGGCGCTGACCTCGAGATCACAGGTAACAAACCAATAAGAACCGCATTGGGAGGTTTGGTTGATTCACTGGGTGATCAAAGGTCCGAGCAACGGAGCTTTTCTTCCATGATCTATTTTCCCAAAAGTGGTGGTACCAGGCTGATTGAAGTAAAAGCGCTTGGCGGTGATTTTCCTTATTATGGCGATTTTGAAACATCACCTGCGGGAGTTTCCCGCACATTTCGGAAAGGACAGCAGGCATTGGTTGATCAAACACTGATGCTGCAATTCAATGCGAAACAGGGAGATTCTATCAAGATCGGTGATCTTAGTTTCGCAATTGCGGGTACGCTTCTTGCCGCGCCGGGAAAAACTGGCTTATCAGCTTCCGTTGCACCGGTTGTTTATATTCCGCTTTCATATCTTGAGCAAACAGGACTGGATCAGAAAGGAAGTCGTATTAACCACAGGTTCTTTTTTAAGTATGATACCAAAACGGATCTTGAAAAAGTAGCAAATGAGATTGAACCCAGATTGCAGAATGCAGGTTTGTCGTACGATACAATCGAAACCCAAAAGGAAGACACCACCAGGTCGTTCAAAGATGTCACAACGTTTTTGTCGCTCATAGGTTTCATCGCGTTGCTGCTGGGATGCATTGGCGTAGCAAGCGCCATTCATATTTACGTTCGCGAAAAGATAAACACTATTGCGGTTCTGCGATGTCTCGGCGCAAAGGCCGCGCAGGCGTTTTTTATTTACCTGATCCAAATCGCGGGCATCGGATTGATAGGATCCATCATCGGTGCAGCGCTGGGTAGTGTGATACAACAGTTTCTTCCGATAGTGTTGAGCGACCTGCTGCCAATTAAAGTAGAAGCCGGTATTTCATGGACGGCAATTGGCCAGGGAATATTATTAGGCCTTGTTATTTCTGTTCTCTTTGCATTGCTGCCACTGGTATCCATCCGTAAAATCTCACCACTGAATTCCTTGCGTGTTTCTTTTGAGCACACACTTATCAAAGATCCGCTCAAATGGATCGTTTATGCGTTAGTGGTATCATTTATTGTTCTTTTTACTTATGTGCAATTGGGAGAATGGATGGAAGCTATTGTTTTCAGCGCCGGGATCCTGATCGCATT
>DASWTK010000326.1:0-2074 GCA_036402175.1 Chitinophagaceae bacterium | reverse complement strand
ACAACACCGGCATTGTTGTATTCAGCTTATACCCATAACCTAAGCCGATAGAAGTGGAATTATCGAAGCCCGCATTGAGGCTGATAATGTGTCGTTGTGATGGCTGAAGGCTCTTCCAGTTCACGCTTTGAGCGAAAGAAGTATTAAGAAGAGAAATCAGCACCGCAGCGATCAATATGTGTTTTATATGTTTCATTTTTTTGTTTTTTGGCCCCGGCCTTCCTCTCAATGGCAGAAGGCTTCGGATTGTTTTTAACTGATTTTGTAAAAGATTGGTTCATCGTAATGAATTCAGGTAGGGCAATGCAAGCGCAAAAACATTGTCCCATTTGAAATGGATCATTTCATGGCCCGTGCCATTAACCCTGGATAACTGTACATTGGGATATGCTGAGGATATCTCCCGTGCAAATGACTCACCATAAGCCTTGTTGTTTTCGCTGTATAAAAACAGAACTTTGGTAGTAAACTGGCGGAGATTTGGAGTAAAATCAAAACCTTCGTCTTCGCCAATCTCAGTAAACTTTTTTACTACTGCCGCGCCATTTCTCCAGAATGGAGAGGTGCCTTCAATGCCCTCATCGTTATTTTTGGCAAATGTGAATGCAGAACTTAACGCCAGTTTATAATCGAGGATGGCATGATCATTTTCCTTGCCTGTAAGAAACTGATCGGGATAAAGTACATCGTTCGTCACTTCGTTTAACAGTTTAATTCTCCGGCTTTTTTCGGCGTACCTCTTCACATGATCCCAGGTAAATCCGCCGGGCTCAGCTAATATCGCGCCGCTTACTGCGGACGGATATTTATTGATGTAGGCCGTGGAAAGCATTGCACCCCACGAATGGCCGAAAAGGAAAACCTTTTGCGAAGGGCTTGTCCGGTAATGTTGAATTACCGCGGTGAGGTCATCCAGCATTATCTGGATGTTGTAACTGTCCTTCGGATGACGTTTAGAAAGTCCCGATCCACGCTGGTCATAGAATACAATATAGTAGTTGTTCTTGACCAGGTTTTTGACATTGATGCCATTCCGGTAATCGCCGCCAGGGCCGCCGTGAAGGAAAACCACCATCGGATCGGCAGGATTACCAAATGCCTCACTGTGTAATTGAGTGCCATTCACTGAAATGGACGAAAGGGTGGCATCCTGGTCTACCGTCTTCGGTACCAGGGCGCCTGGCTCGTTGGGGCTGAATTCCTTTTTACAACTCCATAATCCGGCAGTAAGTAAAAGGATCGCCATCAAATTGATTGTTTTGTTTTTCATGCTAAAAATTTTCAGCAAAAATGAGTCGCTGAAAAGCAGTTTTCGCCCCATCCTATAAAGTGGTACGCACTGTTAAAGGAAATTAACAGAGCCATCAGACGTTGAGAATGAACGCCTTGAGAAGTGGGACCTAATAAACAGCCTGATATTAATATTCACTGACCAAATGAACATTCATTTCCTTCAGATATTCAGAAGGAGAAAGCCCGGTTATTTTTTTAAAATTCCGGTTGAAGGCGGTCTTGGAATTAAAACCGCATTCAAAGGCGAGAGAAAGTATTGTAAAGCGGTCGTTCTCTGGCAACAAAACCAGTGTTTTGAATTCTTCCACCCTGAGGGTGTTGATATAATCGTAGAAATTCTTGTTTTCGTATGTGTTGATCACCTGCGACAGGTTATTGGGATGCACGTCCAGCATTTCAGCAAGCTGGGCAAGCGAGAGCTCTTCCTTTTTAAATATTTTCTCAGAAAGCATCAACCGGTCGAGTTCCCGGTGAATGCGTTCGGCCGCTTCTTTCTGCAGGCCCGATTTTTCATATTTGACCTTAACCGGGCCCTGGATGTATGTCGACTGGTTATCTGAAGTGGCTGCCTCATTTCCGGGCGCAGGTTTATCCTCCGCATCTGATTCATCCCGGGCCTCTTCCATTTGCCCATCTGAATTTATACTGTTATTTCCGTTGGTTATTTTACCCCCGGATGCTTTAACAACCTCTTTTACTATAACCTGGCGATAAGTAAATATGCCCATATGTTTTATGCCGAAGTAACCAAGCAGGGAGACAAATACCACTACAGCTGAGA
>DASWTK010000325.1:0-4062 GCA_036402175.1 Chitinophagaceae bacterium | reverse complement strand
GGTACTACGGCAGGCGATGGCCGACTGGTATAAAAAATATTATCAGGTTGCATTGAACCCCGATTCGGAAATTCTGCCGCTTATTGGTTCCAAGGAAGGCATCATGCATATCTGCATGACATACGTGAACGAAGGCGACATAGTTCTTGTACCAGATCCGGGATACCCAACCTACAGAAGCGCAGCAAAGCTGGCTGGGGGAAAGGTTATAGATTATGTTTTGAAAGAAGAAAATGACTGGTTCCCCGATCTTGATAGCATAAAACAACAGCTCAAAAAAGAAGGCGTTACTGCAGGTTGTCTCATGTTTGTGAATTATCCTCACATGCCCACCGGTCAACTCCCTACGCGGGAAATGTTTGATAAACTGATTGCTTTCGCAAAGGATAACAGCGTTTTGCTGGTACACGATAATCCATACAGCTTCATCCTCAATGACGAGCCATTAAGCCTGTTAAGTATAAATGGCGCGAAGGATGTAGCAATTGAACTGAATTCATTAAGTAAATCTCATAATATGGCGGGATGGAGGATCGGCATGCTTTCGGGAGCAAAGCAAAGGATTGACGAGGTTCTCCGCTTCAAAAGCAATATGGACAGCGGGATGTTCCTTCCGGTGCAGCTGGCGGCAGCCAAAGCATTATCACTGGGCGATGAATGGTTTCAGCAACTGAATGATATATACAGGAAGAGGCGTATTAAAGTTTTTGAATTACTCAACGTATTGAACTGCACGTATGACGAGAAGCAGGCTGGGTTATTTGTATGGGCTGCAATTCCCGAAGGGTATAAAGACAGTTATGAATTGAGTGATGAAGTGCTGTATCAGAAGAATGTTTTTATTACGCCGGGCGGCATTTTTGGACAGGCTGGTCTCAAATATATCAGGATAAGCCTTTGCAGCCCTGAAGCAAGACTAACGGAAGCAATGAAGAGAGTATCAGGTCTTGAAGTAAATGCGCCGGTTAACCAACCCTAACCAACGATGATGATAACGGTAACCATTATAGGAACAGGACTGATTGGAGGATCGATGGCGATTGCGCTGAAGGAGAAGGGCATTGCGGGAACGATCATTGGAGTGGATGCAAACAATGCACATTGTCAGCGCGCGCTTGATCTACAGTTGGTCAGTGAAGTAGCGGAGCTTGGAGAAGCAGTGAGGCGGTCGCACCTCGTAATTGTGGCTGTTCCTGTCAATGTTTCGGAACAGCTTTTGCCACTTGTACTGGATAATGTTGACCAGCAGGTGGTGATGGATGTTGGATCAACCAAGGCCGGTGTGCTGGAGTCGGTTGCCTCACATCCTAAAAGAGGAAGATTTGTTGCAACCCATCCGATGTGGGGAACAGAATACAGTGGTCCGGACGCGGCCGTGAGAGGCGCTTTTGTAAATAAGGCGACGGTCATTTGTAACAGGGAAGAATGCGATGCCGACGCCCTGGAAATGGTTGAAAAGATCTATGCGGCTCTGGGAATGCACCTGCTTTATATGGAAGGAGCGGCGCACGACCTGCATGCCGCTTATATCAGCCATATATCGCACATTACTTCCTTTGCCCTTGCCAATACGGTTTTGGAAAAGGAACGGGAAGAAGAGGCCATATTTGAACTGGCGAGTGGTGGATTCGAAAGCACCGTGCGACTGGCTAAGAGTAACCCTTCCATGTGGGTGCCTATATTCATGCAGAACCGTGAAAATGTGCTGGACGTGCTGAATGAGCACATTTCGCAGCTGCGAAAATTCAAGGCCTGCCTGGAAAAGGAGAATTATGAGTACCTGCGTGAATTGATTGAGAACGCGAATAAAATAAGAAAAATCATAAAATAATAAGCCAATAAGCCAATAAGCCAATTAGCCAATTAGATGATCCCGGACCAATAAATTAATAGAATGCGGATGGATATGGTGGGTGATCAATTGTCTTATTTATGAGCAATTAACGAATTCTACCATTAGCTAATTGGCTAATTGGCCTAATTAGCTAATTAACTCTCTACCTTTGCGAAAATTTTGATATATGATGACTTTCGAAGGATTAGGGTTGGATACTAAGCTGGTTAAAGCAACCGAGGCATTAGGATTTACCACACCTACTCCCATACAGGAGAAGGCAATACCTGTTTTGCTGAGCGGTACCAAGGACCTGGTTGGCCTGGCTCAAACCGGCACAGGGAAGACCGCGGCTTTTGGCCTGCCCCTCCTTCAGTTAACTGATTCAGATAAAAAATACCCCCAGGCACTGGTGGTTTGTCCTACCAGGGAACTTTGCATGCAGATAGTCAGTGAGATCGAGCTCTTTAAGAAGTTCATGACCGGCATGCACGTAGTAGCCGTATATGGAGGCGCCTCTATCGGTTCCCAGATCCGGGATATCAAAAGGGGTGTTCAGATCATCGTTGCCACGCCGGGCAGGCTGATCGACCTCATTGAAAGGAAAGCCATTAACCTGGAGCAAATCCGGTACGTGGTGCTGGACGAGGCAGATGAAATGCTGAACATGGGATTCCAGGATGACATTGAATTTATTTTGCAGAATACTCCCAAGCGTGAAGCTACCTGGCTTTTCAGCGCTACCATGCCACCTGAAATAAGAAGGGTAAGCAAGAAATACATGCAGCAGCCGTATGAGGTTACTGTAGGAAAAATGAATACAGCCAGCCAGAGTGTTGACCACCAGTATTATGTAACCTCGGCTCAGCATAGATATGAGGCCCTGAAAAGGCTGATCGATTTTAATCCCGGTATTTATGGGATCGTTTTCACCCGGACCAAAGTAGATGCGCAGAACATCGCAGAAAAGTTAACCCGTGAAGGATACGACATCGACGCGCTTCATGGTGATCTCACACAGCAGCAACGCGATAAAGTAATGGGTGAGTTCCGCGAAAAAACGCTTCAGTTGCTGATCGCAACCGATGTTGCGGCAAGAGGAATTGATGTAAAGGATATCACGCACGTGATCAACTACGAATTGCCGGATGACGTTGAAGTATATACGCACCGCAGTGGCCGCACCGGAAGGGCGGGTAACACGGGCATCTGTATGTCGATTGTGCATAGCCGTGAGCTTGGCAAGCTGAAACAGATAGAGCGCACCGTGCAGGTATCGTTTCATAAACTGGAGATACCTACGGGTAAAGACGTGTGCCGGAAGCAATTCTTTCACTTCATGGATAAATTGCTGCAAACCGATATCAGTCATGGCGATTATGAGACCTATGTTCCCATGCTGGAAGAAAAATTCAGCGATATAACCAAGGAAGAAGTTTTGAAAAGAGTGGCAGCGCTTGAATTCGACAGGTTCCTCAAGTATTATGAAAATGCAGAAGACCTCAACGTTCGTGAGCGCCGTGACCTCAGGGAGCGGATTCCGGTTGGCGAAGGAAGGGATCAGGCCAGGAGAAGAGACACCCGTGGAAGAGAGTTTGGAAACGGCGGCGGCGATTATACTAAACTGTTTGTGAACCTCGGCACCAAGGACGGGTTTTACAAAGCCAGCTTCCTTCAGTTCATACTCGATATGAGCGATCTGAGGAAAGAAGTATTGGGACGCATTGATATGAAAGAGATGAACAGCTGGATAGAAGTAGATAAAAAATCGGCCGGACAGATGATAACGTCTATTGATGGGAAGAAATACAAAGGACGGAGGATTAGGATGAATGAGGCGAATAGTAGATGATAATTAGCTGATTAAGCCGATAAGCAGATTAGCTGATTAGGGGATTTGAGGATTTGGGGATTTGAGGATGTGAGTGGGTCAATTAATTTTTTTTATAGTATAATTTATTAGCGCATCGGCTAATTAGTAAAACCGAATTGTCAAATGGAGACACAAACCGCAACTACCAAAGAGTTGGTAAACGCTGTGTGGAACAAACGCCCGCTGATTATTTCAGGGCCTTGCAGCGCAGAAACAGAAACGCAGGTAATTGAAACCTGCCAGCAATTGGCAGCTACCGGTAAGGTAGACATGCTTCGTGCCGGTATCTGGAAACCACGTACAAGACCAGGCAGTTTTGAAGGAATCGGGCTTAAAGGATTGCCATGGCTTATGC
>DASWTK010000324.1:0-20457 GCA_036402175.1 Chitinophagaceae bacterium | reverse complement strand
ATCAGGCATATCTACGAAAAACTGCACGTACAGAACAAAGCAGAAGCTATAAACAAGGTCTTCCTGAAATAATTCCTCTTCCTTTTGGGCTATTGTCAGCAATAGAAGCATTTAGAATATTTGTTGGTCGAATTACAGGATACGAATGTTAATTCTATTTACCTGTCGTATTGCATTTAATTTTTAAACTGATGTTATGAGAGCAATTTTTTTCAAAACAGCAATTGTTTGCCTGACAGTTATCGCTATTGTGTTCAGCGCATGCAAAAAGGAGATAAGCCCTGATGTAACAGGCATTCCTTCTCTGACCGGAGATAATTCCGGCAACAAGCCCGGCAAAAAGAATGCGGGCAGAATACTTTTCGTTAGTAACAGGGACGGGAATGATGAAATTTATTCTATGGAATCAGATGGCTCAGATGTTACGCGTTTAACCTTCAATAATGTGCCTGACGGACGTGCGTCATGGTCAGCGAATGGAAATCATATTGCTTTCGCATCAGGACCAGTTGGCTCCAGGGATATTTATGTTTTGAATGCGAATGGCGAAGGGCTTAGGAATGTGACCAATACTCCAAATGCCGATGAGGATTGGCCCGAGTGGTCACCAAGGGGAAATCATCTTATTTTTTCGAGCAACCGTGATGGTAATCACGAAATCTATGTTTCAGATATTGATGGTGAGGAGGTCACAAGGTTGACAGAGCGCACACAGGATGACAGGTGGCCAACCTGGTCACCTGATGGAAGCCTCATCGCTTTTCAATCCAATCTGGGTGGAACGGCGCTTACTGATGTTTTTGTAATGAATGCTGACGGAAGTAATGTTGTAAGGCTCACTACTGCAAATGCTTTCGATCAGATGCCAACGTGGTCGCCCGACGGAACCCGGATTGCTTTCATGAGCACAAGAAACGGGAACCCCGATGTTTTTGTGATGAATGCGGATGGAACAAATCAGGTTGGTATCACTAGTTTTGCGGGAATAGATGCCCGCCCATCCTGGTCGAGAGAAATTGATAAAATAGTGTTTACAACAAGTCGTGATTTTCCACTGCCTTCAACCAATCCAAAATTTGAGATCTATATTATGAATCCGGATGGATCTTCTCCAGCAAGGCTGACTAATAATAATATTTATGATGATTATCCATTTATAAAATAGCCGGTGGGGTAGGACCGCTAACAGAAGTTAGCGGTCTTTTTTTTGGCAGAAGCTCTTTTTCCAGGCCTTCATGCTGCTTCGCGGGCATTAATCATACTTTTTATCTCCATGTTTTAACTGCTTCGCCTCTTTATAGAAAATAATATCTTCCGCAATATTTGTGATGTGATCTCCTACACGCTCCAGTTTTCTTATAATTGAAAGCAAGTAAAGCGCCTGAGCGATTTTATCTGTGTTGGCTTTCAGGTATTCTATAATGAGATCAGATGCATTACGGTTTATTTCATTTAATTGCAGGTCCCGGGAAAAAACCGTACCCGCAAGTTTACTATTGTCCTCATTATAAGCAGTGATTACATCGCCAAGCATGGCGTCGGATATATCATACATCTTTTTTAACTCCATTTTTTCAATTAGCTGAGTATCGAATTTATTTTCTCCCAGTATTACCAGGTTGGCAATTCCTTCAGCATAATCCCCTATGCGCTCGAGGTCTGAGTTTATTTTTAAGGATGCGAAAACAAATCGCATATCATGCGCTACCGGATTGTAGAGTGCAAAGATGTGTTCGCAGGCCTCATCTATTATCAATTCATGGGCGTTCACACGCTTCTCGTTAAATATAACGACATTGGCAAGATTTTCATCCCGATCCAATAAAGCGCAAATGCTTTTGTGGAGCTGCCTGCTGACCATCCTTGCCATTTCTGAAACGCTTTCGCGTAGTTGATTCAAAGCTTCCTGAAGTTGCGTCATGTTATAAGTTTTATCCGAAGCGGCCGGTAATATAGTTTTGCGTCCTCTCTTTTTCAGGGGTTGTAAATATTTTTTTTGTGTCGTCGTACTCTATCAGTTCACCCATATAAAAGAAAGCCGTCTTATTGCTTACACGTCCGGCTTGCTGCATGTTATGTGTAACTATCACAATGGTAACCTTTTTCCTTAGCTCATAAAGAAGGTCTTCGATCTTTGCGGTAGATATCGGATCCAATGCAGATGCCGGTTCATCCATTAACAGAACAGTAGGCTCAACCGCTAAGGCCCGTGCGATGCAGAGGCGTTGTTGCTGACCTCCGGATAAGGATAGGGCGGGCTTATTTAAAATGCTGTTCACCTCATCCCATAAAGCCGCGTCTTTTAATGACTGCTCTACTTTTTCCTCCAGCAGCTTTTTGTCTTTAATACCATTGATGCGCAGTCCGTAAGCAACATTCTCGAAGATTGATTTTGGAAATGGATTAGGTCTTTGAAATACCATTCCAATCCTTTTACGCAAGTCATACACTTCAAAAGTACCATCGTAAATATTCTGCCCATCCAGCAGGAATTCACCTTCGGTCCTGGCATTTTCAATCAGTTCGTTCATTCTGTTAAAGCAACGCAGCAGGCTCGATTTCCCACAACCTGAAGGTCCAATGAATGCAGTAACAGCATTCGCTTCAATTTGAATGTGTATATTTTTCAGAGCATGCTTATCTCCGTAAAACAAATTTCCATTTATGACTTCCAGCTTGTGCATGGTTAATAATTAATACCTCATTTTTTTATACCACCTGTTACGTATATATATAGCGATCCCGTTCAGTAAAAGTGTTATCAGCAGCAGCACAATAATTCCAGCTGCGGCGTTTACAATAAATTCAGCCTGTGGCCTGGACGTCCAGTTAAATATCTGGATCGGCAGAGTAGTAAACTGGTCTTTGGGGCCTTCAGGAATGAAGGGCACATACACCAATGCGCCAATTACCAATAGTGGCGCTGTTTCACCAATTGCCCTTGACAATGCAAGTATAATTCCGGTCAGAATTCCACCCAGTGCAGAAGGAATGACAACCCGGCTCGTTGTTTGCCATTTGGTAGCTCCCATACCGTAAGATGCTTCTCTTAGTGATCCGGGAACCGCTTTTATTGCTTCCCTGGTAGAAACTATAATGATAGGGAGTATCAATAAAGCCAGGGTCAGGGCACCCGCAAGAAGACTGTTACCTAATTTACTCATCCTTACAAAGAGTGTTAATCCCAGAATGCCGTAAATAACAGATGGTACTCCTGCAAGGTTGGCAATATTGATCTCCACGAATTTGGCAAACCGGTTTCGCTTTCCATATTCTTCAAGGTAAACGCCTGCCAGTATACCAATGGGTAATGCAATTATGATTGTAAAGAAAATAAGCGATGACATTCCCGCCAGGGCAGTTAAGATGCCCGACTGGCTCGCATGCCGGGATGGAAGACTTTTGAAGAAACTCCAATTGATCCTGTTAAATCCTTTTGAGAAAATATCAACCAGTAAAATCCCCAGGATGATAAGTGCGGAAATGGTACAAACCAATCCAACTATCCTGAATGCTTTATCATTCAGCCTGGATTTACTATGTCTTTTATTTCTGCTCATTCATATTTGTTTTGAAACTTTTTGCGCATCCAGAAACTGATATTGTTTAGAATGAATGTAAAAACAAACAGTGTCAATCCCGCGGCGAAAATGGTGCGGTATTCAAGCGAATCCTGGGGAACATCACCCATGCTTACCTGAACAATGTAGGTTGTAATGGTTTCCACGGATTCTTTGGGATTGAAGGTTAGCTTCGGCTCTTGCCCTGCAGCTATGGCCACTATCATCGTTTCACCCAAAGCCCTGGAAATGGCCAGTATAATAGAAACAATAATTCCGGAAGAAGCCGCGGGGATCATGACCCTGAAAGCTGTCTGGAATTTGGTTGCGCCGATTCCGTATGAGCCCTCACGTATTGATCCCGGTACAGCTCTGAGCGCATCTTCGCTTAAAGAGGTTATGTAAGGAAGTATCATTATGCCCATTACCAGGCCAGGCGACAAGGCATTAAAACCCTGAAGCCCTGGTATGATGTTTTGCAAAAGCGGCGTAACAAATTGCAGGGCGAAGAAACCATATACAACGGTTGGGATAGCCGCCAGGATTTCTAAAACCGGCTTTACCAGGCCGGTGAATTTTGCAGACGCATATTCATTCAGGTAAACAGCAATGATTAATCCAAGCGGAACTGCAACAAGTATAGCAATTGAAGTGGTAAGAAGGGTGCCTGAGAGCAATGGCAGAATACCGAAATGTTTATCAGAGAAAAGGGGTGTCCATTGCGTATCGGTCAAAAAATCTACTATTGAAACTTCAGAAAAAAACCTGACAGTGTCTACAAGTAACACAACGATGATGCCGATGGTAGTAAGGACAGTTACAAAGCTGCAACACATCATAACTATCTCTATTATCTTCTCTTTTACGCGCATCTTTTATTTATCTTCCTGTAACAATTTTATAAGGTCAGCGCCAACAGTACTTTTATCCGCGAACATTGAACCTTGTTTATTTTTCAGAAATCTTTCGAGACTTAATGTATACACTTCGGCAGGCAATGGAACATATCCTACTTCTTTTACCAATTGGGGCGCATTTGCCATGTAAAAGCCTACGAACTCTTTAAGGATTTCCGAGCTGGCCGACCGGGAATTTATATAGATGAATTCAGGCCTGGAAAGTGGTGCATATGTTCCGCTTGTGACTGTTGAATCAGATGGATAAACCGGGCCCCTTCCCGCATCAATACCCACTAGTTTCAGCTTGTTTTTGTTTTCTGTAAAATATGCCAGTCCAAAATACCCCAGCGCGCCTTTATCGGACGAAACTCCCTGCACCAGCACGTTGTCGTCCTCGCTGGCTGTATAGTCGCCCCGTGAAGATTTTGCTTTTCCAACAATTGCCTCAGTAAAATAATCGTAGGTGCCTGAAGAAGTACCGGCGCCATATAACCTCAGTGGTACATCTGGGAAACCTGCTCTTACCTGTTTCCACGATTTGATTTTATTCTGAGCAGCCGGCTCCCAAATTCTTTTTAATTCTTCAACTGTAAGGTGATCTACAAAATCATTTGACGGACTAACTACTACAGCAAGTCCATCATAAGCAACAGGTAGTTCAATAAATGAGATATTATTTTTCGCGCATTCGTCGATTTCAGATTTTTTAATTGGCCTTGATGCATTGCTGATGTCCAGCTCGCCACGTGCAAATTTCTTGAATCCGCCTCCGGTTCCGGAAACGCCCACGGTCACCCGAATATCAGGTCGCTTTTTTCTGAATTCCTCAGCTACAGCTTCCGTGATGGGGTATACCGAACTTGAGCCGTCAATTTGAATTTTTCCCTCGTACTTCTTGAAGCAGGAGGAAAAAGCGACAAATGCCAAAAGAATTAAAATCCAGGCTCGATTTCGCATGTTCATAACTGGTTTAGTTCAAACGAGGCGGTAAATAATTACCTGATTTGCAAAACCGCTTGATTCAGTTATATGCTATAAATAGCATGCCCGGAAGCTTAAATTGTATTACTTATGGGGAAATACAGGTCATTTTTCATATTAAGTTTTTGTTACCTGATTCTATTATAGTCAAAATCAGGAACTTTGGAGTTCCCCTCCTTTTTACATGTAAAAAGTATAATCAAATAAGTGGAGTTCTTTTGATGGCTACAACTTCAAAAGCATTTACAAAAATGAAAAGACCCCCGAAAAGGGAGTCTTTATAATTCAGTGCCCGAGACTGGATTCGAACCAGCACGCCGTTTCCAGCGCCACCACCTCAAGGTGGTGCGTCTACCAATTTCGCCACCCGGGCATATGGGAGCGCAAAAATAATGTTTTTCGCGAACCTGCAATCATACTTCCGCCTTCTGCTTGTTAAGAATTATCCTGAAAGTTGTTCCCTTGCCGGGCTCTGAGTGCTTCACATACAATTGCCCCTTATGGAACTGTTCTATAATACGCTTTGAAAGGCTTAATCCCAGTCCCCAGCCGCGTTTTTTAGTAGTGAAGCCCGGCGTGAATACCTTGCCCACATGCTGACGGGCAATTCCTTTTCCCGTATCGGTCACATCAACCTGGATATGATTGTGCAGGTCTCTGATATCAACGCTTATTTTTCCCTTTCCTTCCATTGCATCCAGCGCATTTTTCAACAGGTTCTCTATCACCCAGTCGAACAGGGCAGGGGAGATCCTTACGGGAATAACAGTTGCCCCATGCGTTTCCAAAGAAAACTGCACCCGTCCGCTTGCGCGTTTCCTGATATAATCAATCATCACCTGCACCTGTTCAATGATATTCTTTTCTTCCAGGCTTGGAGCGCTTCCAATTTTGCTGAATCTTTCCGACACCAGCTTGAGCCTGTTTACATCTTTTTCCATTTCCGTTACGATCGAATCTGCAGGATTGTTTTCTTTCTGCATCTCCACCCATCCCTGTAAAGAAGTGATGGGCGTTCCCAATTGGTGCGCGGTTTCTTTTGCCATGCCCGCCCACAACTGATTTTGTGCAGATCGGAAACTGGTGGTGAGCGCGGTAATGGTGATCACTATGAATAATCCAACAATCAGTAACTGCACAAGCGGATAGTATCTCACCTGGTTCAGCAGCGAAGTATGACCATAATAATATTTATTCGCCGCATAGGGCTGTTCGCTCAAAACAATTATCAGCGGGTCGTTCTCCGATTTGAATTTGCGCAGCTTATTCTTTAAAAAATCAGGATCGTCGGCAGCCAGCGTTGAATCGAGGTTGATAAAACTGATGATGCTGTCGTTTTCATTGGTTTCTATAATTGGGATCGAACGCTGTTCATTGCGGATAAGATTGGGAAGCGCAAGATCCATGGAAGGATTATTCAGGATCGCTTTGCTGGCTTCGACCCACAACTGAACTTTTTCCCTTTCTTCTCTGGCAATTTTTCTTGCCAGGAATTGAGAGTAGAAGATAGTTCCGGTAACAATGGCGATGGCAACCAGTGCCAGTCCTGTTCTCCAGTTGAACCAGGGTTGAATCATCGGCCGAATTTATGGAATGGATTGCAACGCATCACTTATTTTTGGAAATTGTTCCCAAACACCGCAAGTGAACCCTAGCGTTGCAATTGTCATACTGAACTGGAATGGCCGCGCCTACCTGGAGCGATTCCTGCCCTCCATCATCGCATCTACCTACCGCAATCTCAGGGTGGTGATTGCCGACAATGCGTCGACCGACGACTCCACAGAATTTATTGAACAGGTATATCCGCAGATCGAGGTCGTAAAACTTTCTGAAAATCTCGGTTATTCGAGGGGGTATAATGAAGCACTGCGTCAAATCAGGGCCGACTACTATATCCTGTTGAATTCAGATGTAGAAGTTCAGCCGGGCTGGATCGAACCAGTGATCAACCTGATGGAGCATGATCGTTCTGTTGCGGTTTGCCAGCCGAAAATTCTGATGCACGCACACAAAGACCTGTTTGAATATGCAGGTGCCTGTGGCGGATGGCTTGATCATCTTGGATATCCTTTTGCGAGGGGAAGGATTTTTGATGTATGCGAGAAAGACCTGGGACAATATAACTCAATAGAACCGGTGTTCTGGGCTAGTGGGGCAGCCATGTTCGTGCGTTCGGATGTCTATCACCAGTTAAGTGGGCTGGATGAGTTTTTTTTCGCGCACCAGGAGGAGATCGATTTCTGCTGGCGGGTACAACTGGCGGGGTATAAAGTGTATGTTTGTCCGCTTTCAGTAGTGTATCATGTAGGAGGCGGCACGCTTCCCAAAGGAAACAAGCGAAAGGTTTTCCTGAATTTCCGGAACAACCTCATAATGATGTCAAAAAATCTTCCGACCTCCCAGGCTTTATGGAAGATCCCGTTACGGTTGGTACTTGACACGATTTCAGCTTTCAAATCGCTTTTTGAAGGACAGGGGGTATATTTCGTTGCCATTTTCAAAGCGCATGTCGCATACCTGCAATGGATACCCGGACGACACGCAAAAAGCATATTCCCGAAAACGAGGCGTGGAAGGCTGGAAGGGTGGTTTTGCGGCAGCGTGGTTTGGCAGCATTTTGTAAAGGGAAAGACCCGGTTCAGCGAAATAGTCAATAAAAAAGTGAATTGTTAATTTTCTACCATTATTTTTGCAGCGCAAACAGATGATATGGCAGAACATACCAGAAACGTCCACGAGCAGCAATATCTTGAAGAACTGAAGGAAAAACAGGCAAAAGACTTCACCCGTAACTGGGTAAACTCCTCAGTATTCCTGTTTTATCTGCAGGTATTTTGCGTTTTAGCCTTTGTTTTAGGCGGCTGTTACAGCCTTTATAAACACCGGTATAAAGGCAAGCCCGAGGTGCAGATCCAAAGCAGCACCCAGTATACTCCTCAGTACAAGTAGGATATAAAAATTTTGCCGAAAGCAAACAAAACTTATTTTTGCAATCCGGTTGCCGGATACAACTGGTAACCAGTTTTCTAAGTAGTTCTTTTGTATAACACTATTTGCGGAAGTAGCTCAGTTGGTAGAGCGCAACCTTGCCAAGGTTGAGGTCGCGGGTTCGAGCCTCGTCTTCCGCTCAGAATTCCATCCGGCTTTTGTGGGTGGAATTTTTTATTTTGTGATGTCCCATCGGCCTCGGTGGTGGAACTGGTAGACACGCAGGACTTAAAATCCTGTGACCCGAAACGGTCGTACGGGTTCGATTCCCGTCTGAGGCACCAGCCCCGACCCCGCAACTGCGGGGTTTTTATTTTTAAACCGGTTTAACGATGAAGTATGTACCACTTTTCATGACATTTTCGGACCATTAATTTAGAAGTCATGACCGGAAAAATAAAGCTCAAACTATTTTTCAGATTTTACCAGTACTTGTTTATTCCGGCTGCAATAATTAACATTATACTGTGTGCTATATTTATTCAGTATGGCATAGACATTTTCACCTCCATTTTTTGGTTGAAGATTTTCTCTGATGTACTATTCTACATTATCATTAACCGGCAAAAAAAGGCCGAGTATTATTATTATTATAATCATGGCTGGAACAAAACTGCACTATGGACACTCTCCCTGGCATTAGATATCCTCATTTTTATTGCACTGATAGTAATTTGCTATAAATGGATGTAATTGAAATAAGCGATATTAAATTAAGGTTTGGAGCCCGGTACGTTCTTTCTGATATATATGTTACCTGCAAAACAGGTGCGCCAACCGGATTAATCGGAAGAAACGGACAGGGGAAATCAACTTTGATGAAAGTTATTTTCGGTTCTTTACCAGCTGAAAGTGCTTGCATTAGAATTAACAATAAGACACTGGACAGGTCGCTATTAAAAGAACAACAGGTAAGCTATCTTCCTCAATTTAATTTCTTTCCCAAAAAGATCACCATCAAAGAAGCTTTTGCAGATTTTCGGCTTTCGTTCGACGATTTCATTTCGTGGTTTCCTGATCTAAACCGAACATATTCTACCCGGTTCAATACTTTATCCGGAGGGGAAAAGAGAATTGTAGAAATTTATGCCATTTGCAAATCTGCTTCTCTTCTTAAATTACTCGATGAACCTTTTACTTATCTGAGTCCGATACAGGCAGAAGTTGTATCTAACCTGATATTGGCAGAATCAACTAAGAAGATATTTTTAATCACTGATCATTTGTACGAGCATGTGCTGCAGATTTGTAATGAGGTTTATTTTCTGAAGGAGGGATCTGTCAAGAAGATTCATACGGTGGAGGAACTTGAATTTTTAGGATATACGCGTTCAGACAGGTAACATCACTTATTATACTTACCCATATAATCCACCGGCGTCATTCCGGTGATCTTCTTAAACACATCCCTGAATGTCTGCAGATCACCATACCCAACTTCATACATTATTTCCGTTACCGTTTTTCTCCCGGCTTCCAGTAATTTCTTTGCAGCTTCGACTCTCACTCTTTGAATGTATTCTGCAACGGTATTACGTGTAGCTTTTTTAAACCTCCTTTCAAAAGTGCGGCGTGTAAGGTTGAATTTCTCACTCAGTTCATCAACATTTAATTTCTCACTGTAATTTTCTTCGATGTATTCCTGCGCATTCAGTACCACGTCGTCCTCATGATCTTTCAGTCCATTGAATATTATAAAAGGAGTTTGCATCTCCCTGTTGAAATCAATCACGAAATACTTTGCTGTATAAATTGCCATTTCCCTTCCTGCATATTTTTCAACCAGGTGAATCAAAAGGTTCCAGTATGCATTACTTCCTCCGCTTGAGTAAACGCCATTCTGGTGCGTCAGCACTTTTTCATCTACAAGTTTTACCGATGGATAAAAATGCTTGAACTCATTTGCGTACTGCCAGTGCGTTGTGCATTGTTTGCCTTTTAATATTCCCGAAAACGCCAGCATGAATGCGCCGGTACAAAGACTTGCTATTTCGGCTCCCTGTTTATACTGGCGGGAGATCCAGTGCCCGTATTCCCTGTTCACGTGAGTGGCGCTCATCATGTCGCCTTCCAGTGCAGGTATTATTATTAGATCTGATTTCGATACCTCACTTAAGTCAAGCTCCGGTTCAATATTAAATAATCCATCATTCAGCTTTATCTTCTTTGACGCGCCTGCCAGCTGTATGATGAATAAGGGCGGTTTGCCTGCTTCCTGCAAAAACTGGTTTGCCTTTGTAAAAACATACCTGGCGTCGGCTATTGAGGCCAGCACAGAATTCTTCAGGGCGAGTACAGTTACGGTAATCATGGATTAAAAGTAAACAAACATTTTGTCGCAAACACCTTCTATAGAATGTCGTATTTACCGGTTATGCGTATGGGTTACTGACTGTAGCTTTACAAAAATTATTAATCAACATGCTAAGCACAAATCCTTATTTGATCTTCAATGGCACTGCCGAATCAGCAATGAATTTTTACCGTTCCGTCTTCGGGGGCGAATTCACGGGTTTCCAGCGATACAAGGATATTCCCGGGGGAGAAAAGATGAAACCCGACGATCAGCAGAAAATGCTCCATGTAACATTAACCACTGACAAAGGCGTAGCCTTTATGGCGTCCGATTCAGTCGATTCAAAAGGTGATGATCTGACGTTTGGTAATAACCACCATATCTGCATCCAGGCTGAATCTGAACAGGAGGTTGATAAAATTTATGAAGGATTGGTAAAGGACGGCAAATCGGAAATGCCACCTAATAAAACTTTCTGGGGAGCATACTTTGCGATGTGCACCGATAAGTTCGGTTTTAAATGGATGATCAACTATTCAGAAATAAAATAATAGTACAGAAAAATTTCAGTTCAAAAAATATAGCCATGACAAGTACAACTTATTCCTCATCAGTTGGGCAGGTAGTTAATGCCCCTTATAGTCTGGTGCCTCAGAAAACTGCCCGACTTTCCCTGTATGCTTCTATAACTGTGCTGCTGCTGATTGCAGCCCTCCACTTCATCAAACCGGAATTAGACCCATCCTGGCGCATGGCAAGTGAATATTCCAATGGACACGGAGGCTGGATCATGAAGCTTGCATTTTTCATCTGGGGGTTAAGTACAATAAGTTTAGCTATTGCCGTTAAGCCACTCCTTAAAACTATGGCCGGAAGGACAGGACGGATTTTGCTTTTTGTAGTCGCTGCCGGAACAATAATGGCAGGCATTTTTAATATGGACCCAATTACTATCAGCCCGGATCAGGTTACAACGAATGGTAATCTTCATGGAGTTGCTGCAATGCTGGGAATTCCAATTCTCCCCGTGGCTGCTTTACTGGTCAGCTATGGGCTGAGTCGTACGCCATCCCTGGCGCATGCAAGAAGGCAGGCCATTCGCTCCGCGCATTTTACGTGGATAAGCCTTGCGATCATGTTCCTCTCTATCTTTCTCATGTTCCAGGAAACAAATGGCAAGTTTGGTCCGCAGGGCATGGTCGGATGGGCAAACAGACTACTGATCATTGCTTACTGCTCCTGGCTGATCGTACTGTCGCGGCAACTCCTGAAACTGAATTCTGGTAAGTCTCACTAAGCCAGAAAAATAACACCATACCATTCTGCAACTTTTTGCACTTAATAATTTTTAAAAATTATTAGATGAAAAATCTATTGCTCATACTATTGCTGATTCCTGCAATGAGTTTCTATTACAACGATGCAACTGGCCAGGCAATAACAATCCGCGGCGCTGTTTACGACTATAAAGGTGAAGTTTTGAGATCGGTTACCGTGTCACTGCTTCATTCAAAAGATTCCACGTTGGTAAAGGCTGATCTCTCAGGAGATAGCGGCGTATTTGAGATCATTTGCAATGCAAGCGGAAGTTTTTTGTTAAGCTATACTGCAGTTGGATTTGAAACGAGGTTCTCTGATCACTTTGAAGTAAAGGCAGGAGAAACTATCGATATGCCTGCTGTTCATCTGAAAATACAGGCCAGGGAATTACAGGACGTAACGGTTTCATCGCGCAGACAGTTAATTACGGTAAAGCCCGACAAAACTGTTTTCAATGTACAGAACAGCATCAATGCTTCAGGCAGCAATGCATTGGAGTTGTTGCAGAAAAGTCCGGGCGTGACAATTGATAACAACGACAATATTTCAATGAAAGGAAAAATGGGCGTGAGAATTTACGTTGATGAAAGAATGATCCAGTTATCAGCCGAGGACCTGGCAGCTTATCTGAAAAGCATTAACAGCAATGATATTGAGTCAATAGAAATGATCACGAACCCTGGTTCACGGTATGATGCCAGCGGTAATGCCGGTATTATCAATTTCCGGTTGCGGAAGAATAACAATATCGGAATGAACGGAAGTTTTACTACGGGTTTGGTTCAGGGCGTTACTCCGAAAGGAAATGCTTCGATCAATTTAAATTACAGGAACAAAAAGATAAATCTTTTCATGAACGCGGGATCATCGCATGGCCGGTACGAAACAGATATAATCGCTCCCCGTTCACAGAAGGATACTCTTTATGATCAGCACTTGCTGCAGTTAAGTTATAACACCAGCTATAATGTCAAAGCAGGCGTGGATTACTTCATCAATAAGCAGCAAACAATCGGTATCATGAACACTTCGGGCTATAACCTTGACGACTGGACAAGCTATGGCAATACCGCCATCTTTTACATGCCGTCAAATACCTATATCAAAAGGCTGACGGCCACCAACGCAATCCCAAGAAAGCGTACAAACATAAGCACCAACCTCAATTACAGGTTTGCCGATACTTCCGGAAGGGAATTAAATATCGATCTCGATCATGGATTGTATCGCGGAAGAGCGCTAAGCTATCAGCCTAATTATTATATCGATAAGGACGAGAAACTATTAGCTGAAGTGATCACCTACAATAATACTCCTACAGACATCGACATTTATACCGGAAAGATTGACGTAACGCTTCCCGTAGTTAAAGGAAAGCTTGGATTTGGCGCTAAAACTTCGTACGTAAAAACCAACAATACTGTTGATTTTTTTGTGGAAAACGGAAGCATTACCAAAGTGCCGGATCGCAGCTACAACTTCGTGTACAAAGAATTTGTAAACGCTGCCTATATTAATTATCAACGGAAGTTTAGTTCAAAATGGGGATTGCAGGCAGGATTGCGAACAGAACATACCAGGAGTGAAGGCGTTCTTGTTCGGGGTGACGGTGTGTTGCAATCAGACAATAATACCAGGCGCGATTATTTAGATCTGTTTCCTAATGTCGTATTTAGCTGGTCGCCTAACATGAATAATAATTTACATCTGTCATACTCGCGCAGGATCGACAGACCCAATTACCAGGGATTGAATCCTTTTGAATTAAAGCTGGATGAATTGTCGTACGTTAAAGGAAATTCTTTCCTGCGTCCTCAGTATACAGACAACCTTGAACTTTCGCATACGTGGAAGAATAAAGTAAATACGTCGGTTGGCTACAGCCACGTAAAAGACTTTTCAACACAAACAGTGGATACATTAAATAACTACACTTACGCATATGCGAAGAACCTTGCAACTCAAAAAATAGTATCGTTCAACGTCGGCACTCCGCTCAATATCACCAAATGGTGGACAGCATTTGTCAACTGCTGGATCAATTACCAGGTGTTTAATGGCAAAGTGAATGTACATACTGTTGATATGGATATTGTAGCCGCGGGAGCATTTGCGCAACAAACCTTTGTCTTGGGAAATGACTATACCGCTGAAATGACTTCGTGGGTCAACGGTCCGTCGGCCCTTGGGCCAACCCTGAAAGCAAAATCAATGGGTGCAGTAGATGTTGGATTGCAGAAGCTTGTGTTTAAGAAAAAGGGAACGGTAAAGTTAATAGTAACGGATGTTTTCAGAACTTCGGTCCCGTTCAGGGCGGGTACTGATTTTGGGGGACTCGTACTGAATTTCAGGGTTACCCGCGAAAGTCAGACAGCAAAGATCAGTTTCTCGTATCGGTTTGGTAACAATAAAGTGAAGGCCGCACGTCAACGCCAATCCGGACTCGAGAATGAATCAAAAAGAATACGTGAGAATTGATCCGGATTTATTCAATCTAAAAATATAGTTATGTCGTTTCAAGCATACATTGACAATATCAAAGCAAAAACAGGGAAATCGCCTGAAGATTTCAAGAAACTCGCAGAGAAAAAAGGCCTGTTAAGACCCGATGTAAAAGCCGGTGAAATTGTCGCGTGGCTTAAAAAGGATTTTGAGCTTGGTCATGGTCATGCAATGGCGATTTATACGGTGTTTAAAGGACTTAAAGAAAAGACAGCGAACAAAGTTGAAGCAATTGACAGCCATTTTCAGAACACCAAATCAAAGTGGCGGCCTGTATTTGAAAACTTAATGAAAAAGGTAAGTTCGTTTGGCGACGATATCATCGTTGAACCGGCCATCAGTTACCTGAGCATTCTGAGAGGCAAGAGCAAAATCGCAATTGTTCAGGTAATGAATGAAAGAATGGATATCGGAATCAAACGCAAAGGTACACCTGCAACGGATAGATTTGAAAACGCGGGAACCTGGAATGTTATGATGACGCATCGGGTCAGGATCAATGGCCCGAAAGAAGTGGATAAGGAATTAGTAAGTTGGTTGCACGAGGCTTATAAGTTGCAGGGGAAAAAATAAACATCGGGACCCCGGCATTGAGGCCCCGATGTTACTATCAATAAACAACTTATTTCTACAACACTATCAGTTTAGTAGTTCCCATCTTTCCATTATTCAGTTTCACAAAATAAACACCTCTCTTTAAATGGCCAATATCCATACTGATCACATTTGATCCCTGCCGTGCCGATGCTGTTCTTAAAAACACCCTGCGGCCCGCCTGGTCAAAAAGTTCAATGCTGACCTGCTCATTGCTCTTCGAATAAAAACTCAGAACAGTTACTCCCTTAGTTGGATTGGGGTAGATAGCTAATCTGCCGTTTTCAACGTTGGAGATCTTGCTATTGCCCTTCGCACTCAATGCCTGGTTTGATTCCATAACCGGCGTTGATACAATCAGATCCTTTGATTCGGTACTGCTGCAGTCGGATGTGACATCGCAATCACCTAATTTATCACCGTGAGCAAGGTGGCTGGCTACTGCATCCGGACTGATACAAATAACATTTCCGGTAAGAGCTCCATTTGGCTTATGACATACAAGCACCTTGGTCAGGCTGGTATGGCATCTTACATCAACTACGCAAACTTTCACAGTACTGCTTTCAGAGCAGCTGCCTTTGCTTACTGTTACGGTATAGGTTGTAGTGGTGGTTGGGCAAACCCTGATGGTTGGAGTTGTTTCACCATTACTCCATTCAAAAGTGTAATCAGCCAGTTCTTCTTCCGGAATTCCGTTAACCGAAAGCGTTGCGCAGGCCGCAGGTTCGTAACCATAATAAACAGTTTGATCGGCACCGGCATTGATATCGGGAAGTACACATTCTGAAGTAATGACAAGGAATGGCCCAATCACGTTCTCGTTAGCCACTTCAGTACCTGTTGTCACAACTACATTCCTGTAACCAGCCAAAGCAGCTCCGCTTACCCTGATATTGGCTTCCATCAGCGTAGGTGTAATGATTGTTGTACTCAATATCGTCACTCCGCTGCCGAGGTTAAGAACAGATGTATTATCCCAGTGCGTATTGATACCAGTTACTTTTACGGTGAGGGTTTCGCCCTGTTTTCCTTGTCCCGGAGAGATACTGAGAATGGTTGGAGTAGATGGAGGTGATACAACGTTCAATATCCCTTTTCCTTTCGCCGTTTCCATACTTCCTCCAACATCGGTGTTGGCGGTTACATCTTTCAGTCCTAGCGGTGCAGCCGGATTGATATTTACAATTGCGGTTAGTTTTTCGGGCGAAAGAATTGTTATATCTGTTGCTACTACAGCCGGGTCGGAAAAGGTAATGGCGGTTCCTGCGTTAAAATGAGTTCCCGTACCATTAATGGTTAGTGCAATCGTACCCCCGGCAGGGCCTTTAGGAGGTTCAATGTGAGTAATAGTTGGTGAAAATATGCCCATTAATATATTAAAACCAATGTTCTCATAAAGCAGCCGGTCAAGTGCATTGCCGGTGTTAACCTGTGGAATGAATGCAAAGACGCCACCGGTTTCCGCCGACATCGATGAAAACACTTCTATCGAGCTGAATGGTCCTTCAAAAGCTGCCAGGGAACTTACAACACCTCCGCCGGTAGTTGTTGGGTCATTGTTATCTGAAAATGGAATGCCCTGATCGTTATTGGTAAGCGGCGAACCTGCTGCAACAGATCCCGATGAACTTACACAATCACCTGAAACAATATTGTCAATCTTTACACCACGTAACTGGAGTGCAGCTACAATAATGGATCGCAGCACACCTGTGCCGGAATGTGGTGACGCATCTGTAGCATGAAATATCCGGCCACTGTTTTTTATCGTATTGTAGATGGCATCAAACGCCTGCATGGATGCCTCCGGGCAATCCCCTCCTCCGGATGCGAATAAAGCTGCCACCTGTGTGCGTATTACATTCAGATCGGTAGTCGGTGGTCTTACTGTTACGTTATCCTTATAAGTTACCAATTGAAAAACCTTTCCGCAATCCGCGGCGCTGAATCCTGCAAGAACAGCTGTTAAAAAATTTCTCACACCACTTATTTCTTCTCCCATGCTGCCGGTATCATCTATCAGGAAAAGAATATCAACAGGCCTGTTGTCGCCGTCTTCAGCTCCACCGTTGTGAAAGGCTGCAGCTTCCACGTCGTCAACTTCATTATTACCAAGGGTAGTAGTATGCATAATCGGCTTACCCGGCGAGTCTCTGTGTGGAAGCCCTCTTGTGTGTCCGAATTCATGAATGATCACCTCGCCCCACTGTGCTTCGGAGAGGGCTGATATAATTACAATAGAACTGCCAGGAGTTGTAGCACATGCTAAAATGGAACCAGCTGCACCGCATAAGCCACCGCCGTTGCCGGGCATGTCGGTAACAACTTTTACGAAGAATGAAGTGTTTCCCATTACCTGATCAAGCTCTGCCTGGGTATTGATAATATCCAATCCATCGCCTGCAGTACCAAAACTTCCCATTGTGCTGCCGGGTACCACGCTTACCTGGCAGGCCACGTCCTGTTTATCGTTAACCTTATTATTGCAGGTCTGTAAAATTTTTGTACCAAAAGCAAAATTGCTGACAGCAGTTGCCAGGGTAAAAGTTGTGCCCGGATGTTTGCCAATGCTTAGCGTATGCTTGTGTTTTTTTGGCGAGGGGTCGATATGTTTGTCTGTCTGTGCAAAAGAGCCCGCACTAAACAGCAGCAGAATGATAAACCCCGTATTAAATATTTTCATTTGATCATTTTTTCAGGTTATTAATTCGTTTTCACGCTGAAAACTTTTTGTGCTCCCTGCCTGCCCACTCTTTCATTTAACTGGATCGCTTCTGACAGATTATCTTCCCAATCCTTGCGGGTATCTTTTCTGTTCTTTATTCCTTTCAGCTTTTCATTGGCTTCGGGTAATCCCGAAATTCCTAATCCCACAATGGCCTGTCTGGCGAGCACTTCACTGAGATTTTCCTGGCTGTATTGATTGAATTTGAATTTCAGTTCGCGGGTTTTCCAGCTGTTCAATGACGTATAATCATTCAAATGCATGATTGATTCTTTATTGCCTGTTTGTGAAATATGCCCAAGTGCCTGGAATATTCTGAGAATAGCCCGAAACCTGTGAATGGAAACTTCGCCGCTGCTATTTTCCATAAAGTCCATCAATGGTTTCACTGCCGACGGATCGCCGATATAACCTAAAGTGAGTACAATATTTGGCCAGTACTCTTCAAGAGTCTGATCCCGCAATAACGTCAGCAACTCGGAAACCGCCGGTTTCCCATAAGCCTTTGCCTGATCATAGGGAAGGCCGTGAATGTAAAGTTTGGTGACGAATTCTTTTACCGGCACCTGTGGCGCTGTTTGGCCGGACCCCGAAAAGCAGAATGCAAGCGGGATCAATAATAAACCCAATTTTAATTTTGTCATAGCAGATGTTTTAATGTGAGTTGGATGAATAGAATCTTCAATCAAAAGCCTGAACCAGCATTGATCAGCAGAGGTAAGTCAATAAGGACTTTTCATGAGGTGAACGCCATAGGTGGATGACCCTTCAAAGGGAGTGGCATAGATGTGCAGCAACTATACTATTAAGTTACTATCATAATTAGGCGATCAGAACAGTGTTTATACGGTATTTGATCGGGGTCATGTCCCCCTTGCCCGTGATTTGGCAATGTTTACTATGACCAGGCAACCATTTTATTGATACGGGCGTATACTTTAGCCTGACGCAAACCTGTGAGAAACAGACTGACCTGATAAAAATTTACCTGGAGCTACTAATCCCCGTCCCTTCTAAACCCCAGTGCTGCTTTCTCTGAAACCGCCAATCTTCACTTATAAAATCTGGAGTATGAAACAGCTCAACAAAATCTTTGCTTCGTTTCTGAGTATGATCCTGACCCTCCTTTGCTTTAGCATTTCCACCATGGCCACCATTTATCCCTTTCACAACCAGTATAGTGGTGCCCAGGAAGTGCCACCGAATGGTTCACCGGCGAAAGGAACAATCGTTGGAACTTATAATGATGTTACAAACACCATTTCTTACACCATCATTTTTTCCGGACTGACCGCTCCAACCAATAACGCACATTTTCACGGGCCCGCCCCTGTGGGCGTGGGGGCAGGAGTTGCTATTGCCCATACCGGTTTTCCTTTAGGCGTTACTTCGGGTACTTATTCCGCAACCAATGTGCTCACAAACCTCCAGGAAACCCAACTGATGGCTGGCCTCTGGTATTCAAATATCCATACGGTTGGTCCGCTGGCCGGTGGTGAGCTCCGGGCGCAGATTCAATTTGGTGATCCTGCAACCATTTCACCTTTCCGGAATACCTACAGCGGCACACAGGAAGTTCCGCCAAACGGCTCACCGGCTACCGGAACAATCATCGGCAGCTATAATCACGTCACTAATACCATTTCATTCAGCATCATTTTCGCAGGACTGACCGCGCCAACCAGCGCCGCGCATTTTCATGGCCCGGGTGCTGTTGGTGTTTCCGCTGGCGTTGCTATTGGTCATGCCGGATTTCCATTAGGAGTAACCTCCGGGTTTTATATGTCGAGCGCAGTACTGTCGAATCTCCAGGAAACACAACTGCTCGGTCAATTGTGGTATTCGAACATACATTCAGTAGGACCACTTGCGGGAGGGGAGATCAGGGCACAGATCATACTTACCGATATTTTGCCACCGGTAGTTTCCAACCCGGTTGCCAATCCTTCGTCGCTATGGCCGCCTAATCACAAAATGAAAAACGTCAGCGTGGCCTATACCAGTTCGGATAATTTCCCGCAGCCGGTAACCTGTGTGCTCAGCGTTTCGAGCAATGAGCCAGTTACATCAGCTGACGATCAGACAAGTCCTGACTGGATTGTTGAAAACAATCAAAACGCACAAGTAAGGGCCGAAAGGGCAGGTGATGGAAACGGTAGAATTTACACCATAACCATAACCTGTACCGACGCGCAGGGAAATGCTACTACAAAAACTACAACTGTTGCCGTTGCGCATGACCAGGGAAGTCTTATCACCAGTAATGAAGCTGCTTTGGAAGCGGATGTGAGATCTTCGCTGGAAATATTCCCGAATCCAAGCAGAAGTAATTTCGCTATCAGGATACCGGGCAACACATCTGAGCAGATAAATTTAAGGATCATAGATGTACTTGGTCGTACAGTTGAGTCAAGAAACGATGTTTCGGCAAACCAGGTTATAAGAATGGGTTACAAATTAAGGCCCGGTGTTTACTATCTGGTGATGCAGGAAGGAAAACAGGTAAGACAAGTCAAGCTGATCAAATCAAATTGATCGGGATATAGAATTGTTATGTAAGGTAGTGCAAGCCCGCACTACCTTTTT
>DASWTK010000323.1:0-8878 GCA_036402175.1 Chitinophagaceae bacterium | reverse complement strand
ATCCCTGGAGCCAACTGGTCCTGATGCGAAAGCAATATGATTTCCATTCGCTGACCATGACGCACGTCCGTCAGGCACATTATTGAAAGTTAAACGCGTAACATCTGAGCCATCTGATTCCATAGAATAGATTTCATCATTCCCGTCTCTGTTACTAACGAAAAGTATTCTACCCGCATTCTTTTTGCCGGGCTTGTTGCCGGAATTATCTCCGGTTAGAGAAGGAATGCCTGTTACATCAGGGCTTATCTCCTTTTTGCATGCGCTGAACACAATAGCGATAACTGTCAGGCAAACAATTGCTGTTTTGAAATAAATTGCTCTCATAACATCAGTTTAAAGATTAAATGCAATACGACAGGTAAAGAATTAACATTCGTGTCCTGTATTTTGACCAACAAATATTCTTAATGCTTATTTTACTGACAATAGCCCAAAAGGAAGAGGAATTATTTCAGGAAGACCTTGTTTATAGCTTCTGCTTTGTTCTGTACGTGCAGTTTTTCGTAGATATGCCTGATATGCTGCTTGATCGTATTTACCGTATTGTTAAGTTCAACCGCGATCTCTTTGTATAAATATCCTTTCGACATCAATTCCAAAACCTCATGTTCCTTCGGCGTGAGATGAAAATCGTTCTGAATAGAAGCCTGTTTCTGAAATCTCATTACCAGCTTCTTTGCGATCTCAGCATTCATTGGAGATCCGCCATCATATAATTCCTTCAGTGATTCAACGATTTTCGCAGGGGATGAATTCTTCAGCAGGTAACCAGTAGCCCCGGCCTCAATTGCCTCAAATACAGTGTCGCTGTTCTCGTAAATAGTAAACATCATGAACTGTATCCGCGGATTCTTCATTCTTGCCTGCCTGATACAATCTATTCCGTTAATGCCAGGCAGGTTAATATCCATGATCACTATATCTGGTGGTGATTCCATCAGTGCCGGCAATGCTTCTTCAGCCGACGCGAAACTATGTAATACAGTAAATCCATCACTCATCCGGATAATGCCAGCGAGCCCATTTCGAACATCTTCAATGTCCTCAACTATGGAGACTGTGATCAACCTTATATAAATTAATGAACAAAAATAATCAGCTTCCATCTTGCCGGGCATCACCCAAAAGGGCTATGCCAACCTGATCGTGACAATTACAGTAGTTCCCTTGTTATTCTGAATTTCAATCCTTCCTCCGATTTGTGTTGCCCTCTGTTGCATATTTTTCATGCCATTCCCAAAATGACTGCTGAAACCATTACCAACCCCCTTTCCGTTATCCGAGAACCAGAGCCGGAAAATGTCGCCGTTTTGTTCCGCTTTTATTAAAACCTTTGTCGCCCTTGAATGCTTAACTACATTGTGGACAATTTCTTTCGAGATCAGCAGAATATTTCTTTTCTGTTCGTTGGTCAATATAAGGTCACCCGGATGTTTTGGGAAATCAAACTCATAATCGATCCCAACATTTTCAAGCATGTCTGCTGCCTGTTTCCTGATATAACTCAAAACATCCGACAGGCTATTATTATCAGATTTTATCGTCCAGATAATATCATTCATATTATCAACCAGTTGTTTTGCTGAAGTCTCAATTTTTAATGCTTTTTCCTTAATCAACGGAAGAGTATTGCTAACAAGCCCTCCGGCGAGATAACGTATTACCGTTAATCCGGAACCAAGATCGTCGTGCATCTCCATGGCAATTCTTGTCCTTTCCTGTTGAATTGCCTGTTGCTTTTCGAAGTTCAATCTTTGCTTCTTTAATTTATCCTGATAGTATGCCTTGATCAGTAACACAATCACAATTAAGAAAAATGCAATAAGTAAAGTACGAAACCACCATGTATTCCACCATGGTGGTAATATCGTAAAATGATAAACCAGTTCCTGTGTCTTGTAATGCGCAACTGGAAAAACAGCTCTTATATGCAATGTATATTTTGCCGGCGGCAGATTAATGAAGCGAAAACTCGCTTCCGGTGCTGGTGGGCTCCACTGACCTTCTTCATTACCCTCGAGCATGTAGGAAAAGCGAACCCTTTTTTCATCAATAAATGATGGCGCCGCCACATCAAATGTAAGCTCGCGCGTTTTGGAGGGAAGTACGGCCTGGTCGGGAAGTATCGGAAAGCTTTTTTCCGCGCTCATCATACGAACGATCTGGAGTTGTGGCTGATAATCGCTGGCGACAGAAGCGTCATTTGTTATTCTTATAATGCTGCCAATCGCCGCTGCCCAGACATCATTCTTCTTTCCGATCATGACCTTGTAAATGACCTGAAAAATATTATTATTCCGGGTAATACTCTCTACTACACTACCGGACGCACTGATCTTATCCAGTCCTCCCTGCGTACCAGCCCAGATCACATTATTGTCATCGCAAATGAGGTGGTAAATGAAGTTATCGGTCAGTCCATTGGCGGTTGTCCATTGTCTTTTTGAAACGATCCTCTTATTGCTGTATTCCAGGCAATATAATCCGTCATAACGCGTACCGATCCATATTTTACCCGTCTTATCTATAGCTATGGCCCTTGGTTGCTGAATAGATAATTTGTCAGTGAATTTCAGTGTAAGTGGGTCCGCAGCCTTATCCTGGTTGATCTGATAACATAACAAGTCGCCGGCTCTTGATACAGCCCACAATTGCTGATGTTTGTCTAAACTCAACTGATCTGCATAAGCTGGCAGCCTGATGCGGGTTACAATGTTTTCACTGTTTAAAACAGTAAGTGAATGTCCAGGTATGTAAATATTATCGTTTTCTCCTATCTCGGCTCTGGAATAATTGATCGGTTCAATATTGTCAGAATAGATTTTTTTTACTGAAAGCCTATTGACTTGCTGTACGGGTTCAGTTTGATAAATGGAATTATTATCAAATAAAAGCAATAATTTTTTCCGCATAGCCAGGCCTCCGAAACCCGCGTCTGAATTTAACCGCCACTTTTGAACCTGGTCATCATAACTGCAGTACAGGTATTGGTCAGAAGTGCCAAGCATCCACTCCTTGCCAGAAGAGTCTATATATATCGCTTTGATATCTGAAGACAGTATTTCAACATTCCTGTTGACCAGCTTCAAAATGCCACTTCCGTCGGTAAGAATCCAAAGTACATTTTCATTATCAATGGTTATCGACCGGATGTTAGATACATCAAGTCCATTTGATTTGTCGAATATCTGTAGTTTCCCATCCTGCATTAGTCTTATTACGGAATTACTTGTCAGCCCCCAGATATTATGATACCTGTCTATTATAATTTTATGCAGAGATAACTTTGTCAAATGCCGGAAGCGCGAGGGTAGTTTCTTGTATTTAACCAAACCATGCTCCGCAGCCTTAAGGTCAAGTGACAATAACTGACTATTGGCAATTACCAAAAGCAGCTGCTCTTCTTTCAGGGGTAACGCGCATGTAACGTAACCGTCAAGCGGGAACGGGTGCGATTTAAAGGTTTCTTTGTGAATAAGCAACAGGTTGGAAAACCTGAAAGTCAGATCTGCCCTTTTTAACCAAAGGTAGTTTCCTATATCTTGGATTTCTTCAAAAGATGTAGCGGTATTTCCATCATGAGCTTTAATATTTATCGGAGTGAAAATGTCTTTTTCAAACCTGTATATACCCTGATCGGAAGCGACATAAATAGTATTGTTCTTATCCCGATAAAACCTGTTGATCACCGGGCAAAAGTTATTTTTTGTTTTTACAACTTTTATAGACCCTTGCACCCAGACGTTCAGAACACTTGTATTCGTTGCGATTAATAATGAATCTGCAGATAACTCCAATACATCATTTACAAGCGGGTTGCCCAGGCCATCATCAACAGTGTAATTAAGAAATCGCGCGCCATCGTAAACACTCAGGCCGTTGGCTGTTGTAATAAATATTCTTCCTTTTGAGTCCTGGTAGAAATTCCGGACACGATTGTTTATGAGACCATCTTTCGGCGTATACTTTATGAATGGATAATCCTGCGAAAAAGCCTGGTAACCGGCAAGGGTCATAAAGGCAGCAACGCATATCAGTTTTAGCGCAGGCATATCTAAATTTACCGAATTGGAGGGAATAAGCTGCGATGTCAGAATTTATTATCTTCAGTTATGAGAAAAATCATCTTTGTCCTGCTGTCCATTTTCATCAGCTCATTTGTTTTTACACAAACAATTACACGCCTTGACAAAAGCAGGATAACAGTAAACCAACTGGACAATAAAATCAGGCAACTAATGAGAGAAGCGGCAGTAGCGGGAATGACCATCAGTATATTCAATGATAGTAAGCCCGTGTATCACAAAGCATTTGGTTATAAAAATCTGGATAAAAAAGCTCCATTGCAAACAAGCACAAACTTCTACGGTGCTTCGCTCAGCAAAGCAGTTTTTGCCGTACTGGTTATGAAACTGGTTGAAGAAAAAATCATCAATCTTGATACTCCCTTGCAAAATTACCTTCCGAAACCTGTTTATGAGTTTGGAAAAGGAACAAGCTGGAACCAGGATTATACTTCGCTGAAAGAAGAAAAGCTGTATCAAAAAATAACAGCGAGGCATTGCCTGAGCCATTCTTCCGGTTTTCCGAACTGGCGCTGGGATGAACCAGATCAAAAATTACGTGTTCACTTTGAGCCGGGTTCGCAATACAGTTATTCTGGTGAAGGGCTGTGCTACCTGCAATTCGTAATTGAAAAGCGCACCGGTAAATCGCTGAATGAATTGATGCAGGAAAAAATTTTCGGACCGTTGGAAATGAAACATTCCTCATACACATGGCAGCCCGCATATGAAGCCAACTACTGTTTTGGGCATGATAAAAACGGCAAGGTGTATGAAAAAGATAAGGATAATGCGCCCCGCTCTGCCAGTACTCTCGAAACTACGCCCGATGATTACGCCAGGTTTACTTCCGCAGTATTGCAGAAAAAGATACTAATGCCGGCAACCTATGATACACTTTTTAAGCAACAACTACGCCTTCGAAGCCGGTTCCAGATGGGGCCCGAGGTGTATAAAGACACTACGACAGATAATGATGATATTCTCCTTGGCTATGCACTGGGCTGGGGACATTTGCAAACCCCTTATGGCATTGGCGTATTCAAAGAAGGACATGGAAATGGTTTTCAGCATTACTCTATTATCTTTCCCCAAAATAAACTTGGAATTGTTATCCTGACAAACAGTGACAATGGCGAAAGTATCTTTAAAGAATTACTGGACTTTGCAATCAGGGATACTTTTACTCCCTGGAAATGGCAGCGGTATATACCTTACAATCGGAAGACTGGTAAGTAACAGGCGAGTCTGATAAATTCCGCCGATTTACAAATTATTGGTGAGAACCTGGCCAACGGCATCTTCCTTCACGATGATCTTTGCAAATGTTTCATTACTGTGCATATTTAATTAAGAGTCAGTCGTCTTTAACTCTCATTCTCAGTTAAAGGTTGTACCTTCTACATACACCCGGTAACCATCGTGAATTGATTACATTGTATGAATCATTCAATCTACAGGGGAATCTGAAAACAATAACAGGCGTCCCGGATTGAATAAAGGAGGTATTATCAAGATGACAAACTCTTTCTATACATCACTGAAATGCATTATTTGCTTCGTGGCTGCAGCTGTTCTTTTATTCCCGACTGCAAAAGCCCAGCCCGCAGCCGCAGAAAATTATTTGCAGTATGTGAAAAAATTCGCGGACACATTATTGAAATATGGCCCCGATAAATATGGCAGTACTCATCTGCCCATGTGGGCCGGGTTCATTGATACCCGGGACTACTCAGTTCCAAAAAGCACGGTGGAAAATGCGCAGCAAACAAAAATCAACGACGGATATTTTGATGTGATCGACCGGAGAGCAGTTGGCGGAGCGAATCTGTATCACGACCTGGAAACAATTAAGGTGTTTGAAGTGCTGAGCATATTAACGGGGGATCCAAAATATGCCCAGGCAACGACCGATTACATTGCTGCGTACTTAACGCATACCCAAAGCGAACATACCGGTTTGCTTGGATGGGGTGAGCATATGTTCTATGATTTTTATAATGATGTAGTAACCGTTGGTGGAATGGATTCAGCACACTCAGACTATACGCATGAACTATTGCCGAAAAAACCAATCTGGGAAAAGATGTGGATCATTGATCCCGAACGAACCCGCCTTGCTATTGAGGGATTGAAATACCACTTTGATGGACCGAATACACAGACCTTTATATTTAACAGACACGCATCCTGGCAAAAAATACATAAAAAAATCCTCGGTGCTGAAGGATTGGAGCAATATCAATATGATTGGAAGGCCCCCTTCATAGCTCATGCCGGTTTGTTCTCTTATTCCTTTATGTTTCTGCATCTCAAAACAAAAGATCCAAAATGGCTTAAATGGTCGCATGGCGTAGGAAGTCTGCATTGGATTTACCGGGATAAGACAACCAACCTCACCTCATGGAACCTCACATCGTTTGGATTGCCCGAACCACAGTTTGGACAAACCGCCCATTTTGCCTATCGTTTATACCAGGCATATGAATTAAAACCAACTGAGAAAAGTTTGCGTGATCAGGCGTTGACATTATTCAAAGCTGCAGAAAAATATGCCTGGCAGCCAGCAGAGAAAATTTATTTGAATGAGTTGAATATGGACGGCAGCAAAGTAAAAGCCGATGATCCACGGTTTAACCGGCCCGTTCTGTTTGCTGGCGACCAAAGTAAAACACTCAGCACAAAACCTGTATTCAGAGCTCATATAGGCCGTATTGCAGTATATCTTTACAACCGTGAAAAAGATCCATATTTTTTATTGATAGCCCGGAGAACGATCGACATTATGCAGCGTGATACATTAATAAAAAATTTCCAGGCAAATGCTATTGCGAACAGGATCCATTTGTTGATGGACTTATATGATGTGACAAAAGAAAAATACCTGCTGCTCCTGGCTGATGGCTATGCGCGAACTGGCATTGCGGGACTTTGGCGAAATGGGTTGTTTGCGCGGAATGTGGGCGACCCTTATTATGAAAGTTTGAGTGGCGTTGGAAATTTTGCAGCGGGACTATTGCGTGTGCACATCGCTCAATATGGCACACCCGGGGGTGTTGCGAAGATTGATTGGAGTTATTAATTACCATAACCACACACTTTATAACAGCATGAACAAAACTAAAAACAATCAAAAGGAATTGAATCCTGAAAAACGGAAAGAACAACTCAGCACTTTAAAAGCCCGATTTGAAAAAAACATGAACCGCCACAAAGGTCTCGATTGGGCTAAAGTACAGGCAAAGCTGGAAGCTAATCCGCAAAAATTGTGGTCGCTTTACGAAATGGAAAGAACAGGTGGGGAACCGGATGTAGTTGGTCAGGATAAAAAAACGGGTGAATACATTTTTTATGATTGTTCAGCTGAAAGTCCGAAAGGCCGCAGAAGCATCTGCTACGATCGCGAAGGACTGGATTCAAGAAAAGAATTCAAGCCGGAAAATAACGCTGTAGACATGGCAGGTGCAATGGGCATTGAGCTGTTAACGGAAGAACAATATCGTGAACTGCAGAAGCTCGGAAACTTCGATCTGAAAACTTCGAGCTGGCTGAAAACTCCTGCTAATATCAGAAAGCTTGGCGGCGCACTGTTTGGTGACCGCAGGTACGACACCGTGTTCGTATATCACAACGGTGCGCCCTCTTATTACGCCGCCAGAGGTTTCCGTGGTTCACTGAATGTGTAATTATCCCGTTGAGTGCCGATGTTCGCCGGTGACTCTACGCGTCTCCTTTTTGACCTAATTGGTAGTTAGTTTTTGTTCCCTTCTTTTCGCCATCAACTGTTTTATAGAAAGTATATGCACGTACATTGCTGCGGGCGCAAGCAGCGCAGGAATTGTTATTCCCGGAAAATACGAGGCCAGGTGAAGTGTGGCATATTTTTGAAATGGTGAAGGAAAAGCCGGCACAACTATGGTAATGATGTTTGCCAACGCCACCAGGCCAAATATGTTGAAAGCAATTCCAACGCCATAATGGGTTTTCTTCTGAACCATATACCCGGCAATCGGAGCTGCAAGTCCGACCAGCACATCAAAATTCCTTCCCTCAAATGTCATTTCTTTGGGCACCAGGCCATCAAGGAATAAAAGCCAGAGAACCACTTCTACAACTACCCTGAAACTTTGAAAATATATCAGCCAGTGCGATGGAATGCTGAATAAAAAACTTAAATGTCTTTTTACGGAAAGGAAACAAAGGATCAGAGAAACAGTCAGGAATGCTAGTACGAAAATGCCAAATCTCGGCGGCAGGGTTTTTACTTCAAAAAATCCTTTTACCGCTAAAACGGTGAGTATGCCCACCCACAGAAAATACCCGTCTATTATTAAAGTACCATTTCTCATCAGTTTCCGGCGCTGGGTGAGATCGGGAGATTTTAAGGATGCCTGCCAGAAAAACCAGAAGAAAAAAATAATTACATACGCTGCTAATCCCAATAATATAATATTCGGGAAAGAGAAATTAAACCGGTTCATGGAGTTGAGTTGATTAAGGACTAAAATTATCTGATCAATTTAACAACAATCTGGAATATCAACGAAAAGCCCCGGACTACCGGGGACTTTTCCTACAATTTAAAATCACATCTTCAGATTCCATCCCACCTGAAAATAGTATGGCACCATAGCCCTGGTTTTCAGATCCTGTGTAACAGTTTTGCCAACTTTTGCAAACAGGTCATTTCTGCCGAATGAATATCCACCCTGCAAGCCGTAGAAGAAATTGCCACCGGTAGGAATGTACCATCCGGTTTGAACATCGGGATTGTATTGTTTCATCAGGCTGCTATGCTTGATGTGTGTGGT
>DASWTK010000322.1:0-14035 GCA_036402175.1 Chitinophagaceae bacterium | reverse complement strand
ACCACGGTCCGCATCAACTCCCATGACAGTGTATCCCGCGCTTTCAAACTGAAGCGCGAGGCACAAGCCCAGTTTCCCAATGCCTATGACAGCTATTTTTTCCAACAGATCAGAATTTTGGATAAACAACTTCCTCCAGGGGTATATCAGCGAATCCCCAATTTTCTTTATTCATATTAAACCGCTGCCTTTCTTTCAAAGCATGCATACCGGTATCGAACACCAGCCCGTAATCTATTCCCGGCCGTTCAACCAGGAATCGCATTTTTTCATATGGCCCCATTGTTTCCCATCCCAATGGATGATCAACATGATACAGGCAAGCCTTTCTCGGAAATACAAACTGACGATATCCAAGCGCGGCAGCTCCTATCAGTCCGAGCGTGTCGATATGGATCGAATAAAGATCCAGCTCCACATATCCCTGTATATCCAGCCACGCCTCTTTCGACATCAGCGTAAAATCACCGCAGGCAAAGGAATCGAGCAGGTAATACTCCCTTTTTTCGGGAGGCCAGAACATTTTGAAGCCGATAGCTAATTTGTCGAACACCCATTTTTTAAACCATGCCTTACCACTCAATCCAAAATGATCAAGATTGATATTTCTGAATCTTGTATCTCTTCCGAGGGTTTTAATGATGTTTTTGCTGCACCATTGCAGTTGTTTTTCGATATCCCAGCTTTCCTCCATGCCATCGGGTACGTCGCAACGGTTGGCGCGATAGAATGTATCTTTCCTGAGGTCTTTCTTTTTCAGTACTTCAAACAATTCATCAGAGAACAATACGTCTACGTTTGTGCACAATACAAATTCACCTTTCGCTCTCCGGATCCCTACATTTTTAGCGATCATCTGGAAAAGGGGAATATCACTGGCGCGCTTATACCGGTTATGAATTTCCTGCGGAACCTGAACATACCGTAAGGTCAGCTTATCAGTTTTTGCAGGTTGGGGAAGTACCTCATTTAGTGGTGGACGTTCCCTCGGAGGATTCCATTCAACGATCAGCAGCTCAACCGGCAGATCGTGACGGTTGCATTGGGCGATCAGTCCATTCACAAACATTCTCATTCTCTTGAGAATGTTTCCGCCATGCATGTCATTCCTGGAAGCTGCAACAATGGTTAAGTAAGGCGACATATTTTTCAGGTATGCACAATGGAATGAATTTCTGAAGCTGAGAATGATGGTTCGGCCTGGGTCTTATTCAACTGATCGCTGATCCACAGATAAGTTTGCCGGATGCCTTCATCCAATGAAACCACAGGCTCCCATCCGGTGATGCTATTCATTAAGCTGTTATCTGAATTGCGGCCCTGAACACCAACCGGACCATTGATATGCCTGACAGATAATTTTTTTCCAAACATCTTCATCACGCGTTCTGCCAGGTAATTGATGGTCACCGATTCTTCTGACCCGATATTGACCGGCCGTTGATAATCCGATTTCATCAGCATCCTTATGCCATCAATGCAATCATCAATATAAAGAAATGAACGGGTCTGCTCTCCATTGCCCCAGATCTCGATTTGTCCGCCTTCTTCTGCTTCCGCTATCTTCCGGCAAATGGCAGCGGGCGCTTTTTCCTTGCCTCCACACCACGGATTGCCGGGTCCGTAAACATTGTGGAAGCGTGCGATCTTTATATTCAGTGCATAGTTGCGATGATACGATTGATACAAACGCTCGGAGAACAATTTCTCCCATCCGTATTCACTGTCAGGGTCCGCAGGATAAACTGAATCTTCGGAACAACATGGATTTTCGGATTCCGACTGATTGTGCTTTGGATATACACAGGCGGAAGAAGAGAAAAATAAATGTTTCACCTTTTTCAACCTTGATACTTCTGCGGTATGCAGATTGATCAGCGCGGAACCATGCATCACATTGGCATCATTCTCACCGGTGAACAGGTATCCCGCGCCGCCCATATCCGCGGCCAGCTGATACAATTCATCGGCATCCTGATCAATCAGTGCTTCTACTTCTTCGCGTTTTCGCAGGTCGGCTATAACAAATTTGTCGGCATACGATTTCATGAAGGAAGGATGCTTCAGGTCGGCGCCTTTCACCCAATAGCCTTCGTTTTTTAAACGGCGAACAAGATGGCTTCCGATAAAGCCACCTGCGCCAAAGACGATTGCCTTTTTCATGTCGTAAGGATTTTGGTTTCAATTTTTCGCGCCACGCCCGTGGTTGAACGGCCATATACCAGTGAAGAAAGCTGGTTGATATAATCCGTTCTGCGGAACTCGGCTTCTATTTTCGTTCTGGCGCAGTTCCCCATTTTTTCCGCCAGCTGCGGATTCTTTCCAAGCATCAGCATTCCTTCCGCCAGCGCATTTATATCTCCGGGTTCTGTAAGTATGCCGTTAAGGCCATGGTCTATTACTTCGGGAATGCCCGCATGCCTGGTGGCGATCACCGCCCTTGACGCAGCTCCCGCTTCGAGGATCACGAGTGGGCATCCCTCCGAATCGCCCTGTTCGGTTGTGCCACTGGGTAATACCAGCGCAGTGCTGTTCAATAAAAGATCAGTGACTGACCGCCTGCTAAGAATTCCAGTAAATGAAACCTTATCTGTTAAGCCCAGCTCGCTGGTCAGCATCCTGCATTGATTAAACAGTTCGCCATCTCCGGCCATTACCAGCCTGGCATCGGGTAACTCAAGAGATACTTCTTTGAAAGCGCGGATGACATGGGATGGGAATTTCTTTTCGGTAAATCTGCCTGCAAATGAAAAAACAGGTGATGCAGGTAATGGTTTCTGCGCAACACCGGCTACCTCAACACCATAATGCACCAGGTGTAACTTTTTAGCAGGCGCTCCAAGCTTTCTCAACTGTGAATGCATAGCCTGGGAAACTACGATCAGTCCTTTCGCGACTTTGAACAATTTCGGGTATTGACGACCGTAAGAAGTGAGTATATCCGACCGGTAAGCATCGTATCCATGAAAATGAACGTACAACGGAATGTGCAATTGTTTGCAAACGTCCATAAGCGAAACTCCCGTAGGCCCGTAATGCGCAAGCATGGCCTGCGGCTTCAGATCGTGCAGGAAGTCGCGCAGGGTTTTTAAATCGTTAGCTGCAGTCAACCCGCCGGCAATATTATATGGAGCGTCGGCTTTCCGGAAATTTATTTCCGGGCCGTTCTCTCCCAAACGGCAATGCTGCGGATAATAATCTCCATACAGCCATGCGATCTTTCCCGGCCAGTACCTGACGCAATCGTGAATAAATGTCTCTGAGTACTTGTGATAATTCTTTGTAGCTATCGCCACAATGTTATCTGGCTGCATAAGCGTTATTTGATATGTTTATTTACATGTTGCGGTAATCTTAACGCAATTGTACTGATCAGGCCAACCAAATTTGACAAAATGCCAAAGAGCGGATTTTTGAACAGGAATAAATGAACACAAAGCAATAGCGCCATCCGGTAGTTTTCTACACTGAGTCCGGAAAGTATCAGCACAGGGATCCATCCGGTATAAAAATCATCCAGGAAAACATATAAACGCTCCCGATAGGAAACAGGAACAATATTTTTTTTCTGTATCATCAGGCACATCCCCGTATACAACAGAAATAGGGGATAAGCAATGGCCATTGTTGCAAACTCAATTGAAACAGGCGCAAGAAAAGCAATGAATGACAGTACTTCCAAAGGAATGACCACCTTTCGCATCAACCTGCTGATCCACACTTCAGGTCTGCCGGTTACAAATGTGCGGATGCCTGATAGCCTGTCGTTATCCGCGTCCTTGATCTGGTGCAGCAAAATGTTCCTGATACCAAGAAAAAATTGCCAGACCGCCAGTGCAATCAAAAACCAATCAAATTGCAGATATGATTTTCCTGAAAGCAGGTGGAATGTATATGCGGCAAGCAAGGCTGGATTGACATGCGCATAAAGCGCATCGGTAATAACTCCGGCAAATCCTTTTTCTTTCAACCTGAAAGGCGGAGAGGTATAGGTGATGAAAAGTATGAACTGGGTAAACAATAACAAAAAACTTATTTCATCCATCGGAAAATAGATGATCCACGGCAGCAGTGCAATTGCAACGAAAAAAATAAGCAATGATACTATCTGCCACCTGTTCAGTTCAAGCGCTATATTTGGCTTACCCGCCTTCCTGTCCGCATCCCTGTCACCAACATCGTTACTGAGATATCCGAAGCCTGCAATACCTATGATGGTGAGCAGTGAATAAAAAACGGAAAGCGAAGCCTCGCCGAATGACATTGAACCTGCCATGATGAAGAAATAGGGAATGGCAATAAGAAACGGCACTTTGTAATTCCACGGATTGCTCAGCCGCAGACGCTTAATAAATGATTGAGGAAAAGGTTTAAGCAGTTGCATGGTTGGTGCCTGAGAGTTTAGTCTAATATAAGAATTCCATAGTAAAAATGACGCAATCGCGGTGCTTATTATTTGACGAGTGTTTGTGAATGGTGACTGATCTCCCATGACATCGGTATCAGGAACGGAGCCTCCGATTTAAACTTATGATTCTGCTCCGAACTGTCAACCGGGTGTACCTGGAAGATAGCAGCGTCAGGTATTTCAGCCACAGGTATTCTTCCATTTTCAACCACCGTAACATGAATGCGGAAAATTCCCCTGTTGAAAATGTTGGCTGGAAATACCGCCTTGATGGTATATAATCCCGCTGGCATTAATCCCGGTTCAAAATCCTGGCGTAATCCTGGTGAGTCCAGCGAGATTTGCCGTCCGCCAAGATCATACAACATGATGGCAAGGCTGAGGTGCCCTTCGTGATTTAATTTCGTGAGACGGAAACAAACCTCAACCGCGTCCTGCGCCAGCACAGGCTCCTTTTCGTTTTTTCCAACTGCTTTTGCTGAAACCAGCAGGAGCTCGAACCTGCCATCTCTTATTAAAACCTGTTGCTTCACCGAAGGAGAAATGCCGGGATTTAATGACCAGGCTATCTGCAGATAGGATTCAATGACTTCAACCGGTGTGCCCGACTTCGCCATTTTGCCCTGAAGCAGTAACATCGCTGAATCGCAGAATTGGGTTATATAAGAAAGATTGTGCGTTGTCATTACAATGGCTGTTCCTGATCGTATCATCGATTGAATATGTTGCTGCGCTTTCAGTTGAAATTCCGCGTCTCCCACACCAATCACTTCATCCAGCAGCATCAGGTCAACTTTCGCGTGAAACGCCAGTGAGAATGCAAGTCGCAGGAACATTCCATTTGAAAAATGCTTGAGGGGAGTTTCCAGAAAACTTCCGATGCCGCTGAAGTCCACAATGCTGTCAAACGCGTTCCTGATCTCCTTCCTGCTCATTCCATATAATTCACCGGCAATGAATATGTTTTCACGGCAGGAGATCTCCGGATGAAATCCGGCACCGATCTTAAGTATGGATGTGATCTTTCCTCTTGATACAACCCTTCCTTTACTCGGAACCGTTATATGACTAAGAACCTTCAGCAGAGTGCTCTTGCCCGCGCCGTTTGGCCCTATGATGCCAAGGACCTGGCCTTTTGAAAGTGAAAAATTTATATCCTGCAGCGCATAAAACAGATCGGGCTCATTGCCGGCGCCGCTTCCATTTCTAAGCATTGTGATAAGTCCGGGTTGCGTATTTCCCTTCCGGTATGCTTTTGAAACACCAGTTACACGTAAAACTTCTGCTGGTTCCAATTCAGAGTTCATGTTCTGCTTTATTGAGCACTTGCAGGTAATAAAGGTTCTGCATGAAATAGCGGCTGTTCCCCTTTTTCGGATCGTACCACGGCCTCAGGCATGTGAGTTCAAAAAAGTCAACAGGGAAAAGGTACGACTGAAGGTTATCGATGCGGTGAATGCCTGTCAGTTCCTGGAACTGATTTGAAATTGTCAGGTTTTCAAAATCCTCCAGCTTGATGTCAATCGTCCTGATAGCCGACAAAATAAATCCTTTCAGCCTGATGTGTGCCATCACATCGTACAGGTCGCCCACATTGTAACGATAGGCTGCGTTGATCTTATTTACATTTTCACGGATGATCTTTTTATGCTCCGGTATCATGCTCTCTTTAATGAAAAGATCTTTTATATAAAGCAATCCACCGGGTTTTAATACTTCCCAGGCTGAATGAATAGCAGCGGCCTTATCATGCGAATGACCGAAAGACTCCAGAAAGCAGACCGCATCGTAATGTTCCTTTTTGAAAATGGAACTCAAATGGTGATAATCCCCTTTGCGTACAGTGACCAGGTGCGACATACCCTCGGCTTCTATTTTTTGAGCCGCAATTTCAGCCTGCTTTTCCGACGCGGTTACCGCATCCACTTCTACACCGTAGTTTTTCGCGAAGAAGATGGCTGGCCCGCAAACGCCGCAGCCCGCATCCAGCAAACGCATTCCCGGTTTCAATCCCATAGCCGACGCCTGGTGATGCAACAGACCCGATACGTCCTTGGTGCGGAATGCCTGTATCACCTCGCCATAAACCTGGAGAAAGGCGTCGGTTGTATTATCATAAAACTTTCCAACCGCGTCGGCCTGGCCGTTTAGTTGTGTGTTGCCGCGAATTTGCCTGGAAGATGTTGGTGCTTTTTTGCAGGATCTGTATGCAACCCAGATAAGCATGGCGGTGCAGGCAGTTATGGCAAATAATGCGATTGGCACTGATGAAAGGTTTGATGGTTTTTTGTGCAGTTCCGCACTTGATTCTATAGTATGAAAGTTAATGCTTATTAAACAAAAAATCAGTTTAAATTGATAAATTGAAGGTGTTATGCCATTGAACCAGATCCCAAAGAATTTTTTCCTTTTTCCTGCCTTGATTTTTTGCATCGCCTTCGCGTTATATGCAAATACGATAGGTCATGATTTTGCCTGGGACGACAAACTTGTAATAACCGACAACCAATATACCACAAGAGGAATTGCAGGCGTAAAAGATATCTTTTTAAACCGCGTTTCTGTTCCCGATAAAAATGTTTACCGGCCGGTACCGCAGGCCCTGTTTGCAATTGAATATGATCTTTTTGATAAAAGTCCGCACGCCAGTCATTTTTTCAGTGTGCTATGGTATGCGGCTTTGTGTTTATTGATTTACTTTTTTGTCCGCTTTGTCTTTCCCGCTTCACATCCGCTGTTCGCTTTTTCAGTGTCGCTGCTGTTTGCCGTTCACCCGTTGCATGTAGAAGTTGTTGCCAACATCAAAAGCAGGGATGAAACCCTGGCGCTGTTGTTCGGGCTGCTTTCAATCATTTTGCTTGTGAAATTTTTTGAACATCGTACTGTTACTACTGTTCCCGGGATATTTACGAAACTTTCATTACTTATTGTCTCCGCGGTTTGTTTCGGGCTGGCATATTTATCAAAAGCGAATGCCGTAACCATTTTGCCCATAGCGCTTCTTATTTTATGGTACAGGAATATCTTTCGTTTTAATTTCCGCGCAATTATTACCGTGGTTTCCGCTGCACTGATAATTGGAATCGTGATCTGGCTCACGGGCAGCGTGCCAAAGGATCAGCAGGATGGGCTGCTGGAAATGAACGCTACTGTTCTTAATAATATCTTCTTGTGGACCACCGAAGGCAATACTGTCAGGCCAACTGCGATCGTGAACATTGGCCGGTATTTGTTGCTGTTTATTTTTCCTCATCCATTGATCCATTTGTATGGGTATAACCAGATATCATTGAGCAGGTGGTCTTCGCCGGAGACATGGATCGTGATTGGTATGCTCGCCGGCGCTGCATGGTATGTGTTCCGCAACTGGAAGAAACGTGATCCCATTGTTTTCGGACTCATTTTCGCGGGAATAACTTATTCTGTTTATTCAAACCTGATAGTGCTTGCGCCGGACACTATGGCCGATCGTTATCTTTTCATTCCTTCGGTTGGGTTATGCATCATTGCTGCCGCTTTGGTTTTCAGGCTGGCAGCCGTTTCATTTTCAAACACGCGGTTTGTAAAGAGGCGATCATCAATCGCAGGCGTTATGTTTTTAGTTGTTGTGTGCGCTTTTGCGTTCAAGACATTCATCACTAACCGCGACTGGAAGAATGATTATACGCTGATCTACAACCGCATTAAATACATGCAGGAGAATGCGGCCGCGCAGGCAACGTATGGATTTATGCTGCAGCAGGAGAGTGAACAAACAACGGATCCCGTAAAGCAAAACGAAAAACGCGCGGCTGCCATGCACGCGTTCATGCGATCGGTTGATATCTATCCCGATTTTTACTGGTCGTGGATATCGATGGGGAAGATGTTCGCGGAGCAGCAGATTTTCGACAAGGCGGAACTCTGCTTTATAAAAGCGCAGCAACTGGAACCAATGAGCACTGATGGATACTTCTGCCTCGGCGCTTTGTATTATACAAAAGGCGATGCGCCGCTGGCGATCACATACCTGGAACGAACAGTATCTATGGATCCTTCACGCGAGATGGCGTACACGATGTTGGGAAAATCATATTTGCAGGTTGACAGTATCGCCAACCTGGGTTCATTGGCCGAAGCAGCGCTGAAATGGTTTCCGCGTAATGCGGAATTCACAGCGCTGATGGCAAGTTATTTTTACCGCGTTGGAAAATTTCGTGAAGCAGCAGCTTACACACAGGTTGCCCTTCACCAGGATCCCCGTAATACAACCGCGAACGCGTTACGTTCAATGCCCGACATTCAGAAAATGCTGGTCTATGGCGATTCTACAAGAACCTTACGTACACCCGCACCCTGAGTTCCTATCCAGATATCAAACGCCTGTGAATTGGCTGTGAACCTGGTTGGTGTAAAATAAGCGAACAATGGACGCGGTATGTGCGGCGATGTTGAAGTCGGATTATTTGGGTTAGAGATCAGTCGCCAGTTATTTCCCAGGTCAGTTGTAAGGAATACCCCTGCATCCGTTGCTCCGGCAACAACAGTATTTCCATTCAGCTGACTGAATTCAACCATGGATGGTTGCCAGCTACCGCCAAAGGCAGTAAAATTAGTAGGCGCATTAAAGTTAACGTTCTGGAAAACGCCGTTGCCTGTCATCAAAGCATCAAGGGCATTCAACTGCGTCCAGTTTCCACCGTAATCAGTAGTTCGCCACATTGAAAAATTATTGGCCGCGTTTATGCCGCAGATGATGAGGCTATTGCCATTGTTTGGATCAACATCATAAACAGTAACACCGGTTATACCTGCCGGCAACACCAATGGGATCCAGCCACTGGAACCATCAGAAGCCCGTCTGAATATTTGTCCTGCTCCATTTGGATTTCCGGATCCTGTATGATAATATATGCTGGTAGCAGCTCTTACGGTAGCTGATTTAATATGTCCTACGTTTCCTGCCGTTGAGCCCCCGGGAGCATTTAATGAAGTCCATGAAATTGGTGTTGCGCTCATATTGTTGGTTACGTAAACTCCATCTGAAAGAGTAATGGCGTATGCGTTGTTACCGATGCGAACCAATTCTCTTCCGCTCTTGAACGCTGCGAAATTACCTGTTGAAGGATAATTGGGTATTTCGCCAAACCCGCCACCACCATAATTCGCGTCTTTCCTGAATAACCTGAAAGACCTTCCGGGGCTGTATGCACCCTGTATATAGGCGATAGTATTCGATTGCGCTGCATGCGAGCCACCATCGCAACAATCCGCATTGTTCCAGGCGGGCACTGCACCCGATGGACCTTCAAGCGCGCCAATGGTGCCGAATAATCCGTTATCCTGCATTCCGTAATATATTCCATGCAACAATGGAACACCCTGCGCTACTCCATCAAATCCAAACAGCCAGGTGGCATGAGGCGTTACATTGGGCTGTTCCCAGAGTGGCGTCATGCAATTGGGTGAATTAATGCTTAGGTTACGGTAAACGCCGCCGTCGTTTGCAAATAAAAGCGGACATGCATCGGCGGTAGCTTGCGGATTGAACATCACATCTGCCACATCGTTGTGGCCTCCATTCTGCACATTCGTCCATGCTGGATTGGCAGGCACGCGAACTCCACCAGCTGCGCCCGGAACTGTACCGGTAGTTCTGAACAGGCTTACGTCGCCATACCAGAGATCAAACTGATTGGATGCAATGCGTTGATTCGTTTTTACAAAAGGGATCCGTCCCTGCGCGTTTGCTGCAGGAATGGTTATAGAACTTGGCCAGGTAACGCCACCATCATCTGATTCGAATATGCTGGGGAATGGGTTTACTCCACCCGCAGGCACAACGCCGGTAGTTGCAAACAGAACGTTGTTGTCGTTAGGCGACATTGCCAGTGAATGCTGGCCTGGTCCGAAACTGCCTGGTAAAGTATTGACGGCAGTCCACGTACCTCCACCGTCGGTCGAACGGAAATGACCATTATCACCAATTACATCCACGGTGTTGTTGCCACTTGCCATTACCGCGTAAATCTGTTCAGCAAGACCACCGGAAGGATCTACATAATTCCAGTTAACACCTGCATCGGTGGTAATAGCCAGTCCGCAGTTTGTTCCCACAAACACAGTATTAGGATTTGTAGGATGAATAGCGATCTGCCAGGCAGAAGGTTCGATCGCCCTTGAAGCCCGCGTGCAATTAAGTGTGGTAAGCGGAGCATTTCTCCATGTATTGCCTCCGTCATTGCTGATGCTGATTCCGGAAAATGATCTTCTTATGCGTGGTGAGTTAACCCTTCCATCGTAGAAAGATGTAGCATAAACCCTGATAGTCCTTCCGCTGGTTGTAGGATCAACTTTTACATCCCAGGTCGCGGCTGGTACAAAAGTATTTATCCGCACCCATGAAACGCCCTGGTTAAAGCTGGTATACAATCCACCCCATTCTGTTGCCGCATACATGCGCGAAAGGTCGCTGCTCGATGCAACATGGTTTACTCTTCCGCCGCTCGATCCATTGGCATTCTGGGCATCGGTGTTCGAGGTTGATGGATTCACATCAAACCAATTGGTTCTTATTTGTGCCGTGTTTACGATTGGTGCCAACAGGCCCATGCAGATAAAACAGGCTGTATATATTCTGCTGAATTGATTATTGATGCGCATGGTTATAGAAAGGTTAGATGATCGATAAGGTGATAAGGAAATTATTTGCGATCCATAGGGCAGATGGGGGTAGTGAATATAACTTCCTGGGTGGGCGCCCATGCCTCACGATTGAACATGGCCATTCGAAACTTATACGACAAGCCAAATCCAAGTTCCTGGATCTTCAGTGTCTTCTTTACCATCCCGCGTCGCGCGCCGGTTGGCTCATATGTGCGCGCCTGCACTCCCGTATCAGTGTCGGAAGAAGTTACTCTCTGTTCACTGAATTGAATCACTTTCGGTAATAAGGCAGGACCAGTCAGTAACATCGCGGCGGTATCTGAAACAAATGCGCTTACTCCCGGGATCACAAAACGCTGCGGAGCCTGAACGGGGAAAGCGGTTGTATAATAATTTCTTTCGAAGCCCTGTGTTTGCAAAGCAATATCAAAGCGAACCACTCTTTCCTGTACTTCGGGTTCTGTCCAGGTAATTTCAACCTGGGGAACAACGGTACCTGCTTCCTGTGAGTAAACGCAGTCGGAAATTATCAACGGTTCCCATTGCTGTTGTGCCTGCTGCATCACAGGCCGCATCAGTTCGGGAGATCTGCTGATAAATTTTTGCCAGGTTTTTTCAAAATTGAGGAAGACAGAATCCCTGGGATAAAAACGTTGTGTGATCTGCTGATCTATATTCACCTGATCATCCTTACGGGTATCATCCCTGTCCTTGTCAGCATTAACACGCCTGTTTTTGTTATTGCATCCCATAGCGGTGAGGATTCCAAATAGGAATAAACTGAAGAAAACAGACCGAGGGCGCATAGGAGAAAGATTTGATGGTAAAAAAAATTCCCTCTAATCCAGGCCTTAAACAATGATCAACTCTTCAAGTTAAGTAAATATTTTGAAAGTTTTGTAAACTTCCACCGGATCTCGGCAATGATATTTTTGAGGGTATAGACTTTTGCCGCTGACTGTTCTGCCACAACATTTTGTGTGCCGGCAGGAGTAACTGAAGGCGCAGGTCTGTGTCCGAAGATCTGTTGCATTTTTTCAACCAGCACTCCGTTGTACCGGTTTCCCGGAACCGCCTGGATCATATCTACTATTTCGGCGGAAGTGAATTGTTCTGTTTCCCTCACTGTTCGGCTTCTCACCTTATATTCTGATGGAGACTTCCCTTCATCGTACATCTTCGAAAGTGAAGTATTGTTATTCTGAATATAAAATTCTTCATCAACCTCAAGGCATATCATTTCCTGCGGCGATGTACCCGGCAACTGGTAATAATGCCAGAGCGGGGCTTCGGCCTGGCTGATACCAACACCCGCGGCTATGCGAAGATCGCCGCTTGTGTTGGGTGGCGATCCATGGATGGTGCTGTTATGAAAGATGAGCGCTTCGCCCGGTTGCAGGTCCACAATTTCAAGCCAGGGGAACATCGTATACAGATGGTCTGATATCAGTGATTTCGCCTGTGGCGAAGGAGATGGCCGCGGCGATCTGAAAAAGTGATTGCTTCCATTGATAAATCCAAGCGTGCCGTTATTAATATCGGTATCCTGCAGCGCTATCCAGACAGTAGCTGAATCAAACTGCGATTCATCGGTGAACGACCAGTCCTGGTGAGGAGGCACAACACCAACCGGATTGGGCTCTTTAGTAACAAAACTTGAAGTGAATATTTTTATGCGGTCAAAATGATGCCCGCCTTTCTTTAAAAATAATTCGCGGATAGTGTCTCTCACTTCTTTTACCTGCTGCTTGTTTGCATTATCCAGTCCAACATAAAATCCTCCTTTGTTTTTTTCCATTTTGTCAAGCGAGAAATACAGCTCGCGCAGTTTCTGCACGTCGGTTTCATCAAACAGCCTGATTTTTGTCCATCCCCTTGCATCAAATTCCTTTTGTTTTTCGGGATCGGTGAATATTGGCCTGGAATTGTTCACAGTAAAAGGTTTTTATGATTAAATATGATCCGCTATTACTCTCTCTGACCTTATAAAAACATAATAGCCAAGGATCAGTAACATAATATTTAACATCATCCCGGAAAGATACCAGACCTGCGGCGCTTCGGTACCCAGCAGTGTCCACCTCGCAACAGAAACAGCGCCTGCCATGGGGTTCATATAAAAGATCCAGTGTAAGTATTCCGGCACAACAGAAGGTTCAAAAAAAACCGGTGTAAGCCATATGCCTCCCTGTAATAAAAGCGGCATCACCTGCTGGGCATCCCTGTAACGGATCGAAACCGCGCTTATCCAAATGCCGACTGTTATACCTGCAATGGCAGCAGCAACAATGGCTAACGGAAACGCAATAACCGTGGCCGCTGGCGCGAATTTCCAGGCAGCCATCATGATCCCAAGTATTATTAGGTGAATCAGCAGATCGAAGGTGGCAGACAGTATCCTTGATAGCAACAGGATCAGCTTCGGATAATAGATGCTTGTAATAAGTTCACCCGATTCAATGAGCACGGTTGAAGTTCTTTGCGCGATGGTGATGAAGAATTGCCAGATCACAAGTCCGCAGAAAAGAAAGATGGGATAAGGAACCGGTCCTGTCTGCACCTTAAAAACAAACGTGAAAAATAACCAGAACAGAACAAGCCAGAATAAAGGCTGGGCTGCGGTCCAGCAAAACCCGAGGATGGTTTGCGCATAACGCGCCTTCAGCTCACGACGTGCGAATAACAGTATCAGCCTGCGGTGACGGACCACTTCTTTCAGGTAAGTAACCGGTCGTACCGGACCTGCTTCATGGATGGTTATTGAAGGATCCATTCAGGAAATGTGATTGATAAGGCGTGTATATAAATGTATTGATTTTTTTGTATATTCATTTTATCTAGCTGCATGATACCATTCAATAAACCTTGTTCAACAGGCGATGAGATCAGATTCATCCGGCAGGCCATGCACGCTGGGCATGTAGCCGGGAATGGTCAGTTTACAAAGCGATGCATGCAACTGGTGAGAAATTACTTCGGCTT
>DASWTK010000321.1:0-10247 GCA_036402175.1 Chitinophagaceae bacterium | reverse complement strand
CACATGCAGTTACAAACCATCTATCATGATCAGATAAGAAACTCGATTCTTACTGATTTTCTTTTTTCAAAAGAAAAAGCGAAGCTGTTGAAACTGCAGACGGTCTTTATTGAAAAAAACGCGCTGAGCTGGATCGTGACCCAGATTTGAGTTATTCGTCTTCCTCGTCTTTTGCGGCTTCAAGCAGCGGGATCTCTTCAACCGAAGCGCCGGCAATGCCTTTGATGGACCCATACATGCCCGAAGTATTGATAAGTACTTTTTCCAGTTGTTTTTCACGTTCTTTCCAAAGCTTTTCCATCTGCACGCGTTCTTTCAGGATCGATTGCTTCATGGTCATAAAACCTTCTACTATTGCTTCTATCTGCTGACGGAATTCAAGTCCGGTAAGATAGTTATACAGCATCTGCATTTTCTCGCCCTTGTTCTCCTCCGATTTTCTGGATTCCGCGATCCTTATAACGGCATTGCGCAACGCAGATGCCAGTCCGATCACTTCTTTGAACGAACAAATCCAGACTCCATCGCGTTCACCAAAACAATCCATGCCTTTCGGGAAGGTTTGTGTTACAAGGATCGCAAGATCTGCCTGGCGGCTGCGCATATCGTTCTTCAGCTTATCGATCCAGTTGCTGTTCCACCCTTTTGTACGTTTGCTTTCATAGATCAGCTTCCCGCATTCTTTCCCTGCCTGGTTTCTTACTGTTTGCATGCAATCGGCCCCTTCAACACCTTTGCCAACTTCTTCGATTGTATCAAAAGGGAAATGTTCCGCAAGCAATTCTTCCAGCAGGATCTCCTGCGCTTCACCCTGCTGATGTATCAGTCCCTGTTCACTTTTCCTTTTAAGCTCTTCAATGGTCCTTTTCATGCTATCAAGCTGAAGTTCTTTTTCCTTCATCTTCATATCAAATAACTGGGTTTCACGCTGAACCGCTTCCTGTTCTATTTTCTTCCGGTCTTCAATAAGGCGTTTTTCAATTTCGATGTCCATGTTGCGTGCACGCTGCTCCAATTCATTCTTTTCCCGCATGAAATCGAGTTCTTTCTTTTGCATTTCCTGCAATTGCATCGTCCTGACTTTGGCCTCTTCTTCCATTGCTCTCAGCCTGACGGTCAGTTCGTCCGACGCCTTTTTGTGGGCAGCTGCTTCGATCTGCGCCTTTTGTTTTTCAAAATCATCAGCCTTGCGTTTATATTCATCATCTTTCTTCCGCACATACTCCTTCATCTGAACCTGAAGCTCTTTTTTATACTCTTCCGCCTCCGCTTCTCCCAGGGCAAAAACGCTCCCACAGCTCGGGCATTTTATATCTGTTGCCATAAATTGGTTTTACACAAGCACGAATATAAACAAAGGCATGCGACACATCGTGGTTCACGGTAGGTGCTGTGGAGAAATTGGGGAGTATAAAAAGAAAAGGAGCACAAGCGGCAGGCATGATTTTTTCAGTAAAGAACTTAGTTCTTTTCACCCAAAATTACCATGAGCAAGTTCTACCAGGTACTGATTGTGGGTTTGCTGTTAGCAGCAACCATTCCGGCCTGCCATAAAAGCGTTCAGGAGCAGGAGCCTCCCGATACCGGTCCACCCGAGACCGAGCCGCCTGTGCTGGTACCCGTTACAATGAACATTCATGAAAAGATCGGGGGCTATTACCTGGCGCATCCTGCATTATACAATCAGACCACTAAGTTTTATCCGCTCATCTTATTTGTTCATGGTGGAGGTCAATACGGCACGGGTACATCCGACCTGAATAAAGTCCTGAATGAAGGAATCCCGAAATTACTGAAGGAGAAAAAATTCCCCCCGGCATTTGACGCCAATTCCCGCAAATACTCTTTTATCGTTATTGCTCCGCAATTCAGGAATTACCCCGACAATAACGCACTGGCTACCATGATAGAACATGCGAAGAAAAGTTACCGCATCGATTCCACCCGCATCTATATAGTTGGATTCAGTCTCGGAGGCCGGGCGGTTTGCGATTACAGCGCCGAAGCGGCTACGCAGCTGGCGGCTATTGTTGCCATGGCCGGTGTTTCCAGTTTCGACATACCCGGAAAAGCAAAAACTATCGGTCAGGCGGGATTGCGCGCCTGGGCATTGCACAATAAACCAGACCAGGTATTTGGATGGGAGAACTCACAGCTTTTCATTTCCCAGATCAATCTGTACGATCCGAAAAGACAATCGCGGCTTACTGTTTTTCCTGATTCTACGGGTGTGCAATATCACGACGCATGGACGAAGGCTTCTGATCCCGGCTATAAAGAAGATGGAAAGAATATCTACGAATGGATGCTGCAGTTCAGGAGGTGATCAGGTGCCGGTTGTACCCGAGCGCTACCAGTTGTTCAAACGCTTCCCAGACATCTTCAGGTATGTGTTGATAAACCTGGAATCCTTTTTCGGGATAATACCTGATCCTCTGAAGATCCCCGGCCATAATATTGATCACTTTCTCTAATGGAATTTCGGACGTAGGATAATCTTCGAATGAGATGCGCGGAGATGTAACAAGAACTTTTTTATCGGGCCAGTGCTTTTTAAATGTAGCGAAGCTTCTTCTTTCCATGTAAGGTTTCTGCACTACGATAAATGAATGGACATCCAGATTACGATCGGCGATCAATTGTTGTGTAAACAAAATATTCTCGCCCGTATTGGTCGACCGGTTTTCGATAAGTATGGCTTCCTGTGGCACTCCCATTGATAAAGCAACCCTGGCAAATTTATCTGCTTCGGTTTCTGTCCAGATACCTTTAGTTACATTACCCAGGCCTCCGGAAAAAATAAGTATCGGCGCATAACCATCAAGGTATAGTTCCGCTCCGCGTTCAGCCACTCTCAGGTCGTGGCTTCCAAGCACCAGTATGCAATCAGATTTTTCCATCTGATGATGCATCAGATGATAATCCCATAATTTCCGCGCAAGCGCAATTGACCGATCCATGATGTCAATTTATATAAAATGCTGTCATTACCATAAACTATATGAACGGTTGCATAAATATGTTAATAACCTTCACATTTAGCGGAGATTCATTCTATTTTTAGTTTCTTGCGCTGCTGAAACCTTAACCAACCATCCAGATGCCGGTCAACCACGAATTATATTCAACCTTTGAAAAACTGTTCAGGGAACATTACAACGCACTGGCAAATTACGCATACACCATTCTCAAAAACAAAGAAAATGCTGAAGACATAGTGCAGGATGTTTTCATCAGGCTATGGCATAATTCTCCGGCCGTGATAGAAACACCCGAAGTAAAATTTTATCTGCTTACTGCCACGAAAAACGCCTGTATTTCATTTTTAAGAAAAGAATCGGGCAGAACATTCGTTCAGCCCGAAGATGTAAGACTGGCCACTATACCCGATGCGCGCCCTACAGATTCAGGTGAAACAGATTATGCTTCTATTGTGACAAAAGCGCTTTCAGCTCTCCCGCCGCAATGCCTGGCCATTTTTAAACTGAGCCGTTTCGGCAAACTGACCTACCAGCAGATTGCAGATGAACTTGGGCTTTCGGTTAAAACCGTCGAAAACCAGATGGGCAAGGCATTACGGATCATGCGTGAATATGCGCGGATGAATAATATTTCCTTTGCGATATTAATATTTATCCTTTTCCCGGATTTATGTCCGTTAACGGGAATTGCATGAAAAATAAATTCAAATAGGATAGGGGTATTGAAAAAACCTGCGTTTTCTAAGTAGATCGGTTAAAAAGATCGCTTTTAAAACAAAAAATGAATGTTATGAGAAAGGTTGTTTTTTCAATTGTAAGTTTATCACTTTTCCTGTTATGTGCCTGTCAGGCCGATGATTCGCCAACACCATCAACGTCTCAGATGATCCTGGGTAAATGGCGCCTGCAAAAAGCAATTGATGAGTATTACCACCCTGTTAATGTTTTGCTGGAGACCGAAAACGTCGATGGCGAGATCGGGGATTCGGTAATTTTCAAAAGCAATAATGAAGTTTATTCTTATTCTCTGGCTCATGGAGAAGAAGTGACCACTTACGAGATTTTGAACGACACTACCATCAAGATCGAGGATGAGCTTTATAAGATCAGAAGGCTTACCAACCAGGAGCTACATCTGTACATGGAGGAGACAGATCCGGTGTTAGATGAACGTTATATCCAGAAACTGTATTTTTTAAGATAGGCATTCAAAAGCAACAACATGACCGACGAGATGCACAGTTTACTTGGTAAATTTTTCACTGGCCAGGCTACCGAAGAAGAAAACGCCACCATAAGGCAATGGGTAGATGCCAGTGAACAGAACCGGGCCGACTTCACCCTGTTGCAGCAGTTATGGAACAATGCAGGAGGAGATGAGCAGCTCGTTTTTGATACTGACCGTGCATGGCAGTCGGTGCAAACAAAGATCAACGTTGCAAAAAAACCTGCAAAAACCATCCGGTTGTTCGTAAGATCAGTAGCCGCTGCGGCATCTGTACTCCTAATTCTTGGAATGTATTGGATAGTTAGCGACCTGATAAAAAACCGGACGGTTTTTGCAGACATTGCAGTGAAGGAAGTTCAGCTGAATGATGGTAGTAAGGTATACCTGCGGAAAGGAACCACGTTAAAATATCCGCGAAAGTTTGATGATAACCGAAGAGCTGTTACGCTGACCGGCGAAGCTTTTTTTGAAGTGGAGCCGGATGCATCAAAACCATTCGTGATCACAGCAGCGCAAACATTGGTTGAAGTGGTTGGCACAAGTTTCAGTGTAAACACAAAAGATCGGGAAGTTGAGCTCATTGTAAAAACGGGTCTGGTTAATTTTGGACCGGCAAATAAACCATCGGACCGGTTGCGGGTAGCAGCGGGAGAAAAAGCATTGTTTGCTGATAATAAACTGCGCAGGGAACTGAATACAGACGAGAACTTCAATGCCTGGCAGACTAAGCAGCTGATCTTCAGTAATACGCCCTTGCCTGAGGTGGCGGCAGTACTTAGTACTTATTACAATGTAAAAATTTATATCAGGAAAGAAGACCTTGCGCAGCTTTCAGAAACACAACTCACTGCGCGGTTCAATGATCAGCCGTTATCTAAAGTGCTGAACGAAATTTCATTGATAACATCGTATAAGATTCAGCATACAGGTGAAAACAATTATGAAATCAGTTTAAATAAAAATGAATAAGACGCTGACATTGCGGTTGCTGATATTGTTGTTGACGCTGCCTTGCGTTGCCAATGCGCAATCGTTATTAAAAATGCAGGTCAGCCTGTCAAAACAAAGCGCATCAGTGGGAGAATTTCTTGCTGAACTCAACAGCAAGCCGGGAATTGAAATTAGCTTTAGCTCGGTAGTGATCGATCTTTCTAAAAGCGTTCAATTGAGTGGCCATGAAAAGAATATTGAGGATCATCTAATATCCATTTTAAGAGCGCAGCCCGTAAGATTCATTGAGCAAAATGGAAAGATATTCCTGGTTCCCGACAGGCCAATAAAAAGAAAAGTAACAATCAGTGGGTATATAACTGACGCGGAAAGCGGAGAACGTCTTATCGGAGCTTCTGTTTATTTCCCCGGTTTAAGCGCCGGCACCACCAGCAACGCGTATGGATTTTATTCTATTACTCTTGATCAGGATAGTCTTGAAATGCAAACAACCTATGCAGGTTATTTTCCCGGGCTTAAAACATTTCAGCTCAGTGTTGATACGGTTCTTGACATTTCACTCGGGCGAAATGTAATGATCAATGAGATCGTTGTTGTAAATGCCGAAGGGAAGAATAATGCGCAGAACAGGACCCTAACAGGAAAAACAACTGTTTCGCCCGCACTGATAAGGTCAGTATCTGCAATGTTTGGTGAGGCGGATGTTTTGAAAACACTTCAGTTATTGCCCGGTATCCAGGCAGGTAATGAAGGCACCGCGGGACTCAACATCAGAGGCGGTGGTGCAGATCAGAATCTGATACTGCTCGACGGCGTTCCGGTTTACAATGCAACCCACGCATTTGGGTTGTTCAGTGTGTTTAATGCCGACGCCGTAAATAATATTGAAGTACTCAAAAGTGGTTTTCCTGCGAGTTATGGCGGACGGCTATCATCGGTAATTGATGTTCATATGAAGGAAGGCGATAAGAATAATTTCCATGGCGAAGGTGGCATTGGACTGGTGTTTTCAAAACTTACACTGGAGGGACCGCTGAAAAAAGGTAAATCTTCTTTTCTGCTCTCTGCCCGCCGCACATATGCCGACCTGTTAATCCGGCCTGTGCTGAAACTTTCGGAAAGCGATACTGATGTAATTCCATTCTTCACTGATATCAATGCGAAAGTAAATTTTCCCGCGGGCGAAAAGGACCGCATTTATGTAAGCCTTTACATGGGGCAGGATAAATTCAGGCTGAATGATAAAAGTGATGATTCAAAATACGCTGCCGGATTCTCGTGGGGAAATACCACTGCAATGGCGAGGTGGAACCATGTTTTTAATAAAAGAACATTTTCCAACTTTACATTCACCTACAGCAGATACCGGTTTAATACTTTTGAATCGGAAGAACAAACCGATTTGGATCCTGCCTTCGTTTACCGCTCAAGTCATGCGTATTTTTCGGGCATCCGGGATCTGAGTGTAAAAGGAGACATCGATTTTCTTCCGTCTCCCAATCACTTTGTAAAGGGAGGATTCGCTTTCACACTGCACCGGTATCATCCTGGCATTTCGAGGTATTACGAGAAGGACAGCTTCAATATTTTCAGCAGCACAACAGGTAATGCGTCACTGGATAGCAGGGAATATGATCTGTATATCGAAGACGACATAAAGCTTACCTCACGCCTGAAGGCGAATGCAGGCGTGCGCCTGAGCGCATTTTCGCTGAACGGAAAAACATTCTCCGCGGTTCAGCCCAGGTTAAACTGGCTATATAAACTCAACAGCCAATGGACGTTCAAGGCTTCCTATGGAAGCATGGCCCAGTTCATTCATTTGCTTACCAACAGCACCATGGGGTTGCCTACCGACCTTTGGGTGCCGGTAACTGAACGGGTGCCTCCGCAAATTTCGCATCAGGTTACAGCAGGAACTTCGTACAACCATGACAAGTCGTTGGAATTTTCGATGGAGCTGTATTATAAAACCATGAGTAACGCGATCGATCATGGCGACCGGTACGGATTCAACAGTACAACCTATAACTGGGAAGATATACTTGAGATTGGAAAGGGGAAGGCGTATGGTGTAGAGTGGCTGGTGCAGAAGAGGAAAGGCAGGGTAACAGGGGTAGCAAGTTATACGCTGAGCAGGAGTGAGCGGAAATTTGATAACATCAACGAAGGAAAAACATTTCCTTTCCGGTACGACCGGAGACATGAACTGAAGGCAGCTGTTGTCTGGCAGCCATCTTCCAGGTTCGAGGGAAGTGCAAACTGGGTGATATCAAGCGGCAGCGCATACACATTGCCGTCTTCCTATTACTATGACCCTTATACGCAATCATATATCGATGTGTTTGAATCCCGTAACAATTCACGGATGCCCGCTTATCACCGCCTTGACATTTCGTTGAAATTCATAAAGCAAAAAAGGAAATACAGGCGCACGTGGGTGGTCAGTGTTTATAATGTTTACAACCGGTTCAATCCTTTTTTCAGGTATAAAACGTATGAGCAACCCGGTAACAAGGTTGTTTATGAGGACGCCGCTGTATTTCCGTTTTTGCCATCCATCAGTTACCAGTTTAAATTCTAGTAAATGAGAATTTTTATTTCCGCATTGATCGTTAGTTTTTTATTCAGCTGTACAAAGCCGCGTGACGTTCAGCTGCCGGAACATGATCCGCAACTGGTGCTGCATGGTTACGTTGCGGTAGGAGATACTTTCAAAATTGCCTTAGGTAAAACATTACAAACACCGGCGCTGGCGGAGGAGGAAGAAACATATGTAAAAAACGGATGGGCAGCATTATACAATAACGGTTTATTTGCCGACTCACTTATATATGACGACCAGGAAAAACGATACATAGCCAGGATGACGAAGGCCGTTGCCGGTAACACTTATACGGTTTCGGCCGGCGCGCCGGGCTTTGAGTCGGTAGAAGCAACAGTTGTTACACCATTACCTGTAACTACGGTTTCGCTTACAAGAACTAAAGGTGCAAGACGTACCGCGGGCGGATTATTACTGGACGATATAAAATTCACCATCAATGATCCTGGCACTGAACGTAATTTTTATTTATCTTCTCTTCATTCCTCAGGAAGAAGAAGTCTTACCTGCGTTTATACATACGATCCGGTGATTGAACAGGCATCGGCTACCGTAGCGCCTTTTGAACAGGGCAATTGCATTGATAACGATGCATTGCAATACAACGATAATACATTCAATGGATCAATCAGGCAGATCATCATAAGTGCCGACTCGGAAGCGCTTGACAGTTTCCCGCTCACCAACGGCACAGTGTACAGGCCTTACCTTAAGCGTTATCATGTCACGGAGGATTACTACCGGTATTTCAGGAGCGCCTACGATCAGGGTCTTGTACTGGAGGAAGGTCCAACCTTTCTTCAGCCGCGCATGATACGCGGCAATGTTAAAAATGGTTATGGCCTGTTCACTGTATTTTCTGTAGTAACAGATACCATTCGCTGAACGGGTTACTTTGTTCTTGTAACAGTACCGCCTTTTCTGCTATCAACCGTTACAGTATATTTTCCGGTTCCCTGCACTATCCATCTTACCGTAATATCATTTAATCCCGGAATGTTAGGCACCTGAATGGTTTGGGGATTGTTCTTTTGTTCGGTTGTAATGTTCAGGTCCGGATTTTCTACAATCATACCCGCAATTACCTTCGGTCCGCTCAGCGTTATGAAGTCAGGCCTTTCAATTTTGAATTTCGTATCCTGGCTTGAGTGAGTTGGCATCAGCCGCTGATTGGATATAACAGCAGTAACCTCTTTCAGGCCGTCACCAAGATCTTTTTCCATGATTGTATCTATCAACAACTTTGGAGTGTGATAGCAGTGATAGATCGTAAATGCCATGTTGCGGTGCGCATCGCTTTCGAGCAAAAAGCCGGGATGCGCGCGACCGAAATTCTTTTTGAATCCTCCGATCTCGATCTTACCATATTGCGGATGATCGTATTCGTGCCAGTTGATAAATGCGTCCTGGAACAGCAGGAAACGATCGAACTGAAAAGTTGCATTATCCTGCGGGTCGCGGGTTGCGTCTTTGTTGAACATCAGGTAAGGCGTCCATAGTTCATTTGAGTAAGTATAAATGCCACGCCCTCCATAGAACCAGTCAAGTTCACCGCCATAAGCGGAGTACAGATCTTTATAAACAACCAGGTAACGGTAGCCAGGCATTATTTCTTCTCCTTTTTTCGCAATGGCATCATACACCTGCAGGTCCTGAGCATTGTATGTGCCAACATCTTCCTGTCCGCCCGGACCACGAAGTATCATGCCCCCTGCGTTATGATATGATTGAGCGGCGGCGATGTTAGGATGTTTCATAACGAAGTTCATCACGTGCCGGTTTTCGGGAAGGGAAAATGGATACTTGTATGCTCCGCCCTGGATGTAGTTTGGCTGCCATCCCCATCCCCAGTCGCGGTTGGGATCGTATTCAAAAGTGTAACCATCCTCATTCACTTGTCCGTCGCCGTCATTGTCTTTTCCTTCAAGGCCCAGTAATTCGTATTCACCTTTATCATCCGGACCAACCTGGATCATCCTGCGCGGATCTGTAGGATCTGCACGCAGTCTGCCATTGCTGCTTTTTCTGCGCATCATAACGATATGTCCATCGCCATCCAGGTCGTCGTAACCATCTTCATTCACCAGTCCATCGCGGTCGTTGTCAACGGGAATCACACCCGAACGCGGAGAACTTCCTGTATTAGGGTCATGAAAATAGCTATCCCGCGCATCAGGATTGATAGTGGGTACAATGTAGAACACTTTATCTGCCAGTAATTCCTGAATGAACTTAGTATCCGCAAAAGTTTCTGTGAGGTACCAGGCAGTGTACAATGAAAATTCGGAGCCCTGTACCTCATTGGAGTGAATATTTCCATCGATATACATTCCGGGCTTTTTGTCGGCCTCGCCTTTTTTAAAATCGGTGATCGTCAATACCCAGATGTCGCGCCCTTTGAATGACTTCCCGATCGATTCCAGTTTTGCCAGGTTAGGGTAGGCTGCTGCGATCTTCCTGCAGATCTCTGTTATTCCACCGT
>DASWTK010000320.1:0-15404 GCA_036402175.1 Chitinophagaceae bacterium | reverse complement strand
TCGCCGCGGTTGATCTGCGATCCCGATGCATCCAGCAACCTGCCCGTTGGTATCCTTGAAGAGCGGCCCGCGTCTTTTACGTTGCTGTTGGTCAACAGTTCATTCCTGAACGCGTCGTATTTGTCATTCAGACCGGAATTATAAGGAAGCGTTACCACATGTTCGCGGTCGAACCCGAGTGATTTCTGCTGCATATAGCTCAGCTGCCTGAACACGATGGCGGTGCTTATGATCAGTATAATAGAAATTGCGAATTGAAGTGTCACCAGTACTTGCCGGAATGAAATATTTGCACCGCCGGCTTTGAACAATCCTTTCAATACCATTACCGGTTTAAACGACGACATGAACAGCGCCGGATAAATTCCTGAAATAATTCCAACAACAAATGGAACCAGTATAACGGGAACAATTATTTCCCATTTCAACAGGATGTCCATCGTCAGGTTCTGGCCAGATAACTTGTTAAGCCAGGGTAATGCGATCCAGGTGAGAGCTACCGCAAGCGCAAGCGCCAGCCAGGAAACAAGTATTGATTCGATCAGGAATTGCGCGATGATCTCTTTGCGTTGCGCGCCAACAACTTTCCTCACACCAATCTCCCTGGCTCTGAGTGCCGACCGGGCAGTGGAGAGGTTCATATAATTAATGCAGGCGATCAGCAGGATGAACAACGCGATGGCCGAGAATACATAAACTCTTTTGATATCGCCGTTCTCTTCGGCTTCAAAGTCGAGATGAGAGCGCAGGTGAATATCGGTCACCTTTTGAAGAGAAAGGGATGTCCATTGTGAGGGATTGTATTTGTCATCCGGACCTCTTGGGCGATGCCTGTCAATGAAGGCCGGGAATTGCGCGATCATTTTTTCGGGCTGAAAACCTTCAGGCATCAGCAGGTAAGTAAAGAAAGAATTATTGCCCCAGTTCGTACGCAGGCGCTCTTCACCATAAATAGCGGTATCCTTCAACGTGTTGAACGATATCATTATTTCAGGATGGATATGCGTATTGGGCGGAAACGATTCAAAAACACCCGTTACCTTGGCGCTGATGTTATTATCTACCTTGATCACTTTGTTTACTGCTTCTTCGTCGCCGAAGTATTTCTTCGCAACGGTTTCGGAAAGCATAACACAATAAGGATCGGCCAGCGCTTTCTTCGCATTTCCTTTTACCACTCTTACTTTGAACACATCGGTAAGGTTCTCATCCGCGAAGTATACATTCTGTTCATTGAACATCTTGTCCTCATATCTTACCGGGGTAGTTCCATTGGGAAGCAGGCGGGTGATCTTTTTGATCTCTTTAAAATCATTCTGAAGCAATGGTCCGAAGGGAGGAGCTATTGTGCCGAGGTTCAGCGAAGGTGCGCCGGTTTCAGCATTGCGGAAGCTGCGTGTAACACGGTAAATGTTATCAGCTTCCGGATGGTACCTGTCGTAACTTAACTCGTTCAGTATATAAGTGAGAATAAGAAGACAGCATGCGATACCGATTGTAAGTCCAAACAGGTTGATGAACGAGATGAACCGGTACTTCATCAGGTTTCTGAACGCTATCTTTAAATAGTTGCTGATCATGGCTATACTTTTAAGAACGAGGTTTGTTTTTATTTGCAATACTTCCCTTATCCGTGCCCGGGTTATATAACTCAGGTACAGAAAAACATAAAAACAATGAACTCATGAATGCAAAACTCTTATCAGGAAAGTTTCGTTAAACCATTATGTTTTCCATAACTGTCTGCCCGTCCAGCATGCGGATGATCCGGTGACTGTAACGTGCATCGTGCTCAGAGTGCGTTACCATTACAATAGTAGTTCCCTGTTCGTTCAGGTCTGTCAGCAATTCCATTACTTCATTACCATTGCTTGAATCGAGGTTACCCGTAGGCTCATCCGCCAGGATAAGCTTGGGCTGATTCACAACAGCTCTCGCAACTGCCACACGCTGCTGCTGACCACCTGATAATTGCTGAGGGTAGTGATTACGGCGGTGCATGATCTGCATCTTGTCCAACACCTGTTCTACACGCTTTTTGCGTTCGGGCGCTTTTACTCCTGTATAAATAAGTGGTAGCTCCACATTTTCAAAAACGGTCAGCTCATCAATGAGATTAAAGCTCTGGAACACAAAACCGATATTGCGTTTGCGGAGATCGGCGCGCTTGCGTTCATTGAAATTGGCAACTTCAATGCCGTTGAATACAAAGCTTCCGCCATCGGGATCATCCAATAATCCAAGGATGTTCAGTAATGTAGATTTGCCACAGCCTGATGGGCCCATAACCGCAACAAATTCGCCTTCCTTTACTTCCAATGAAAGCTTATTTAATGCTACTGTTTCCACTTCCTCTGTTCTGTAGATCTTTTCTAGGTTGGTGATCTTGATCATGTGATTATTATTTGAAGGATTTTTGTAAGGGTTAATAATTATAATGTTATTGCCAATCTGAACAGCGGTGAATCATCCGCGGCTTCATCCGCTAATTCAGGTTCATTGGCTTCCGCTTCAAATGCGCTCATTACAATCATTGTTCTTCCATCGCAGGATGGTTTGCACCTGTTCGAAAATGTGATCAGGCTTGCCAGCACCAGCATGGTCAGAACTGCGGCAATTTTGTATTTCATGGCTGATAGTTTACGTTAGTTAATGATTAATGACAGTATTATTCTTTTTTCAATACAAGCTCCTGCATGTTACCATAGTTTTCATAGCTGGAAGTAACCACCTTGTCGCCGGGATTTAAACCCTGCACCACTTCATAAAAGTCGGGATTCTGGCGGCCAAGTTGCACGTCGACCTTATATGCTGTTCTTCCATTCTCACTTACCTTGAAAATCCAGTTACCGCCCGTCTGCTGGTAAAAACCACCTTTCGGCAACAGGATCGCCTGGGTCTCATCGCTCAACGCCAGCCTTATCTGTAATGTCTGGCCCCTGCGGATGCCTTGTGGTACTTTGCCAACAAATTCCATGTCGACCTGGAAACGGCCATTGGTAACCTGTGTATATATTTTTTTAATGCGCAACGGATAGGTTTGACCTGCAAATGTGAACTCACCTGAAAGTCCGTTGAATATGCGCGAAATATAATGTTCGTCAATATCCGCCCTCACTTTGAAACCACTCAGCACGTCGATCTGGCCAAGGCGTTCGCCCCTGTTCTTCGATTGACCTATCTCGGCATCCAATGAGGTAAGCTGACCATCAACCGGAGAACGTACAATAAGATCTTCCACTTTCTTGCGCATCAGGTGCAGCGCGTTCTGCATTCTCAGGTACGATTGACCCATCTGGCTGATCTGCTGCTTCATGGAGGCAGAGTCCTGCTTCAGTGTTACATCGGTCAGATTTTTTCTCCGGAGCTGGTACTGATAAGTGTTTTCAGATGATTTGAATTCCTGAAGCCCGATCACCTTTTCATCAAATAAGTGTTTATTTAATTTATATACGCGTTCGGCTTCAATCAGCGCGTTGTCAACATCCGCCATCTGGTTCAGCTGGCGGATCGTATTCTGTTCGGCGTTGTTGCGGGTGTTCTGCATTTGCGTCAATACTTCAAAAACCGCTGTTTCCTGGTTGGCCAGGCTTAGCTGAAGGTCATTGTTCGCAAGTCTTAAGATCGGCTGACCCTTGGTTACAACTGTTCCGTCCTCTACATATTTTTCTTCAACCCTTCCGCCTTCAATGGCATCCAGGTAAATGGTAGTAATGGGAAGCACAACGCCGTTTACAGGAATGAACTCCTGGAAAGTGCCTTTGGTAATAGAGCTGATGGTAATTCGTTCGGTATCAACATTAAGACGACTTTTCCCGGAAGTGAAATAAAAGCTGCCGGCGATCAGCAACACCAGGCCGGTAATGCCTGCGATGGTGAGGATCTTCTTCGTGCTCCATTTCTTTTTTGCAATGACTCTGTCCACTTTTTCGAAATTTTTGTTGTGCTTTTTTCAGGTTTAAAATGGTCATCCGCCAGGGGGCGGATGACCAAACACATGAGAACTTGCTAGATCATGACGTACATTACACGTGAACAATGTGCCAAAAATAATGGCTACTGAAAACCATACATTTAGCAACTGTACGATCTACGAAGCCGTTCGTTTGCGTACACATAGTGTCCGCTTTTGATACACTATTTCCGGACGGTTTTCTGTCGTTATCTGTAAAAAATTAATTGTCACTGCTTTGCGAAAGTGGCATATTATAGTTCGATTTTTGCCAGATCAAGACTACTATGACCCTGAAGAATGCCAGTGTATTAATTATTGACGACGATACAGACGTATTGACCGCGGTAAAGCTTTTATTAAAAACAGAAGCCCGCGAAGTGACCATTGAAAAGAATCCGGAGAACATCCGGTGGCTGTTATCGAAACAGTCGTTCGATGTGATCATGCTGGACATGAACTTCAACAGTTCTATCAATACGGGCAATGAGGGATTGTTCTGGCTTAAAAAGATAAAGGAGTTCGGGTCCGAAGCCGCGGTGATCATGATCACGGCTTATGGTGATATAGACCTGGCTGTTCGTTCACTAAAGGAAGGTGCCGCCGATTTTGTGGTAAAGCCCTGGCATAATGAGAAGCTGCTGGTGACCATCAGGGAGGCGCTTAATAAAAAGAATAATGGAAAGGCGGCCGGATCATATGATACCTCGGGTGATTCGGTCATTGGTACCGAATTACTGGGCGAATCAGATGCAATGCAGGACATCTTTCTTAAGATCGAAAAGGTTGCGCCTACCGATGCCAACATATTAATATTAGGTGAGAATGGTACCGGTAAGGATCTTATCGCGAAAGCCATTCATCAGAAATCATTGAGAGCAAAGTTGCCTTTTGTGAAAGTGGATGTAGGCGCGTTGACCGAATCATTATTTGAAAGCGAATTGTTCGGTCATAAAAAAGGCGCGTTCACCGATGCGCGTGAGGACCGCATGGGAAGGTTCGAAGCCGCTCAGGGAGGAACACTTTTCCTTGACGAGATAGGCAACATATCATTGCAACAGCAGTCGAAACTTTTATCGGTATTACAGAACAGACAGGTGATAAGGCTCGGAAGCAATCAACCCATACCAATAGACATCCGCCTTATCTGCGCCACCAATGTGCCTTTGGCCGAACTTGCAAATGAGAGCCGATTCAGGAAAGACCTCATTTATAGGATCAACACGGTTGAAATAACGGTACCGCCACTGCGCAAGCGCAGGGAGGACATAGCGCTGCTTGCCAAATATTTTGCAAATATCTATTCATCAAAATACCTGAAACCCAAGGTCAGCTTCAGCGCGGGGGCCATTGAAAAGCTGGAACATTATAGCTATCCCGGCAATGTGCGCGAGCTGCAATACACCATTGAGCGGGGAATAATTATGGCCGACAGTGAGATCCTGTATGCTGACGACCTTATTTTTTCACCTATTGAAACCGCCATACCGGCGTCCGATGAACCGGTTGAATTACATTTAAGCACGATTGAAAAAAACACCATCTTGCGTGTTATTGAAAAGCACCACGGCAATATTACAAAGGCTGCCAAGGAGCTTGGTCTTACGCGCACTGCTTTATACCGGCGATTAAGTAAGTATGATATTTAAGAATTATCAATGGCAAATTCTCTGGCGTGTGCTGCTGCTGTTTGGCATGCTGTGCCTGACCGCTTTTGTGGTGATGAGAGAACTGTATATGTACGCGGTGCTGATACTGCCCGTGCTGATCTTCCAGGTGATGGATTTTTACAGGTTTCACCGTAAGGCGCAGGACGAAGTGGAGCAGTTTGTGGAATCTATTCATTACCGCGACTTCTCACGTTATTTTGACGTAAAGCATGCTCCGCTTGAACTGCAGCCACTCCGCAAAGGATTCAACGAGATCAATACCACTTTCAAGGTAATGAGCAAGGAAAAGGAAACGCAGTACCAGTACCTGCAAAAGATTTTGGAGCTGGTAGATACGGGCATCCTTTCCTATGAACATTCAACCGGTGAAATAGGATGGATGAATGAAGCTTTTAAAAGACTGCTCGGGATTCCCTACCTGAAGACTATTCATTCACTTGAAAAAAGAGACGCGCATTTATATAAGGAGGTGCTGGCGTTAAGACCGGGTGAAAACAAGGTGGTCGATATCCTGCACGATAAAAATTCTATCAAAATATTATTGACAGCAACTGCTTTTCAAACCGGTGGACGCATTTATAAACTGATCGCCTTCCAGAATGTGAGTGAGGCGCTGGATGAAACCGAATCGAAGGCCTGGCAGAAACTGCTGAGCGTAATGACGCATGAGATCATGAATTCGGTAGCGCCCATTTCATCTCTCGCTGAAACGCTGAAGAACAGGTTGCAGCTGGCCACCATCGGGCTGGAGGCCAGGCCTGATGGATTTGAGGACCTGGAGCTGGGCATCGACACCATACAGCGAAGGAGCGAAGGGTTGTTGAAATTCGCGGAAACCTATCGTAACCTTAATAAGATCACAACACCCAACAGGCGCAAAATATATGTGCGCGACCTGTTTGAGAACCTTCACCAGCTGATGCAGCCAACACTGAACCAGAAGAAGATCGAGCTCGAAATAATTCTGAAGGATCCCGACCTGCATATTGAAGCCGACCCAGATCTGGTTGAACAGGTGCTGATCAACTTACTGGTGAATGCAATGGAAGCTGTAAAGGATCGTCAGCACGCGCGCATCACCTTATCGGCCGCCGCTATGTCGGGCAAGAGGATCGTATTGAAAATTGCTGATAATGGCATGGGCATGTCGCCCGAAGTAATGGACAAGATCTTCATCCCGTTCTTCAGTACCAAAAAAAGCGGAAGCGGTATCGGGCTCAGCCTTTGCAAGCAGATCATGATGCTGCACCGTGGTAATATCCAGGTGCAATCAGTAGAAGGAGAGGGATCGGTTTTTTCGTTGCTGTTTTGATACTTCGTTGTGGTTCCTTTCAATTATTTGTTAGCATTACTCCAAAATTTTGCATGCCTGCAGATTTGATCCACTTCATCCCGTGTATTGGATTCTTTCTGCCGATCTTTGTTTCAATGGAATTCTTCGTCAGCAAACATTCTATTGTCCGTACCATCTGGGGCAAAGCAGATACGGTACTCTTCATTTTTGCAGGGGCGTCTGCCGAATTTGCGCTGAACAAAGCGGTTGACTGGTTGTATTTCACAGGCCGATTGCCCGCTGATCCGTTAGGAAGGCTGTTCTCTACGATCACTTACGCAAGACTCATCGTTTTTTCTGAGATGGAAGGCGCCAACAGAGCTATTGATAAAATGAGCGCGATACATTCTGCGGTGGAAAATGCGCGTGGGTCTAAAATTCCCGACTGGGCTTACCGCGATGTATTGTTCATGCTTATTCATTATTCAATTGCATCGTATGAGTTACTGGAGAGAAAACTCACCGCTGAAGAAAAAGAAGAAGTGTACAATGTGTTCTACCGTGTAGGCGACCGTATGGGAATTCCCGGGTTGCCCGGGAATTATAACGAATGGGTGATGATGCGCGCCGCACATCTGCAGAACGATCTGAAGAAAACAGAATACACAACCGATCTGTTCAAACAATACCGCAAACATCTCGGCGCTTTGCGGTATAAGATATTACTCGAAGGTCAGATATTGGTAGTACCACGAAGGGTGAATGAATTGTTGCGTCTCGGCAGGTTTTCGATGATGCGCGCTGTCATCCCGGTTTATAAGGTCATGCGTTTTTTACGGCTCGACTGGTTCCTGAAATCAATGATACTGCCTGATGATTACAAAAAACAGATCAGGGAGCTGGATATTGTACCGTAATTATTTACTCAGCACATGTCCGGACCTGCGTTTCGGCTGGTGCCGGTTTGCAGTGATCAATTCAACCAGCGCTTCATAGTAATTCTGATAACCCTCAGGATAAGTGGAAAGGAATAAGTAAGGGTCGATCAGTTCCAGCTCCATCAAATGAAAATTTTCATTAAGAACCAATCCGTCAACCCTCGCATACAAACATCCTTTGGCAAATTCAGTTACATAGGCTGTAGCTTCCGCCAGTAACTTCTTTGAGGGACGCAATCCCTTTATGTCGGCGCCAAACTGAGGCTGCGACCTGAAGTCTTCTTTTAAAGGTGTTTTCAATAAAGCGTGACTGAATTTTCCATTGAAGAATAATAACGACCATTCTCCCTCTTCATTTACTTCCGGCATGAATGGCTGAACCATCATTGCTTCTTTCTGCAGCAATTGATTGATCGCTGGAGCAATTGTTGTGTCTCTCCATGTTATTTTGAAAGTGTTCTTCGAAGCGCCGCTGATGCATGGCTTAACGATCAGCTCACCGGTATGGAAGGCGTCGAAGTGAACATTCGGTACAAATGCGCTTCCCCGTTCAAGAAAGGCGGTGGGGATGGTGTTGAGGCCTGCTTTCTCAATTTCCTGCAGGTAGTGTTTGTCGCTGTTCCATTCAACAATCTCTGCTGAGTTCAGTAGTAAAATGTTCAGCTCCCTCATTTTCTGCAGCCAGTTGAAGAACGCTTCTGGCTTCTCAACATAATCCCAGGGCGATTTTAGTATCACACATTCATATTCCTGCCAGTTGACCGATTCATTGGCCCAGGCCTCTTCGTGAGCATCAAGTCCTTTATCACGAAGAAATTGCAGCATTTGTTCGTGTTCCTGGTCTGCGAAGGAAAAGGGTCCGTTGTCCCTGTAAACGATATAAGCGATTTTCATGGCTATACTAACGATTTCTGTTAACTGATTGTTTCGTTTGACAAAAATATGCGTAAATTGGTTCTGTAAAAAGAGCCATTATTTGATAATTTAATGGAGCCATTATGAGCAGGATATCCCCGGAAATTGCCTTGCCATTCGTTGAGCTCGACCGGTCGTTGACACAACCACTGTACCTGCAGCTATACGAAAAGATCAAGAGCGGAATTCTAAGCGGCATGTTGAAGGAAGGTGAGCGCATGCCTGCAACGCGTACACTGGCAAATGAACTTTCGGTTTCGCGGAATTCTGTGCTGCTTGCATTTGAACAGTTGATACTGGAGGGATATCTTTCCGGCAAAACCGGCGCGGGTACCTTTGTATGCAAAGACCTTTCATTTTTTCTGAATAAACGCCGGCAGCAAATTCAGCCTTCACCTTCGCCAAAACAGGCCGAAAGCAAAAAGATAGAACCAATGGATTATCCTTTGTCGGAAGAAATTCTGATAAAAGACAGCCAGGTTGAGCCGGCAAAACCTTTTCAGCTATCTGTGCCCGCTTTTACCGAATTTCCATTTGCTGCATGGGCGAAAATAGCTGCGGGGGTCTACCGGAATATTCATTCACTTCATTTGGGTTACGATGATGCGCAGGGTTATTTGCCATTGCGGAAGGCATTGACAGATTATTTACGCATGCATCGTTCCATCAATTGTACACCAGACCAGATCGTAATGGTGAATGGTTCAAGGCAGGGACTTCATCTTGCGGCGCAATTGCTGCTGAAGAAGGGCGATTTGTGCTGGATTGAGGATCCCGGATATCACGGGGCAAAGGTTGCATTTACAAAATATGGCGGCAAGCTTTGCCCCGTTCCCGTAACAGCACAGGGATTGAATATTGACTATGCATCGGAAAATTTTCCTGCCGCGAAAGTTGCATACGTTACACCTTCGCATCAGTATCCGTTGGGTGGAACGATGCCGCTTAGCCGGAGATTAAAATTGTTGCAGTGGGCGGCAGATCATAAAATGTGGATCATTGAAGATGATTACGACAGTGAGTTCCGGTATAATGGCCGGCCAATTCCCGCGCTGCAGGGTTTGGATACAGCCGGCAATGTTATTTATATCGGCACATTCAGCAAAGTGTTGTTTCCTGCGCTGCGCATGGGTTACGTAGTATTGCCTTCCGCACAGGTGGCGCAGCAATTCAAATTCGCAAAATCAATTACCGACCGCCAGAGTCCTGTCATTGACCAGGCCATACTGAGTGAATTCATTGTCAGCGGTCATTTCAGCAGGCATATCCGCCGCATGCGCATGCTCTACAATCAGAAGCAGGAGGAATTGATCTCACTATTAAATAAACATCTGGCAGACGAGGTAATTGTTTCACCGGTGAATGCGGGCATGCATGTGGTTGCCTGGCTCACTAAACACAAAAAAGCCGACAAGATCGTTGCCGAAGCTTCCAAACGAGGCATCATCCTTCACGCAGTCGAAGAATTTGCTATCAAGTTCAGACCCAAAGCAGGATTACTGATGGGCTTTACCGGCTTTAGTTATAAAGAGATGGAGAGGGCGGTGATTGTTTTGCGGAATTGTTTAAATGAAAAATTCAAAATGTAATAAAAAGTCAAAATGTAAAATGAAAAATGTAAAATTTAAGAAATTCAAATTTGGAATTATTTTACATTTTTCATTTTACATTTTGAATTTGGAAAAATTTTACATTTTACATTTTGCATTTTACATTTCAACATCATCCAAATCCAAAACCCTCCTTAAAACCTCCCCCGCAACTTCCTCCAATCCTCCATTCCCATTCAAAATGCAAATGTTCTCTTCGTTCTTTAGCTTTTCGAATGCTTCCATGTATTTTCCCCTTACGAGGCGCAGGTTGTCAAGGGTTTCATACAATTCAATCTGGTGGCGGTCCGCATTCAGTCTTTGCATGCATACCTCCGGAGGCACGTCAATAAAAATTGTTAGGTCGGGGCGCAGCAATTCAGCGCACAACGAATTGGCCTGGATCACCCAATCGATAGACATGTGCGTTCCATGGTAAGCATAGGAAGAGAAGTAATACCTGTCGCAGATCACGGTATAACCTTCATCCAGCATTTTCAGAATGCCATTCTTTTTATTCTGTAAATGATCCAGCCTGTCGGCCAGGAACAAAGCGGCGATCGTTTTATGATCTGCTTCGTATTTATGCTTGAAAATGCTGCGTATTATTGATCCGATGGGACTGTCGGTGGGTTCGAAAGTTGTGTAGATCTTCAATCCCTTATCCTGTAACTTTTGTGAAAGCAATTTCGCCTGCGTGCTTTTCCCGCTTCCATCAATTCCTTCAAATGCTATAAAACGTCCTTTGTTCATCATAACGGATTTGCCTAAACTTGCATTCTGCTGTTCTGACTTTTCAAAAATAGTATATCCTTCTTAAAGACTTTCAAAATGAAAACGTATTGCCTGCTAACCGCTCTTATTGTTTCGATGTTCGCGAATGGACAAACTTCCGGCGCGTTCAACGGCCTTGATATGAATATGGGAAATCTTTCCCGGCTGAGTGATGCGAAAACAAGATCTATCAGTCCTGAAAATTTCACTGGCGCCAAAGGAAGGGGTGGCATGGCCGATCCAAAGCTCGATAGCGGAAAACGAAATGTTGCCAATGCGTGGCATGCGGCCAGGGACCTTGGAATAGGATGGAAGGTGAATCCGTTCATTGAAATATTGGGCAACGAAACTATTACCATCGCCGAAATGGAAGGACCCGGCGCCATTCAGCATATCTGGATGACGCCTACCGGCAACTGGCGTTTTTCGATCCTTCGGTTTTACTGGGATGATGAGAAAGAACCATCCATTGAAGTGCCGGTGGGAGATTTTTTTGGAATGGGATTTAATGAATATGCGCCGTTAAACTCTCTTGCGGTTACAGTTAATCCGGGCAGCGCGTTCAATTGCTACTGGAAAATGCCTTTCCGTAAGAAGTGCAGGATCACCATGCAGAACATCAGCAAAGACGCGATGCGGCTTTATTACCAGGTGGATTATGTATTGACAAATGTTGGCGAAGACGAAGCTTACCTGCACGCGCAGTTCAGGAGGTCGAACCCCACAACCAACTCACTGTATACTTTAATAGACGGCATTAAAGGGAAAGGCCATTATGTAGGCACATATGTTGCCTGGAATGTAAACAATAACGGATGGTGGGGTGAAGGCGAGATAAAGTTCTTTATGGACGGAGACACGCAGTTTCCTACTATCAATGGAACAGGAGCGGAAGACTATTTCTGCGGCTCCTATAATTTCGAAAACAGGCGTACAAAACAATATGAGGCTTTTTCAACCGCCTATGCCGGTTTGCACCAAGTGGTCAGGCCGGATGGACTCTATCTTTCTCAGCAGGGCTTTGGAATGTACCGTTGGCACATAATGGATCCTGTAAGGTTTGAGAAAGACCTGAAGATCACCATTCAGGACATCGGCTGGCGGCATGATGGAAGATACTATCCGCAGAAATCAGATATCTCTTCGGTAGTTTTCTGGTATCAGCGCGAGCCGCATGCAAGCTTTCCAAAACTTCCGTCAAAGGACGAACTGGAATTTCCAAAATGGTAATGGCCGGACAATAAGCGCAGCCATTTTCGGTTACACGTGGCAGTAACGTACTGAAGGAATCAATTCAATTCCTTCATCCACTTTTCAGCAAACGCCCGAACCGCATCCGTTGCAGCTTTGCCTGAGCGGTAGGCGAGTTTCCATTCCATTGGCTTTTTTTCGTATACCGGGTTTACAAATACTTTTTTCCCATACGCCTCTTTTAACTCTGCCTCGTAATCTACATCGGCTGTGATATCCAATATCTGCTGAAGTCTTTTTTTAATGATCGGCTGGGGATTTTCAGGATATTCCGTTTCGAATTTCTGCATTGCAGCAGTATGCATCTTTTTGGCCTGTTCATTCGAGCGGTTTGCATTGTCAATTTTCATTTTCACAGTCCTGTTGTTCGGATCATCAATCGTGCTCAATTCCTTTTTCAGGGCTTCAAGCCGGTAGGGCACGCCATTCCGCACCTTGGGGTTGGGATGATTTGCATTTGCTTCGGTCAGCTTGATGGCTTGTTCAATCCTTGCTTTTTCCTCAGCCCGTATTTCTTCAGGCGATATTTCGATCAACCCCGGTTCTGCAGGCTTTCTTCTAGCCCTGTTGGCAGCATACTCACGTTTGAATTCTTCAGAGGCAGCGTATTTTTTTGCATATGCTCCCAGTTCATTTACAATTTTTACGCGGTTGCCCGATGCAATTGTTTTTGCATATTTAGCGCCATAATACATGAAATGACCCTGGTTGAAGCTGTTGAGGATATTCCTGTTTGCGTCTGGCTGTGTAATGCCCAATTGTTTCCATAGCTCATCGTTGAATTTTTTGATTTTCATCGACATGAAAAAGAGGCTGAGAAAACAGAAAGCTGAAAGGCCCAATATCGCTTTCACCGCGGTACTCAGGGCTTTTGAATTAAGTTGTTTCATACTGAAGGTTTATGGCAGGTGTTTAAAGAAGTGCTTCTGAAGTTAAAAAAAACAGTGCGAAAATGTTTAGGTTAAAACACCTTTATTTTTGCATTTATTGAACACAAGCGGCAGTTAGAGGTGTTCGCGCAGCGTAAAGCGATGAATTTCCAGGTTGACAGAAATTCAAACAGCCGCTTTTCATTTCAGCAATTTCCGGGTTGTTCCTCCCTGGCGGCGGTTATACTTTTGAATTGTAAATACAGCGGAATGAAAGAGCAGGACAATATTAATTTCAACAGGATTGCCGAAGCAATTGAATTTATCGCAAATAACTTCAAAGACCAGCCTAACCTGGATGAAGTAGCGGCGAAGGTTCATTTGAGTCCTTTTCATTTTCAGCGGCTGTTCAGCGACTGGGCGGGAGTAAGTCCAAAAAAATTCCTTCAATACCTAACCATTGAATATGCCAAGAGCGTGCTTAAGCAAAAAGACGCTACGCTCTTTGATGCAGCCTTTGAAACAGGCTTGTCAGGTACGGGCAGGTTGCACGACCTTTTCATAAACATCGAGGGAATGACGCCCGGTGAATATAAGAATGGCGGAGCTGCGCTGGCAATCAATTATAGTTATGCTGAGAGTCCGTTTGGAAATATCCTGGTGGCTTCCACCTCAAAGGGTATCTGCCATATGGCATTTGCCGATGAGCGGGAAAAGGCATTCAGTGAACTTCGGGCGCGGTTCCCGAATGCAACGTTCAGGCAAATGGTTGACCTCATTCAGCAGAACGCTTTGTACATTTTTACGCACGACTGGAACAAACTTGACCAGGTAAAGCTTCATCTGAAGGGAACTCCATTTCAGTTAAAAGTCTGGGAAGCGCTTCTTAAAATTCCTGTCGGCGGATTGTCGACTTACAAAACAGTTGCAACCAACATCAACCAGCCGAATGCGCTTCGCGCGGTGGGCACTGCAATCGGGCAAAATCCTGTTGCATTCATAATTCCATGTCATCGTGTTATTCAATCAGCGGGAACCATCGGAAATTATCATTGGGGTCCGATCCGTAAAACGGCGATGATAGGCTGGGAAGCTTCTAAAATAAATAAATAAAACAATGAAGACATTCATTTTAATCCACGGCTCATGGCATAGTGCGTGGAACTGGCACAAGGTTGTGCCACTTCTTGAAAAACAGGGTCATCGCGCAATCGCGATCGACCTGCCTGGAATGGGCAGGGATAAAACACCCATTCAGCAGGTAAAGATGAAAACCACGGTGGAAAAGATCTGCAACCTGATCGACAGCATCGAAGGCAAGGTCATTCTGGTTGGACACAGCAAAAACGGGATCATGATCTCGCAGGCAGCTGAATACAGGCCCGATAAAATTGAAAAGCTCGTATACCTGGCAGCCTACCTGATCCCGGATGGCAAAACGCAACGCGAATATTCTATCCAGGATACAGGAGGCGTGCTCAAGCCTTTTGTAAATATGTATGAAGAACTGAACGCGCACACTTTGAGCCCGGAAATTTATAAGGAAGGGCTGTACGCAGATTGTGATGATGATATTACCGAGTTAGCCAAAGTGTTATTAAGTCACGAACCGGTTGAATCGGGCATTACCCCGCTTCAGCTTACCGAAAAAAACTTCGGACGCGTACCACGGATCTATATCGAATGCACAGAAGATAAAGCCGTAACTCCATTTATTCAGCGTAAGATGTATACCGAAATGCCCTGTGAAAAGGTATATTCCCTGCCTACCAGCCATTCTCCTTTCTTTAGCAGGCCGGAAGAGCTGGTTGACATTTTGTGTGAGGCATAAAAAGGGAGGGCCTGGTTGAAACCAGGCCCGGTGTACATTGATTAAATCAACGCACTTGAGAAAAATGATTTATTGCTTTTTCAGACCCGACATGGTCAACTCAGCTTCCACACCTTCTTTTTTCAGTTTCTGAATTACCGCGGATGCGATCTTGCGGCCCAGTTCAAGTCCCACTTCATTGTCGCTGCGGAAATGTATTCCTGCATGGAAACGGGACTCCGCGGCATCTTTGGCTTTTTTCTGAAAATAAGCCTTGTCAGTAGGACACATGTAAGAGAACAGGTCTGCAAACATTCCGCTCATCATTGCGTGACCCGACGGATATCCGGGGAAGGGAGGTGT
>DASWTK010000319.1:0-35273 GCA_036402175.1 Chitinophagaceae bacterium | reverse complement strand
GAAGACAAGCTTGTTTCCAAACAGTTTTTTACAGAATATCAAAAGCAGGAAATAAACGTCAATTGCATAACAGGCGATGAATCAGGAAATCTTTGGGCGGCAGGAAGCAGTGGAATTTTTCATATTCGTGATGGAGAGATCAAAGGTCATTTCCAACCTCTGAAAAAAGATGGTTCACCCATGTTTATTACTTCTATAGCAGTTGACGCCAGACGTAAAGAACTTTGGGCAGGAGATAATAATGCGGGTCTTGCCCGCATATCCTTCGCGCCGGAAAAAAACACATTCAGCTACAGAATGATTAACTATTTCGGCAGCGCGGAAGGACTAACTGATACCCATATCCGCAGTCTGAACTTCGACTCCAGGAGTAATTTATGGGTAGGCACGCGCCTTGGGGGAATATTCCGTCTTCGCCAAAAGAGCGAGTCGGTCTTTACATTCGATCAATACAATACATCGCATGGAATTCCATGCACCAGGGTAACTGATATAGCCGAAGAAAAGGATTCTGCTGTATGGTTTGCCACCTGCGATGGCGTGCTGAGGTTCTCACTATCGGATGAGACCTGGAATACTTATGGTGTGGGAGATGGTTTGCTGGGATCCGAGATCTTTTCACTCAGCGTTGATTCACGTAATCATCATCTTTGGGCAGTTTCGGGTCAGGGAGTGACCGATTTGAATTATGATAAGCGTGAAAACAACCGGCCTCCCCCGCCTGTAAATATTACCCAGGTTTCCATTTTAGGACAGGAGGATCCGACTGCTCTCCTGCTGAACACGACAAAAAAGCTTGAAGCCGATGAGAACTCAATAGGATTCTCTTTCGCGGGGTCGAGTTATACCGATGAAAAGAAGGTCAGATACAAGTATATGCTCGAAGGATATGATAAAACATGGAGCCGGCCTGTACAAAGCAATAATGTTAACTATGCTTCGCTTCCTTTCGGGTTTTATACTTTCAAAGTGCAGGCATCGAACGGAGATCGCTGGAGCGAACAACCCGCCACTTTCTCTTTCCGGGTAGTTCGGCCGTTTTACAGAAGCTTCTGGTTTATTGCGCTGATATCCTGCCTCGTGGTTGCGTCAGTTTATTTTATCAGGGAGTACAGGCTGAAACAAAAACTGAAACTCGAAAGATTACGCGTCAACATTGCAAGGGATCTGCATGACGATATCGGCTCTGCCCTGGGAAGTATAAACCTTTTGAGTGAAAATGCCATGAGGCGAATGACTTCCAACAGGTCTGTGGAAGACGTGTCCGGTGTATTTCAGAAGATCGGGCATTCAGCGCAAAGCATGCTGGATTCAATGGATGACATCATCTGGACCATCAATCCGGAGAAAGACAGTCTCGACGATCTGATCGTAAGAATGCGCGAGTTTGCCATACCCCTGCTGGAAGCGAAAAATATTTCTTTCGATATTAATATGAAGGCTGCAGAAGGAATAAAGCCATCGATGGAGATCAGGCGCAACGTTTACCTGATCTTCAAGGAAGCGATCTTCAATATCGTACGGCATTCGGAATGTACAAAGGTTTCTATTCATGCTTATTTCAATAGCCGGACTTTTGAACTTACAATTACCGACAACGGCAAAGGATTCAATGCAAACGGGCCAACCGGCAGAAACGGCATCAGGAACATGCAGAAACGTGCTGCCATCTCCGGCGCAAGTCTTGAAATAGATTCTGCCCCATCCGAGGGCACCAGCATCAGGTTTCATGGCATTATCAAATGAATATATGGTTGCCCGGAAAATCCGGATTGCTTACCTTGATCAACCAATGTGATTATGAACAATACTATCAGGGTTGCACTTTGCGAGGATAATGAAAATTTCAGGGAGAGCCTGCATCAGTTCATTGCAGACACACCCGGATATGAAGTGACCTTTTCGATTGCATCAGCGGAAAACATACTTGATAACTTAGCTGAAAATCCGCCGGAGGTGATACTGATGGATATCGACATGCCGCAACTGAACGGTATCAAAGCTACGAGCCTGGTAAAATCTCATTTCCCTGAAATTGATGTGCTGATACTTACTGTTTATGATGATGATGAGAAGATCTTTGATGCCATCCTCTCCGGCGCAAGCGGTTACCTGCTCAAAAAAACACCACCCTCCCGCATTCTGGAATCAATTACCGAGATCAGGGAAGGAGGAGCTTCTATGAATGCTTCTATTGTAAAAAAGGTCCTTTCGTTCTTCAACCGTCCGTCGGGTGTGCCTGCATCCAACAATTATACTTTATCGCCTAAAGAAATATCGATACTGCAATGCCTTGTGAATGGCGACAGTTATAAAATGATCGCAGATCACTGCAGTATAAGCATAGGAACAGTCCGTTCTCACATCAACAATATTTATAAAAAACTTCACATCAATTCAAAGTCAGAAGCCGTTGCCAAGGCTCTTAAAGAGCGGCTGTTGCAGTAACCATACGTTTATATGATTGTTACGCTTTGATGTAGCCAATACATTTGTAAGGCAAACATTTTTTCCCATCTAAACTGTGATGTATGAGATCCCTCCTGCTTTCTGTCATTCTGATGGTAATTGCTGTAGTTTCAATTGCGCAACGCACAGCCTATTATACGAAGTACGATTTTATACCGGGCGATAAGGTCATTGCTTACGAAGATTTCAGTGCTGCAGAAATCGGCGATATGCCATTAAAATGGAACACCAACGCAACTGCTGAAGTAGTAACGCTGAGCGACAAGCCTGGCAAATGGCTCAAAATAAACAAGGAAAGTGTTTTTCACCCTGAATTCATAACCAGCCTGCCTGAAAATTTTACGTTGGAATTTGACCTCGGCATTAACGAAGGTTTTGATTCCCCACCCTTTGTTCTAAATATCACCAATCTGAAGACGCCTTCTGAATTTACCAACTACTATCATTATGTTGGATGGAAGGGTACGCACACGCTTCATTTGCAATTTGCACCGGCCATTGTTGATGTGCGTCCAGGCAATTCAAAACTGCTTGTAGGAAGAGACGGAAACCATGAAGTGGGAAATGATGTTTCATTGGTGACCTGGGATAATGCAACTAAGAATTACGCTCATGTTTCGGTTTGGAGACAGAAAGCGAGATTAAGGGTATATCTGAATGGAGAAAAGATCTGGGATATCCCGCGTGCTTTTGATTCTTTGTCAAAATACAATGCTGTAACCTTTGCAGTTCAGGGATCATACCGCCAGCAGGATTATTACCTGCTCAACAACGTTCGACTTGCTGTTGGCGCGCCGGATACCCGCAACAAGCTTGTAACCCAGGGAAAATTCATAACTCATGGAATTCATTTCACGCCAAATACAGACAGCTTGCAACCACAATCATTCGGAGTTCTGAAAGACATCGGGAAAGTGCTGAAGGAAAACCCCGACATGAAACTGAAGATCATTGGTCACACCGACGCGGATGGTGATGATAAAACCAATATAGAACTTTCAAAAAGAAGAGCGGCGGCGGTTAAGAATTTTTTGGTTCAGGAATATGGCATCGTAGCAGAGAACCTGGAAACAGATGGAAAAGGTGAAACAGTTCCGATTGACAAGAACACCACCATTGAAGGCAAAGCCAATAACAGGCGGGTTGAGTTCGTAAAGCTGAAATGAATTAATTAATAAACCTTTTGCCCTTTGGGTAAAATAATATGGAAACTCGTACCCTTCCCTTCTTCTGAGGTTGCGAACAGATGGCCGTTGTGGTTCTCTACGATCTTTCGGCACAATGCCAGTCCGATGCCAGACCCCGGATAGGCCTGTCTGTTGTGCAGTCGCTTGAATACTTCAAAAATCTGCTCAGCAAACCTTGGATCAAATCCAATTCCATTATCAGAGAAAGTGATCTCATAATAGGGTTCGCCTTCATGCAGCGAATACCTGGCGATTTCTTCCTCTGTTATTTTTCTGGAATTTACCATCACATGCAAAGGCTCGCCGGACTTTGAAAATTTCAGCGCATTGGAAAGAAGATTGGTAAAGAGCTGGTTCATCTGAAGTGGCACAGCTTCAATAACCGGCAGCTTACCAACTTCTACCGAAGCGCTTTTTTCTGAAATAAACAGCTCGAAGTCGTGCAAAACGTTTTGCAACGTTTCATTAAGATCGGTAGATCGCATAGCCTTGCCAGCGTTGAGCAGCCGGGAGAATTCCAGCAGGTCGTTGATCAGTTGCGACATCCTGTCTGAAGAAGATATAACCCTTGAAAGCAAACCTGAGGCTTCTTTATTAAGCTGAGCGCGTTCTTTAAGCATACTGGAGAACACGCGGATCTTGCGCAATGGTTCCTGCAGATCGTGCGAAGCAACATAGGCATACTGGGCAAGCTCGGTATTTGATCGCTCCAGGCTTTCATTAGCGCGTTGCAGATCACGTGTTCTTTCCTGAACACGCATATCCAGTTCCGTTGCAAGTTTACGGTAACGTTCTTCCTGCTCTTCCACTTTCTGTCGTGCCAGAACACTTTCTGTAACATCTGCGGCCATGTTCAGGATCGCATAAACATTCCCGGACGTATCGCGCAGTGGCTTATAGGTGAAATTGAAGTAAAAGGTCTGCAGTCTCCCATCTACTACCAGATCGGCCCGCGATTCATTGGCTGAATACGCTTCGCCGGTTGTAAAAACATTTTGTAATAACTGCAGGTAGGGCTGGCCTTCCAGTTCGGGAATACCTTCGTGCAGGGGTTTACCAATGATTGAAGCATCCTTTCCCCAAACATTGAGCATTGCTTCATTTGCCAGCGATACTATCATGTCAGGCCCGGAATAAATGGCGGTTGCCATTGGCGCTTCTTCTACCAGGTTCCGGAAGCGCTTTTCACTTTCCTCCAGTTGTTTTTTTGCAACAACCTGTGCCGTCACTTCATTTGCGGCTATCTGGATCCCCGTTCTGATACCTGCTTCATAATAAGGCGCATAAACAAAATTAAAGTAGCACTCTTCCATCTTGCCATTACGCCTGAGGTTCGCAAGGAATTCGTAACCATAATAGGGGTCACCTGTAGCCAGAACATTATTCAGTAATTCGATGAATACCTGGTCCCGGATCTCAGGGAGGGCATCAAGCAGCGCCTTTCCGATGATCTCAGGTGTCTTGCCCCATAGTTCCAGTAATGCATCGTTGGCAACATCAATAACAAACTCCTTACCTCTTAAAATACCCATTGCAACTGGAGCCTGTTCTATCATTGAACGAAAACGCCTTTCACTGGTCTCAACACGCGTGAGCAGCTTTTGCTGTTCGTTGCGGAGCGTTCTCTTTTCTGTAGTATCAAGTACAATTCCCGAAAACCCGGTGGCTTTTCCTTCATCATTATAGATATATCTTCCAAGAACTCTTACCCAATGGATTGATCCATTTTGCCATATAAAACGAACTTCAAAATCAAGATGCCCCGATTTTCCCGCTTCTTCGTAAGCCTGGTTGCGGATCGAGAAATCATCGGGATGCAAATAGTCAAGCAAAACACTCCTGCTGAGTCCGGTTTGCTCGGTACCTGTCAGAATCCGGGATAATGAAGGGGAATAAAATATTGAATCGGTATCCAGCTCGATATAAAAGGTCCCTGCATCGGCGCTTGCAACTGCAAGGTGAACAAACTGCTCAGTAGATAAAATTTCCATACGCTCATTAGCCGCTATCTGCAGGATTTTCCTGTGCCCTTACAGCAGCCCAACACCTGGGTATCCAGTAATTTTAATTACAATCCGGAAAAATAAGCAATAATTACGATTGGCGGTTTAATTGGTACATTGGTTGTTGTAAATTCAATAAATTCCTTATGAGTCAGGCATTTGTCAGGGAAAGCGATGAACAATGGCTTCACGAAATAGCCCCAACGTTAAACGCGTTGGTAGTTTATCTGACAAGGGAGAATAATGGCGTTCGCGTTTATGAACAAAAAAACTACATCCATCCCAAAAGCGGCCGGCAGGCACACCTGATGAGCAATGGATTAACGTATGCCAGGGATGATGAAGGAAAATGGTATATAGAGTGGTAGCAGATGAATTCAATTTACTACGACCGAAATAACGATGGGCATTATCGGCAAAGGTTTGTCAAAGTAGCTTTTTCATTATTTTCTTAAGGTCTATTCCTTTTCCCAGCACCGGTTTGAAAATATCCCCGGTTTCTTTTAGTCGCGCTATCATATTGAAAATATTGAAATCAACAATACGCAACCCTTCCTTTACTTCATCCCAATGCAAGGGCGCAGAGACTGGTGCACCTGGCTTCGGCCGAAGTGAATAGACGCTGGCCACCGTTGCCTGCGGACGGTTCTGCAAAAAATCAAGATAGATTTTTCCCTTTCGCTTCTCCGTTAGTCGTTCAATGCTTGTAAAACCAGGTAACTCTGCATGAACCAGCCTGACAATTGCCCGCCCGAATTCTTTCGAATCTTCGTAAGTGTACTTTGCTCCCAATGGAATATAAATATGCAAGCCTGTTGAGCCGGAAGTTTTGCAGTAACCGGGAATACCAAAACTATCTAGTACATCTTTTGTTACCTGGGCCGTTTTGATAACCTGCTCAAAAGGATTTTTATCGGGATCAAGATCAATAATGCACCAGTCGGGATGATCAGGTTTTTGAGAGCGGCTGCTCCATGGATTAATTTCAATGCAACCTAATGACGCGATGTATAATAAGCTTGCCTCGTCGGAACACACCAGGAATTCTTTATCACGTTCGTCTGCTTCACTATGATAAGGAAAGGTCGACATCCATCCGGGTACTTTTCCCTTAACGTCTTTCTGATAGAAGCTCTCTCCTTCTATTCCGTGAGGAAAACGATTCAGGGTTTGCGGCCTGTCCTTCAGATACGGGAGCATGTAAGGTGCAACCTGGTAATAATAATTCAGCATGTCGCGCTTGGTCACCTTTTCTTTTGGCCAGTAGATCTTGCTTAGATTGGTGAACTTCAGTTCATGTCCTCCGATATTCCTTACCTGCGTTTCGTCTTTTGGATTAAGCAGGGTTTTTCTTTCATTCTTAACCGGAGTTGTTACAAGCTTTCGTTCAACAAGCGTTTTCTCTTCCCTGATCAGGTTACTTGCCTGAACAGGTAGTTCTCTCACAACTTCATTAGCGTCTTTATCTTCCCTCAAGCCTTTGAATGATGGATGACGAAGCACGCCATCTTTCGTTAACTCACGGTAACTGATCTCAGCAACAAGTTCAGGTTTTACCCAGGTTACAGATGCTTTCGGCGGGTCGGGTCTGAACCTCGATGGCTTATTGTATTCCGGCACCTCCGAAAACGGACAGGTTCGCGTAATCAATGGTTTTAGTTTTTTCAGGATCTCCGTTTGCATCTTATTATTGAAGCCGGTACCTACCACACCAATGTGCCTGAACTCACCACCTTCAAATATACCAAGCAGCAATGCGCTGAATTGTTTTGTAGTATTTTCATTTTTAGTATACCCACCAATTATTGCTTCCTGTCTTTTTTCTGTTTTGATCTTAAGCCAGTTCTTTGAGCGCGAACCAGGGATGTATGAACTGTCTGCCTTTTTTGCAATTATTCCTTCAAGTCCCATTTTATCTGTCAATGCAAATAGTTCTTTCCCGGTAGCATCAAATGTATTGCTGAGCCGAATGATGGTGTTGTCTTTGGGTAAGACTGATTTAAGCAATTTCCTTCTTTTGAGGAGGGGCAATCCAGTCACGTCTTTTCCATCGAGCCATAACAGATCAAAGATGTAATAGATCAATTCACCATCAGCTTCACTTCTCCAGTTCTGCAGATCACCGAAATCCGAAAACCCTTTTTCATTCACAACAACGATCTCACCATCTACCACCGCGTTAATGCCCCATTGCTGTAATGCTTTATGAACGGGATAATATTTGTCGTCAAATGATTTGTTGTTACGTGAGCGGATTTGCGCTTTTCCATTGCTCATATACGCAATAGCCCTGTAACCATCCCATTTTAATTCATAGAGCCATCCATTATCCTCAACCGGTTTGTCAACCAGCGTTGCTAGCATTGGTTCAATGTCTTTTGGAATAGCAAGCCTGGCCGCTGACCTGGGTCGTGACTTCTTTGAAGGATTTCCGGGTTTCTTTTTCTTTGCTGTAACTGCCATGATCGTTGCATTGAATCTATGCTGAGTGACGGTCAGTAAAATCAAACCTTTAGTTTAACCGGAAATGGTTTCTTGTTTGTCTCTTTGATATCTGTTCCGTTTTGGTCGCGTGAATTCAGCAATCCTTCCGGCACTTTCAGCTCACCGGTTTCTTCGTCAATGAGACCATTGCGTTCGTCTTCAATATTGGTTGCCTGGGTATAAACATCGCCGGCAATAGGTCTTGTACGGAGTTCCTGTTTAAACTGCCCGATCAGTTCTGCCCGTTCATTGGCATCGCGCGGGCCTCCGTAATCAACGAACCCGAAACCGCCCCATTCGCTCACAACAAGTGGAACCTGGCGCCTGTAAAAAAATGGATCACCAACTACCAGTGGATAAACTGCTACCTTTTCAAGGTCGCCATTGATCATGTTATCCAACAGCTCCTGCCATCTTTTAAGCTCAGAAGTATACAGGTGCGCTGTCAGCAGGTCGGATTTCAATCTTCCTTCCGATGAAATGTGCTGCCATCCATCATTATCCACAACAAGAAATTGAGGATGTTCAATTTGCATGAAGTGATAAGTATCTATGATGTATTTGCGTGTTTCAGCGTTAGTAGCAATATCCTGCGCGCCCCAATCTTCATTATACAAACTCCAGATCACTACCGATGGATGTGTTTCGATGAGGGCGAGCATCCTCTTCAATTCTTCGAAATGGTTTGCACGGCTTTTATGGCTTGAGCGGTGAGGACTGGGCACTTCAACCCAAAGCATCATGCCAATGCGATCGGCAAGTTTGTAAATGCGCGGGTCTACCCCGGCAATATGTATGCGAACAAGGTTGCATCCCAGTTTTTTCATGGCAAGCATGTGAAGCTTTATCTCTTCATAACTCGACGCTCCCGGTTGATAAAGGATGCCATCGAGATATATAGCTTTATTGTTGAGATAAATACAGCAGCCACGCGCTTCTATCTTACGCAAACCAAAATGCGTTTCTATTTCCGAACTATGACCATTTTCATCAATCAACTGTGCAGTCAGCCTGTACAGATGAGGGTTTTCGGGCGACCATAACTGCGCATCGGGAACTTCCAGTACAACCCTTTGTTGTTTCTGTCCTGCTTCGAGCCGCAAGGGAAAATCAGCCGTTGCTAATGGTTCCTTACTTTCCTGTTTTCGGTGAAACACTTTCAAGCGTAACGTATAACAGCCCGGGTCATGAATGCGGGTGGAAAGATTGAACCGCACCAGCTGATCTTCAACAACGCTGACAACGCCAACGCGTGAACGAAGGCGGTTACGCTCAACAGTTTCAAGCCATATGCTTCGTACTGCGCCGGTATAGGTCTGGTACCAGATACCACCGCGCTTGTACACATGCGATTCCTGTTTTCCCCTTGGGATGTCGGCATCCATGGTATCGGATATGCGAACGGTAATGCGATTCAGCGGCTTGAGAATTTCCTGGTTCAACTCATATGAAAAGGAAGTGTATTCACCGATATGCACTTCTTCACCTTCGATTGTCCGCAGCGGAATTCCATTGACCCAGATGCGGGTTTCATAACCACAGGCGCCAAAGGTTAATTGAAGCATTGAGTGCGGCAACTGCTCTTCCTGAGTATAGCTGAATTCACGTTCATACCAGGCAACAACTTCATCCCTCCATGGATCCATAGGCTGCTGACCTTTGGCTAACGCCATATGCTGCTCAATACTGCCGGGCCATATTGCAACATGATCATAACGATGCCCCAGATGCCATCCATCTACCAGTCCGCGGTCTTCCATATCAATGGCGAACTTCCATTCGCCGTCAAGCAATGTGAATGAATTAGGACGAAGCACTGCACGTGGAAGCGGGTCGTTTATACCTTCATCAATCAGTGATTCCGGTCTGAGATTCTGCTCTTCCTTACTCTTTGACAGCCCGTAATTTGTATCCATACATGGTGATTTTGGCAGTTGGAGAAGTGACTGCGAATTTTGAGCCAAGGAAAGGTAATGATCAGCTAATATAGCCAATCAGTAATCCGGAGGCGTGGGATTACCATGATTTTGATAAGAATATTGATAAACTATCGCTCGCTCTGCAGGTAGCTTTCCAACTCGTCCTTGGAAGCATCTATATGCTGCTTCTGCTCCAGAATAAGGGAGGTGATTTCCTCGGGGAGCTCTTTATCGTCCAGTGCATCGGAATAGCATTTCTGGGCTGCTTTTTCACCGGATTCGCAGGACTCGAGAATGGATTTTTTATCGCTGGAGGTAAAAACATTTTTCAGGTCGGTCCATGCACGGTAAAGTGTACCCGTAATTGAACCTTCATTGGCAACTTCATCGTCGACCGATGCGCCGATCTCTTCGGCTTTATGTTGCAGTTGCTGTACATTATTTCTGCTTTCCTGAGCTTTACGCTCAAATATACCCCGGAGGTTATGCTCAGCCGGTGTAAGTTCACGACTTGCCCTGACATACCCTTCCTCACGATCCTTATTGATCTTTATCAGGTCGTTAAGCACTTCGATTATTTTCCTGAAATTATCCATCGCTAACATTTAATTAAAACGAATGGGGGCCTCAAAAATTGCCATTTTCTTCAACGTTCTTCAGGCCGCAAATCAAAACCCACGTGAAGGTATTAAAAAGAGTAGTCTTTCGTTCAACCACAACCTCCTAAACCGTCTGATAAGTTGGTTGAAGACTGTACGGTTTATACACCTTTTCCCGGAACAGCAATTTGTTTAGTTGAAGCCGCAATTTTTGTGCGAGGCTTTGTTGTTTAGCATTCCTTTCATCGTATTGAGCAGCGGTAATTTTGAATTTTATCAAAACCATATGGGCCATGGCTTTTTGCTTCACTTCATCGTCGACGCTGATAAGTTCGTTTAGCTCTTCGGGATCCGAAATGATGTATGCCTTGCCTGTCAGATTCATGAAAAATTGCTTTCCTTTTCTGAAGAAATTCAGACGGGCAGGAAACTCCTTATCAAACTCATGAAGGTATTGTCCAGGCCGGTTGACGAAAAACCAAACCTGTCCCGCATCATCAACTTTGATTGTGTTGATTATGCAAGGTGCGAATTTCAAAACAGCATTGCTGGTATTGAAGAAGAGAGCGGATCTCAGTTCCTGTATCTTATCACGAAAAAAGCTCAGTTGGTTATCTGTCAGCATAAATATCCTTTAGTGTAATCTTTTCAAAACTGATACCAAGGCTTCGGAAAATACGGTTTGATGAGAGCACTTTCTTTTGAGGAATTTCATCTACAAAGGTTCGAGCGTTATAATTTGTTCCCGCATTCTTCTGCAATTACTCATTTGTGATGGCACGATGTTTTGACATATTGATTCATCCATGTATTTCTCTTTTTGGGGTGATCCGATGTAAGTATCAGGGTCTGAGATGATACCCGAATGACCTGATCCGGGTAATACCGGCGGAGGGAAGAACAGAGAGAAATATATATGGCCCCCGCTTTGGTCGGGGGCCTTTTTTAAAGATCCCGAAAACTGTTTTTAAATAGCAGCAATGATAATTGGGGTGGCATATTTTTTTAACTATACACCAATAACTAACATTTAAAAAAATCACTATGGCAAAGACAGCAAGATCAAAATCGGCTGCTTCTAAAAAAACCAGCAGCGGAAGAGGAAACTCTTCCGGGAACAATGGTCGCAAAACATCCACTTCCGGCAGCAATGCCTCTGGCAATACCGAGAAACAAGGGCAAAGTCATCCAATGCTTGAGAAATTTTTTCACGATCAGTTGAAAGATATGTATTGGGTAGAAAAGACTCTGATCAAGACGTTACCTAAAATGCTGAAGAAAGCTACTACTGAAGAATTGCAACAGGCTTTTCAGGATCACACTGCTGCTACTGAAGAGCAGGCAAGGCGGCTTGAGCAGGTATTCGAAATTCTTGGAAAGAAACCTCAGGCCAAGAAGTGCGAAGCTATGGAAGGCCTCATCAAAGAATCGGAAAGCATCATCGAAGAAACAGAAGATGGCAGCATGACACGCGACGTAGCGCTTATTATGGCTGCACAGAAAGTTGAGCATTATGAAATAGCTACGTATGGCGGACTTGTATCACTGGCGCACACCATGAACATGACCGAAATAGCTGCGATACTGGAACAAACATTGCAGGAAGAAAAAGATACAGATCAGTTGCTGACCTATATCGCTGAGAATGATATAAACATGGAAGCGGAAATGGAAGGTGCTGAATCTGAAGAAAAAGAATAAACTTTTGCTCATAGGGTTGGTTTGGGTTTTTGTAAAGTCAGACTTTAATGGTCTGACTTTTTTTATTAAACAACATCATGGAATGGATTGAACCGAAGTGGATAGGCATTGCCGCAGGAATTCTGACTGCAGGATCATTGTTGCCGCCGTTAATAAAACTGATCAGGGAAAAGAAACCAGACGAAGTACCATTGGGGATGCTGGTAGTGTTACTAGCCGGAGTAAGTCTTTGGATATACTATGGTGTTCTGCGGTCCGACTGGCCGATCATAATTACCAATGGCTTTTCTTTATTACAGAATATTATTATGATCAGTTTGCGGCAGGTGTATAAAAACAGGGACAATCATAAATAATGTTATGGAAGTTGCGGAACTCACGCATAAGGAATTTCTAAAGATCCATAAGGATCCTGAAAAGGCAGCCAGGGCAGCTGATCTGTTATATGTTTCAGATGCACAGCCAGGTATTTCTCGCACTAAAAAAGGGTCGGGCTTCTCCTACTCTTTCAATAATAAAATAATACGCGATAAAACCCAATTGGAACGCATTCGCAAGCTGGCAATACCGCCGGCCTGGACTAATGTATGGATCTGTCCGTCTGAAAATGGTCACATCCAGGCAACCGGCCTCGACGTACGCGGTCGAAAACAGTATCGTTATCATGCCGCATGGCATAATGTGCGCAACGAAACGAAATTTCACAGGATGTACGAATTCGGCAAAGCATTGCCCACTTTGAGGTTGAGGGTGGAGCAGGATATCTGCGGCGCCGATCACTCAGAAAGGAAAGTGCTGGCAACGCTCGTAAGCCTGATGGAAAGAACTTTCATACGCGTTGGGAATGCAGGATATGAAAAAATGTATGGTTCATATGGGCTCACCACCCTGAAAGACGGCCATGTTAACATCAAAGGGAGTACGCTGTCCTTTTCCTTCAAGGGCAAAAAAGGCATCGAACATAATATTACACTACGTAGTAAGCGACTTGCAAGGATAGTACAGGCCTGTAAAGACATATCGGGTAAAGAACTATTTCAGTATTATGATGAAGATGGCAATCGTAAGAGTGTGGATTCCGGTATGCTAAACAGTTATATCCGCGAAGCAACCGGGCAGGACTTCACTGCAAAGGACTTCCGAACCTGGGCCGGAACACTGGCGATGTTACAAACGTTGAAATCGGCCGGCGAAGCAACAACAGAATCCGATTATAAAAAAAATATTGTCGCTGCCCTTGATGAAGTAAGCAAAAAATTAGGGAACAGTCGCGCTATCTGCAAAAAGTATTATGTTCATCCAGGTCTGCTTCGCATGTATGAGGAAAATAATCTCGCCAAACACCTGAACGAACTGGATAAGATTGAAGAATGCGATAATAAAACTGATTTGACTGAAGAAGAGAAGGTGCTTATGAAAATATTGGAAAAACTGAAATAACAAATTTGAGGATTTGAGGATTTGGGGATTTGAGGATGAATGAATCAATTGAATAATTATTAATTCAATTAATAGAATCAATTGATTCAACAATCGAAAAAATTCATCCCCAAATCCCCAAATCCCCAAATCCTCAAATTACTTCTTCCCTTCTTTCTTCTTCGGAACCTTCTCCCCTCTCTCCCTTGCCTCAGACAAACCAATTGCTATTGCTTGTTTGCGGGAAGTGACTTTTTTTCCACTGCGGCCGCTTTTTAATTTTCCGCGTTTCATTTCGTGCATGGTTTCTTCAACCTTTTTGCTAGCACCTTTTGAGTACCTGGCCATAAAAAAACATTTAGATGGATTAATGAAAATAATCGCTAAACATTTATGCCAGTTTCCTGAGGGGGATCTGTGAGTCGCTTTTTCCTGAGCAACTTAAGATTTGTAAGCCGTTTTATATGAAGCCTCGAATGCCGTTTCAGATGATAGGCCTGAGGTTCGCCCAGTAAAAATCCATAGGGTTTCAGGTTAGGCACCGAATCGAACACCACTTTAATGATGGCTGTTACCGGCAGCGCCAGGACCAGTCCTGCCAGTCCCCACAGCTTACCCAATAACAACAGGCTGAAAATTGCAATCAGCGGGTTCAGGCTGACCTTCTTTCCAACGATGTAGGGAGTTATGAAATTTCCTTCGAGTATCTGAATGAACCAGAAAATGCCGACAACCCCTATAGCATACCAGTAAGAATCCTTGGTAATGAGCGCCAGCAATGCTGGCAGCAATGAACCTATCAGAATTCCAATATATGGTATCAGCGCAAGGAAGGAAGCCAGGAAGCCAAAGAAGAAAGGATACTCGATATCGAGGATCATAAGTCCTACGGAATTGAGCACACCTACAATAACGATCACAATCAGTATACCCCGCATCCAGTTCAGGATCACATCATAGATCTGGTTCATAGTAAGATCTATCACTTCCTTATCTGAAGATGGAATGATCTTGTAAAAGAACTCCAGGAAAAAATCCCGGAAGTACAGCAGAAAAAATACATAAAGCGGTATAAGTGTAACATCGGTAATAAAACCACCAAGAAAACCAATAACAGAGCTCACGATCATCTCAGTATTATTGGCCAGCTTGGCCAACTGTGTTTGAAGATGCGAACCTGAGCGTCTCACGCCGAAGAAATCAGCGACAAAAGCCTGAAACTTGTCGTACAACTCCGAAGCCTTATCAAGAAACTGCGGTCCCTGTTCTGCAAACCTGATCACCTGTCCATATACAAAATACAATGCTACTCCAAGCAGAATAGTTGTAATAAGCACAGATGCGAAAGCCGCCACTCCTTTCGACATGCCTATATACTCAAGTTTTTTGCACATAGGATAAAGCATAACGGCAAAAATGAGGGAGAACAGGAGCGGAACAACTACGATCTTAAGGTATGCAGCGAATACTACAAGTAAAACAATGATCAGCAAACTGCAAGTAACACGGATAATATGGCCTGTATTGGTCTTACTCATCAAGAGGTGGTTTCACTTATTAATAGAAACCCTGTACCACACTGAAATGCCTTTGAAAACGGCCTAATCCGTGGTTTTGTGAAAATAATTCCACATTCCCGTTTTGTTCAGCGATTCTTCAACTGGTTCAACAGAAAAAATAATTTAAAGACGGTACGATTTTTTGTGCTGTTGGTATGTTTAAAAACATTTTTATATGGAACGCAACGAAAAACTGAACGAAGTATTAAACGACCTGATCCGCATTAATCATGACAGGGTCGAAGGTTACGAGAAAGCAATTGAAGAAACTAAAGACAAGGATGTTGACCTGCAGGCGATCTTTCACCGCATGGCCGATGAAAGCAGACAGTATGCGTCTGAGCTGAAAAGCGAAGTAAGTCGTACAGGCGGAGAAGTTGCAACAGACACTACGTTTTCCGGTAAGATATACCGCATGTGGATGGATGTAAAAGCAACTTTCACAGGCAAAGGACGTAAAGCTGTTTTGGAAAACTGCGAATTTGGTGAAGATGCAGCTCAGAAGGCTTATGATGCGGCATTGAAGTCAGACGCACCTCTTCCAACGGAAGTACGTCAGCTGATCGTAAATCAGAAAGCATCTCTTAAGGCCGCTCATGACACCATCAGGCAAATGCGCGATAGCCAGAGAGAAAGCGACAGGTCAGATGATTAATTAAGAACAAACAAGAATTCATTTTTAAATTCAATTAAATCTTCATATGAAAGATCTAAAGACTATTTTATTAGGTGCAGGACTTCTGGCTATGATGGCCTGTAACGACGCGGCCACTGATGCGGATAATGATAAAGATTCGCTTGGCGTGAATGAGAACCGCACCGACACCTCAACAACGGCAACAGGCACAGCGCTTGCGGAAAAAGATGCCCAGTTCCTTTCTGAGGTGGCTGCCAGCAATATGGCTGAAGTAAAACTTTCGCAGCTTGCACAGCAAAAGGGTACAAACCAGGAAGTGAAGGATATTGCCAAGATGCTTGAAACTGATCACTCTGCCGTATTGGGAGAAGTAAGAAGTTTCGCCTCAGGCAGGTCAGTTTCGCTGCCGGCTGAGGAAAAAGAAGATGCAAGGGACATGCACAACAAGCTTAATGCAAAAACTGGAAAGGAATTTGATAAAGATTGGTGTGAGCATATGGTCGACATGCATCAGAAGAGTATCAAGAAATTTGAAGACGCGCAGAACGACCTGAATGACGCAGACCTCAAAGCATGGGTCGGAAACACACTACCCAAGCTTCGTACGCATCTCGACAAGCTTAAAGAATGCGATAAAAAATTAAAATAGCTTTTTTTCATTAGTACTTGCAATTTGGACGGGCTGGTTTTCTAACCGGCCTTTTTTTTATCCGGGCCGTGGCAAATGCTACACTCATAGACAAAAAAAGAACGCACTTTCATGACGAACTGTTTATAAAACAGGAACATCACAAAAGACGCGTTCGGTCATTTCAGCTACTTCGCCGGTCAGGCCTTGCGGATAAGCCCCAACAACAAAGCAACAACTGCCAATACGATCAGGATGTGGATCAGGCCCTTTGCACTATAAACAAACACTCCCAACAGCCAACCTATTACCAATATAACAGCTAATACATACAAAATGCTTCTCATAACAATGATTTTAGCTTGTTTAAGATGATTCCACTTTAACTTATTAAAATAATGTTGCCAGCCACAATCGGAGGGTTTGGCCGTATAAGCCAGCGGGCACAACAAAACCTGAGCAATTAATTCTACAAACAGCACGAAACGGTCTGGCGGTTTTTTTGAAATGATTCAGCAAATGAAAAGAGCAGGCAAACTCTGGGATATTTTTAAAAAGGCGGGACATGCATTCTTTGATGACAACGCCCTTAAACTTAGCGCCTCGCTTTCTTATTACATGGTATTTGCCCTCGGACCCATATTGCTTATTGTAATCACCCTTGCTGGTTCGATCTTTAAAAAGACCGACGTCCAGGGAAAAGTTTATTATGAACTCAACAAACTACTGGGGCCGGAAGCCGCTGTGCAGATACAGGATATTATTCAGAATACCGGAAGCCACGAAAGTACAATCGGCGCTATCATAGGTATCGTTGCATTGTTTTTTGGAGCCACAGGCGTATTTGCCGAGATCCAGGATTCCATAAACTATATCTGGTCGGTCAAGGCCAAACCCCAGAAAGGCTGGGTTCATTTCCTCATCAACAGGCTGCTTTCGTTTTCAATCATCATCAGTATGGGATTTATTCTGATGGTGGCGCTGATCGTAAACGCACTGATGGACGTGCTGAGCGAGAGGCTGATGCGCCTGTTCCCTGATAATACAGTTTATATCTTTTATGTGATCAACCTGTTGTTGATCTTTATAGTGATCACAATTTTATTTGCGGCCATTTTTAAGATATTACCCGACGCGCATATCAGGTGGAAAGACGCCCTGATCGGCGCTGCTTTTACATCGGTACTTTTTCTGGGCGGCAAGTTTCTCATTGGTTATTACCTTGGAAATTCCAACATCGGCGCCGTGTATGGAACAGCTGCCTCTATAATTTTCATATTATTGTGGGTCTATTACTCGTCGGTAATACTTTTTTTTGGTGCGGAGTTTACGCGCATGTATGCGATAATGCTCGGGGGCGGCATAAGGCCGGATAAAACAGCTGTTTTCATAATCAAGAAGGAGGCGCGTGAAATTCCCGAATCACACCTTGACACCTGATGACCGGATTTTGTGGTCCGATAATTAAGAACAAGAATATCATGGCTCCATACTTCAGAATAGGACTTTTGCAGATACTCAACATCCTTGCATTTGCAGCGGTTATTATTGTTAATGGACTGGCGGATTTCTTACCCATCAACGGGCAAACAACCGGTGAGATATCAAACCGGTATCCAAATCTTTTTGTACCGGCGCCGGTGACGTTTGCGATATGGGCGATCATTTATAGCTTTTTGTTTCTCTTTTGCTTCTATCAGGGCAGCTCATTGTTTGAGTATGAAAAGAAATTTATAGACAAGAAGGAGAAAGTAGTTGCCCGGATCGGATACCGGTTTGTACTGTCGTGTATCCTGAATATTTCATGGATACTTGCCTGGCATTATAATCAGCTATTATTATCTGTGCTGATCATGCTGGGACTGCTCAGTACGCTCATCAGCATTTTTCAAAAAATACATTCGGAAGGGATCTACGGAAATAAAAAAGCCAGATGGTTTGTTTATGCTCCCTTCTCCATTTACCTGGGATGGATCTCTATTGCCACTATTGCCAATATTACCGCCTACCTTGTCAGCATCGGATGGACTGGCTGGAATGTGGAGGAATGGATATGGACAGTTATAATGGTAATCGCAGGGACCATACTTGGAGTTGCCATGCTATTAAGGAGAAACAATGTCTTTTACGCGGTGACGGTTGTCTGGGCGTTAGCTGGCATTATTCTGAAGCAGCGTTCAGCTTCAGGCACACTGAACACAATTGCTATCACTGCGCTTTGCGCATCAATTCTTCTTTTACTCTTGGCGGCATTTAAATTACGCACACTTCACCCGGTTAAAGAAACAGTTGGGAATAAACAGGTTAACTGATACTCTCGGCTTATCATCCGGTAATTTTCAAAGGTGGCATGGCACAATATTCGTATCACTAATGGTGATAGGAAATAAGTTACTATCAGCCTCTCGAGGCATAAAAAAAGCGCTATGTTAAATCTGAGAAAACCAGCTTTTATTTTCAATGTGATTGGTGTGCTGCTTTTCTTTATCGGCTTGTACCTGCAACAAACCGGTAGTTACGGTGCTTATACACTAATGTTTATTGGCCTGTTCATGGCCGTTATATACTGGTTCTGGGCTATAATTGACGTTGTCCGTGCAGATGATCTGAACCCAAACCAGAAAAAATTCTGGCTCATTATTGTAATTGTGGTGCCTGCCCTGGGCGGGGCCCTGTTCCATATCATGCATCAAAGCCGGAATAAGATTGTAACCTGATCAAAGTTTTTTAATTACAAGCATATGAGCAAAAAACACCCAACGGAAAAATTATCACCTCAGGAAGAGGCTGTAGCCAAATTCAAACAATTGGTTGGCGAAGTAAATACCTGCATGTTCACAACTATCGACGATAACCTGCAGTTGTTCAGCCGTCCAATGGCTACTGTAAAAGTTGATGATGAAGGCAACGCATGGTTCTTCACCAATGAATTTTCGGAAAAAGTCAATGCAATTTCAAGAGACAATACTGTTCATCTCATTTACGCGCATCCCAAGCAAAATATTTACTTTACTGTGAAAGGAAGCTGCATGGTGGTGCTTGACCGGGCAAGGATGAAAGAAATGTGGAAACCTTCTATGAAGGTTTGGATGCCTGCAGGACTTGAAGATCCAAAACTTTGTCTCCTGAAAGTGATCACTGAAGATGCACATTACTGGAACAGCACTTCCGGCAAAATGGCGATTTTTCTGAATAAGCTGAAAGGACGTGAGAAATTATCAGGTACCAGTGAAGGACAATTGAAATTGCAATAGCCCTTCCCGTACCCTACCGTCCAAAAAATTTATTAACCGCCTCAACGCGGTTGTTTACGTGTAGTTTTTCGTAAATGTGATATACGTGCTTACGCACTGTTTCCGCGCTTATGTACAATTGCGCGGCAATCTCTTTATATACCATCCCTTTTGAAAGCAATTCGAGTATTTCTTTTTCCCGGCTCGATAAAACGCGGATGTTACCGGCAGCGGTGGCTTCGGCTTGTGTAATAGCATCTGAAGGACGCTGGCGAAAAGCCGCAACAACTTTGCGTGCAATGAGGCTGCTCATTGGCGCGCCACCTTCATATAATTCCTTAATTGAATCGAGCAACTTTCCCGGCGCGGTCTTTTTCAAAATATAGCCATTAGCTCCCGCACTCAGCGCTTCATATATCTTTTCATCTTCCTCATAAACCGTACACATCATGAACAATATGTCAGGATTCTCGGGTTTCAGTTTACGTACACAGTCAATTCCACTCTCACCTTCATCCAGGTTAATATCCATCAACACTACATTGGGCTTAATGATAGGGATCTTTAATATAGCCTCTTCCGCGGTTGCAAAGCTTCCCAGCAACAGACAATTATCCGACATCTGGATAATTTGCTCCAGAGCCGAACGGATATCCTGGTTATCGTCTACAATACATACACTAATTGGCATAGCACAAAGGTGAAGCTAATTATCAGATCGCAAATACCTCAAAGTGGTAGTTTTTCATCCACTAATAGTTTACCTGTAAACGTACAGCAGGAATTTCTCTTTAAAATACTCTCTGTCAAAGATTTCGGCAATTTCAATTAAACGCGGCCGGCATCCGCTTTCCTGTATTTCCTTCGCAAGGTCGCCTCCTTTAAGGCAAATCAGACCAGGGGCAAGCCTGCCCTGCTCGTTAACCGGATCTGCAGATACAGTTGAAGTTTTACCCGCCGTTTTGAGTAGTGGCTTCGCCCATTTCCAGAGGTCAGCCAGCGGGGCAACCGCGCGTGAAACCGCGAAATCAAATTTTCGATTGGTAATGTCTTCCGCCCGGCTATGTTGTGTAGTTACATTCGACAGGCTCAGTTCAGTAACAATACTTTCCACCACTTTTAATTTCTTACCAATACTATCTACGAGGTGAAATTGAACTTCAGGAAAAAAAATAGCAAGGGGAATTCCCGGGAATCCGCCACCCGTTCCAATATCTATTACAGTTGAGCCGGAAGGAAATTCAAACACTGCCGCAATACTCAATGAATGAAGCACATGCTTTTCGTACAAGCCTTCAATGTCTTTCCGTGAAATAACATTGATCTTGCTGTTCCATTCTTTGTACAACGCATCAAGCGCGGCAAACTGTTGTAGCTGCAATGGCGTGAAATCAGCGAAATACTGAGTGATCAATTCCAGGTTGGCCGGGGCTTTTTCCATAATGCCGGTGCAAAGATGATATAATAAAAGAATTGCCAGATGTCGAGCAGGAAAAGCCAACCACCGAGGTCGGTTTCATCAAGCCGCTTCAATGCTTTTGAATAAACCGTGAAATAGGAGATCATTCTCACCAAAAACAATCCCAGCACAATCCGCCAGTCGAAAATTAAAATCGCAGCAACAAAAGATGGATAAAACAGGAACTGCGAAATTGTGTAGAGGCCTAACAGGAATTTATGCAATGGCTTATAATACCGTGCTGTGGAATAATGCCTGGTTTTCTGACTGAACCATTCGCGGAATGACTTCTTGGGTTCTGATAACACAATCGCATCCTTGTCAATTATAACCCTGGTATTTTTTCGGTTGGCCACCTTGTTTATGAACAGGTCGTCGTCGCCGCTGGGGATATGATTGATGGATGAAAAGCCTTTCACCTTGAAAAAAAGACCTTTTTTATAACTGAGATTTCTTCCCACACCCATGTAAGGGATGCCCGCAATTGCAAACGACAGGAATTGCAGGGCCGACTGAAAGGTTTCAAACCGAATGAGTTTGTTCAGCAGTCCGGGTTTTTTATGATACGCCCCATACCCTATCACAACTTCAATTCCTTCGTCATAGCCATCCTGCATTTTCTGTATCCAGTACTCAGAAGCAGGCACACAGTCAGCATCGGTAAGTAAAACTATCTCGTGTTTTGCTTCCTTGATGCCAATGGATAATGGATATTTCTTGCCCGGAATTCCCTTGGCTTCATGTGTCAGCGGAACATGCTGCAGATTCCTGAAATCTTTCTGAAGTTCAGCGATCACGTATTTTGATTCGTCCACACTGTTATCGTTCACCACTATTACTTCATGGGTTGTGGGATATGTTTGAACCAGAACTCCCGGAAGGTTTCTCACCAGGTTCGCTGCTTCATCCCTTGCACAAACAATAACGGAGACCGGGTGGGTTTGCGACTTGCTCTTAAGCGGGGGTTTAAAAAAAGCAATCCTCCTGAAAAACCACCAGTGATAATATAACTGTACCAGCACAACCAGGGCAAATATGATGAATACCACCATGCCCCAGTTGACATCCAAAATCAAAAGGTTCATACTTTCTACGGTTTAGAAAGCCTGTAAAGGCCTTCGGCGGCAGCGAAAATAAACAAACTATTGTTGGATGCTGAAAGTTACTTTTGCCCAATGTCAGCTTTAGAATTTCAGCTTCAGGCAACAGACAGGCAAACAAAGGCAAGAACTGGCAGGATCATCACAGATCACGGAGAAATCCGCACTCCCATTTTTATGCCGGTGGGAACGGCCGGTAGCGTAAAGGCCGTAAGCCAGCAACAATTAAAGCAGGATGTAAAGGCCCAGATCATTCTTGGCAATACCTACCATTTATACCTGAGGCCGGGGACAGAGGTGCTTGAAAACGCCGGAGGACTTCACCGGTTCAATGGTTGGGACGGGCCTATACTGACCGATAGCGGCGGTTACCAGGTATTCTCTCTCGCAGGCACGCGCAAGATCGCCGAGGATGGTGTTACGTTTCAAAGTCATATCGACGGAAGCAGGCATTTATTCACACCCGAAACGGTGATGGATATTCAACGCAGCATTGGAGCCGATATCATTATGGCATTTGATGAATGCCCTCCCTTTCCAAGTGAATATGATTATGCTAAAAAGTCAATGGACCTAACGCACCGCTGGCTCGACCGTTGCCTGAAAAGATTCAATGAAACGCCTGACAAATATGGCTATACCCAGAATCTTTTCCCAATTGTCCAGGGAAGTGTTTTCACTGACCTTCGGAAACAATCGTGCGAATATATCTCTTCAAAAAATGCTGTTGGAAACGCAATAGGCGGATTAAGCGTTGGCGAGCCCGAAGATAAATTATATGAGTTGTGCGAGCTTTGCTGCGACAATCTTCCTGTTAACAAGCCACGTTACCTGATGGGTGTTGGCACTCCCTGGAATATTCTGGAATGCATTGCATTGGGTGTTGACATGTTCGATTGCGTAATGCCTACGCGCAATGGACGCAATGCAATGTTATTTACCTCAAAGGGAGTTATCAATATCGATAATAAAAAATGGGAGCACGACTTCAGCCCAATTGATGACGGCATCGACAACGAGATCAGTAATCATTACAGCAAGGCATACGTTCGGCATCTCATAAAGTCTAAAGAGATACTGGGACTTACCATCGCCAGTGTACACAATCTTGCGTTTTATCTTCACCTGGTCAGGGAAGCGGGAAAGAAGATCGCGGAGGGAGGATTTAATGAATGGAAAAAGGAGATGGTGGAGCAGGTGAAGATCAGGTTGTAATATTTTATGATCAGTTGATACCCTTAATTATTTTTACAGCCTCCTCAATCAACGCCACCTGTTTCTCATTAATTTTTTCCTTCGCGGTAACAACATCAAACCATTCCGCTCTGTCCACTTCGGGAAATGCCGTCATTTTGCCTGAACGCGGTGGCCATTCCATTTCAAAAGTATTGCTGATTATGGCAGCGGCATCAACTGCCCCCTGCACAACCCAGGCGTGCACAATCTTCCCGCTCTTCAATTTGATCGGACTAAGTGGGATGAAGCTTCCATTTATTTCCTGCCCGGTTTCTTCCAGGAACTCCCTTCTGGCAGCCTGCAGTGGATCTTCCCCTTCTTCATACTCTCCTTTTGGAATTGACCATACTCCCAGATCTTTCTTTGACCAGAACGGCCCTCCGGGATGAACCAGCAGAAACTCCAGCTGATTATTTACGATCCTGTACACAAGTATCCCCGCGCTTAATTTCATTGCAGCTAAATTACCGATTGGCAGCAGCAATTCTTAGAAGAATAGAAGAATCAATTATTAATCAATTTTCCAATTCATCCTCAAATCCTCAAATTCTCAAATCCTCAAATCCCCAAATCCCCAAATTCTCAAATCGCTAAAACAACTTCTCCGCCGGCGGAGCTATCCCTTTCATTCGTAAATAAACCGTCGTCTGTCCCCTATGGTGGGTCTGATGTTCAAACGCCTTGTTCAACCAGGCTAGCCTCGATTCGTCGAAGTTGCCGCGTTTGACCTTCTCTTCAAATTTTCCCGCGTCAAAGCTTCTGATGCCATCGATCACAAAATCGTAACATTCCATTACGACTTTTGTCAGCGCCCCCTTTGATTTGAATTCTTCCATCTTCTCGAGATTCTTTCCCGGGTAAATCCTTTCCCTGCCCGTTCCGTTGGACGAAAGGCCTACATTGCCCTGCGACAGATGAAGCATTTGTTCGGCAAAGCTCCGTACTTCCGGCGATGGCTTGTAGTTGATACCGTCTTCAGGCATCGCATCAATATATTCCTTTGTATAGGCCTTTGCCCGTTCCCAGTCTTTGATGAGTTGCGCCTTCAGGCTATCGTTGTTGGTAAATGCGTTGGCAAGTGTTGGGAAGGAACCGGCGAAAAGTAAAAGTAAAATGCAGGTTCTGGTAAATTTTCTTCTCATACTTTATGATTTACTTGAAAACTACCTGATTAAACTGAAACTGGTAATCACACTTGTAAGAAAGGGAAAAATCAGGGGTGGAAAGCAAAAAAAACCGGCCTGAGCCGGTTTGGCGTGATTCTGAAACGATCATTAGCCAAGATCAAATTTCCTTTCTCTTAACCTGATATCTACTTTCCTTTCTGCAGAGCCTTCCACGATTTTTTTATGAATGATCGAATCAAAAGAGAATTTTCCGGCGCCATTGAACACTATCGCAGCCGCAAGCCCCAGCGTGAGCAGGTCAAACTCAATTCCTTCGCCCGCCGCTGTTCCATACCAGTTCATGTAAAATCCATTCTGGATATGACTGGTAAAAAGTACACCTGTCATAACACCAAATATTGCGATGGCCATTATTCTGGAACCAAGTCCTAAAACCAGGAACAATGCACCGAAGCTTTCAATGATAATTACAAGGAATCCAACGATCCATGGCAGCTGAACTGTTTCAGTAAAGAACTGCATGGTGCCGTCAAATCCATATCCGTTGAACCATCCAAATAACTTTTGTGCGCCATGCGCGAAGAGTACAACGCCAAGGGTTACACGCATTATCAGTCCTGCCCAGTCGTTACGTGTTGAAAAAATATTCTGATTCAGGTGCTCAATGGTTTGCTTTAAACTGCTCATTGAAATAAATTTTTTGTTGGAACAAAATTGCATTCAATTGTGCCCCTTCTCCAATGAGGTTAGTTAAGAAATTACATTGATGTATGATAAGATTATGGCCTTTCCGTCAGCTGGCGCCGGATGCGGCTGAGTGATTCCGGCGTTATGCCCAGGTAGGAGGCAATCTGGTGCTGGGGAATTCGTTGTTCAAACTGCGGGTAACGCTGAAGGAACGATATATATCGCTCATGCGCGGGAAGACTCATATTCTCGATGATCCTCCTCTGATGAGCTACGTATGCATTCTGCAACATAATGCGAAACATGCGCTCAAATTTAGGCACCTTGTTCAGTAATTGCTCGTGCCCTTCCCTTGACAAAAGGATCACTTCCGAATCCTCCATTGCTTCTATGTTATAGGATGCGGGCGATTGCGTAAAAAAACTGTACATATCGCCGATCCACCAGTCTTCAACACCAAACTGTACAACGTGCTCCTGGCCTTTGTCGTTAACAAAATAAACCCGAAAACAACCCGAATTAATGAAGCATTCGTGCCGGCTGACATCGCCAGCCTGTAACAGATATTGCCTTTTCCGCAGCGTTTTTACTTTCAGGAGCGACAGGAAATAAGTTTTTTCATCTTCCAAAAGGCTGATGTATCGGGAAGCGTAGTTTAATATGCGATCGAACTTATTGTTCATATATAATGACCCGTCCTCAAATATAGCGTAGCTTTCACAACCCCCGTCCGAATTTTGCGCTACTTTTGAGCGCCTGATTCACTCAGCCCCATGAAGATCCTGGATTGGTACATATTGAAGAAATACCTGGTCGCCGTAGTTTTTACGCTGCTCATGTTTTCCGTTATCGCGGTGGCTATCGACGCGAGTGAAAAAACAGACGATTTTGTGAAATCCAGGCTTACGACCTACGAGATCATTACTAATTACTACATCGGTTTTGTTCCCTTTATCATTTCCATGATCTTTCCGCTGATGGTGTTCATCGCGGTGATCTTCTTTACCTCAAAGCTGGCGGGTCGTTCAGAGATCGTTGCGATCATTGCCGGAGGAGTTCCTTATAACCGTTTTTTGAGACCTTATTTTGTGGGTTCGATCTTTCTTGCGCTCACATTTTGGATGGCCAGCCAGTACCTCATTCCCCGGGCTAATGTGATCAGGGGAAATTTCCAGACGCGTTATGTAGACAATAACAGTTCCTATTATTCCGGTCTCGGAAGGAAAAATGAATATTATTTCCAGGTAGACGCGTTCACATTCGCGGGCATGCGGTATTACGATACTGTAAATAAGAGCGCTAGTAATTTTTTTCTGCAAAGGGTTGCTACAGAAAAAACCAGTTTGAATGCCGGTTCAGAAAATGTAAGCGCGGTTAATGCAAGTCCTAAAGTAAAATACAACCTCAGGGCGGAAACCATACACTGGGATACCGCTAAAAAGAACTGGCGGCTGGAAAATGTGATCGAGAGAAAGATCGATGGGCTTATGGAAACGGTAAAGCAGATTCCATCCATGAACATCACACTGAATCTGCAACCTCACGAGTTGCGGCGCGACCGGTATATGAAGGATAAGCTGACCACACCCGAATTGAAGGAATATATACGCCAGGCTAACAAGAGGGGTCAGGAAGGATTGAACGAATTCAAGGTGGAACGTTTCAAACGCGACGCGACTTCGGTTTCAGTGATTATCCTGACCATGATCGGCGCTATCATTGCTTCACGGAAAACGCGTGGCGGATTGGGTCTGCATCTGGCCATGGGATTGATCATTGGTGTACTTTTCTTCGGAATGAATACATTCTCCACTGTTTTTTCTACCAACGCCAGTCTTGATCCCCTTTTGGCAGCTTGGCTGCCGAATGTGGTATTTACAATTGTAGCAGCGTTTCTTTACTTCAAAGCCGCGAAATAATTGGCTGGTTGGCCGACTGCTCTATAATTTTTCCGTCTTTCATATGCAGGATCCTGTCGCTCATCCCTGCCAATTCCTCGTTATGGGTAACTATCAGAAAGGTTTGCTGCATTCTTTCACGCAGTTCAAAAAAAAGCTGGTGCAATTCCCGGGCATTGGCAGAATCGAGGTTACCGGTAGGCTCATCCGCAAAAACAATGTCGGGTTTGTTGATCAGCGCCCTTGCTACGGCTACCCGCTGCTGTTCCCCGCCAGAAAGTTCAGTAGGCTTGTTGTCCATGCGACTGCTCAATCCCAGGGTGTTCAGCAGCTCTGCAGCCTGCTCCAGAACTTCTTTTTTCCTTCTTCCCGCGATCCAGCCGGGGATACAAACGTTCTCGATAGCGGTAAATTCAGGCAGGAGGTGGTGAAACTGGAATACAAAACCGATATGTTTGTTCCGGAATGCAGCCATGGTCTTGCCTTTTAGCTGAAGCAGTGATTGCCGGTTGAGCACAATTTCTCCTTCGTCGGGCAGATCAAGGGTTCCAAGGATGTGAAGCAGCGTACTTTTACCCGAACCCGATGGTCCGGCAATACTTACTATTTCACCTTTACTTATCTCAAGGTCAACACCCTTAAGTACCCAAAGGGAGCCATAATATTTGTGAATATTCTTTGCCTTCAGCATGCAATGTTCAAATCGTTGAAGCACAAACCTAACCACCATATTCCATATACGGTAATAAAAAACACAAAATACAAGGGAAACATGTGCGTTAAATTATGAAGAAGAATTTTGTGGTTTCCCTGTAAAAATTACTTTTGCGGAAATATGGGATCGCTTAAGCACTGCCTCCTATAAAAACTAAAACACAAACCAATGTTCTGGACACTAGAATTGGCTTCATATCTTGAAGACGCACCCTGGCCGGCCACGAAAGACGAGCTGATAGATTATGCCATTCGTTCCGGCGCTCCGTTAGAAGTGGTAGAAAACCTCCAGGAACTGGAAGATGAGGGAGAGGTATATGAGAGCATAGAGGACATCTGGCCTGATTATCCATCCCAGGAAGACTTTCTGTTCAATGAAGATGAGTACTAAAAAGACTCAATTCGATATGTAAGTTTATTTCTCCATCTGGTCTATTACTGCCCCTGTTACGCCTGTATATGAAAATCCTCCATCGTGGAATAGGTTCTGCATGGTAACCATACGAGTGAGATCGGAGAATAATGTTATGCAGTAATCAGCGCACTGGTCGCCACTGGCATTGCCAAGCGGGCTCATTTTTTCGGCATAGCTGATGAAGCCATCGAATCCTTTAACCCCTGAACCTGCGGTTGTGCGTGTGGGTGATTGTGAAACGGTATTTATCCTTACTTTTTTGCGAACGCCATAATGATATCCAAAACTACGGGTCACGCTTTCCAGCAGCGCTTTCGCATCGGCCATTTCATTATAATCGGGAAACACGCGCTGCGCCGCGATATAAGTCAACGCCACCACGCTTGACCACTCGTTCAGCGCATCCATATCCCAGGCTGTGCGCAATACGCGGTGTAGGCTCATGGATGAAATGTCCAGCGTCTTCTGATTCCATTCATAATTCATCTCTGTATAATGTTTGCCTTTGCGCACATTCAGGCTCATGCCAATAGAATGAAGGATGAAGTCGATCCCCCCACCAAAATGCTTCATGCTTTCTTCAAACAGTTTCTTCAGGTCGTCCATATTCGTAACATCGGCTCCTATGACAGGCGCCTGCACAGCTTCTGCCAGCTTGTTGATCTCACCCATTCTGAGCGCTACCGGTGCATTGCTTAAAACCAACTGCGCGCCTTCTTCGTGGCAACGCAGCGCTGTACGCCACGCGATTGACTTTTCATCCAGCGCCCCGAATATGATCCCTTTCTTTCCTTTAAGGAGGTTGTACGACATGATTTATTCTTTTGAGTTAAAAGGTGGGCAATATTACGAATTAGTTCTGCACAACGGATATCCGGCATGCATACCCTAGTTCAGCATTTCCCTTGCATTCTCAAGCGCCGCCGCGGTTGGTTTTTCGCCACTCAGCATTTTTGCGATGGCGGTAATACGTTCTTCCTTGTTCAATTGCCTGATAGATGTCTTTACCGCATCGCGTACAATTTCCTTGTAAACATAAAAATGCGCATCGGCCTTGCCGGCTATCTGCGGCTGGTGGGTAATGCAGATCAGCTGCCGCATCGTAGCAAGTCCATTCATGATAAGACCAACCTGCTTTGCAGCCTCTCCCGATATGCCCGAATCGATCTCGTCGAATATCATCGTAGGAAGATCGATCTTTTCCGCAACCAGCGATTTGATACAAAGCATCAACCTGCTCAACTCACCACCTGAGGCAACCTTACCAAGGGGAAGCAGCTGGCCGGTATTGTTTGCGTCGAAGAGAAATTCTGTCACATCCTTTCCGTAGAGATGAAGCGCGGAAGGTTTCAATAAAATTTTCAACCTGGCATTGGGCATGCCCACGCGTGTGAGCAATCCGTTCACATTTTTTTCGAGTGGCCTTATCTGTTTATTGCGGGCATCCTGCAACTGTGTCGCCAGTTGCACGGCTTCCTGCAGCAAAGCCGCCGTTTCGGTTTCTGTTTGCGTTATCTCATCATCAATATTCAGCACAGCCTGCAGCCTGTTGCTCAGTTCTTCCTGTACTTCTGCTAGTGCAGCTGTGGTTTTAACGCCATGCTTTTTCAACAGCTTATATCCAAGCGATAGCCGTTCACTGATCTGCTCAATGCGCTTCGCATCGTAATGGATATGGTTGTTCAGGCTTTCCAATTCTCCCGAGATATCCTGAAGTTCGATCTGGGCCGATTGAAGGCGTTGAAGCAAACCAGGCAGATCATGATGATAACCTGTGTATGAGTGCAACTGATGACAGATCGATTTTAATTGCTGCACCATTGGCTCTTCCGATTCATTGAGCTGATAGGATGCAGCGGTCAGCGCGCCCTTGATTCCCTCCGCGTTCTCCAATAATTTTAATTCAGCTTCCAGTTCTTCAAGTTCATTTCCTGAAAAACCCGCTTCCTCCAGTTCGTTGAACATGAATTGATGATAATCGAACTCTTTACGGAACTGAAGCCTGCGTTCGTTCAGTTCTCTTAGTTTACGCTCGGCACCAGTCCATCTGGAATAAACAGCCTGGTAGTTCTTCAGCAGGGCTGCATTGGAAGCCATTGCATCGAGCACTTCTCTTTGAAAATCACTTTCTCCCAATTCAAGCGTGTCGAATTGCTGATGGAGGTCGACCAGTAAGGAAGTTACCTGGCGCAGTTGATCAAGGTTGACCGGCGTGTCATTTACAAATGCTCGCGACTTACCTGAAGATGCGATCTCGCGCCGGATGATCAATTCATCTGCAGCATCAAGATCATTTTCTTTCAGGAAATCTCTGACGGGTTTCTTTTTACCAATGTCAAAAACTCCTTCAATCACACATTTCTTATCGCGGTTAAGTAAAACGCTCATATCGGCCCGGCTACCGAGGATCAAAGAAAGAGCTCCCATCAGAATGGACTTACCGGCGCCTGTTTCTCCGGTTATGATATTGAGTTTTCCGGAGAACAGAATTTCTATTTCATCGATGATGGCGTAATTCTGTATAAATAACCTGCGGAGCATGAAGCAAATTAGGGAAAAACAAGTTTTGGAACAGAAGCGTGGAAAAGAATTAGCCGGATAAAGTTTGAATTCCCTGAAATGATCGGCCGGATTAAAAAAAAAGAGGCTATCCATTCCGATAGCCTCTGGAAAAATTTATTTACAAAGTATTACTTCAGGTCAATTGAATTCGTCAGCTCTTCGTCAACAAGAATACGTCCGCAGTTCTCGCAAACCATTACTTTTTTACGTTGCTTGATCTCACTTTGTTTTTGTGGTGGAATGTAGTAGAAGCATCCGCCGCAAGCATCACGCTCTACAGGTACAACTGCAAGTCCGTTGCGGTAATTCTTTCGAATGCGATCGTATGAATACAACAGGCGCTCGTCAACATGCTCCCTTGCGTCATTGGCCATTTTCTCATACTCTTTCTCTTCCTTCTCATTCGCAGCGATGATCTTCTCCAGTTCGTCCTTCTTCGTTTTCAGCACACTTTCCTTAGCCGCGATATTCTTCTTGGCCCTGTCAAGCTGCTGCACTTTTTCAGCTATTTCTTCATTGGCATCCTTGATGTGCTTTTCGGCAAGCTTTACTTCAAGTTGCTGCATCTCGATCTCTTTATTGATTGCCTCAAACTCGCGACTGTTCTTTACATTCTCACTTTGCTTCTCGTATTTCTTTACCAGCGCTTCGGCGTCTTTAATGGCATTCTTTTTCTGGTTTATGAATTCCTGAATGCCATTGATCTCTTCCTCAATACGTGTCTGGCGTGAATTCAATCCAGTGATCTCGTCTTCCAGGTCGCGCACTTCCATAGGCAACTCCCCTTTCAGAATGTGGATCTCATCCATTTTGGACTCAATCTTCTGAAGGCTGACAAGGGAGGTTAATTTTTCTTCGACGGAGAATTCTTTAGTTGTGCTCATACTCAGAAATAGTTAACCGGGTTTGTTTTTGTGCCCGATTTTAGGACGGCAAAGGTAGGGAATTTTTGGAGTAAAATATCGTAAAGGAGGTCTATGGTGAACTGCTCGCTCTCAAAATGGCCGATATCGGCTATCACCATCCGCCCTTCCGCGTCGAAGAATTCATGGTATTTCACGTCGGCAGTTACAAAAAAGTCGGCCTGAGCCGCTAACGCGCTCTTTATCAACGAGCTGCCTGCTCCTCCACAAATGGCCACCTTCCTGACCGGTCGGTTGAGTAAAGGCGTATGGCGGATGACCTTCAGCCTGAATACCTCCTTCAACCGGCTCAGAAAACCATGCTCGTCCATTTGTTCGGCCAGTTCAGCAATTACTCCCGCACCCGAATACTGGTAAGTATTAGATAAGGCAACTACATCGTAGGCCACTTCTTCATAAGGATGGGCGTCCAGCATTGCCTGCACCACTTTTGCTTCCAGGTAGGCAGGAAAGATGACCTCAATTTTCATTTCTCGGGTGCTGGTAGGTTTACCCACCTCCCCTATGTATGGATCAGCTCCTTCTTTGGCCATGAACGTACCCGTTCCATCCATATTAAAGCTGCACTGGGAATATTTGCCGATGTTACCGCCACCGGCATTGAAGATCGCTTTCCGTACATCTTCGGCGCTTTCAAGCGGTACGAAAGTGAACAACTTGCTGAGCGTATTTTCCTTGAACGAAAGAATGCTGGTGTTGGTGAGACCAAGCATGCCGGCCATCTTTCCACTTACACCCTGCAAAACATTATCGAGGTTGGTGTGAATGGCATAAATAGCGATGTCATTTTTAATTGCGGTTATCACCGCTCTTTCTACATAATTGCTCCCATTGATCTTTTTCAATCCGCGAAATATGATCGGGTGATGCGCTATTACAAGATTGCAGTTCTTTTGTTTCGCTTCGAGTATCACTTCTTCAGTGGCATCAAGTGTTGTGAGCAGGCCGGTGCATTCCCACTGTGGCAAGCCGGTAAGCAGCCCCGAATTATCATAACTTTCCTGGAAGGCAGGCGGGGCAATGGTTTCAAGATGTTCAATAATCTCAGCGATCTTCATAGAAACAAAAATAACTTAATGGACATATAGTTCAACCCAGGGTTTCACATAATTGGAATTTAGTATTTTTCCAACCCGTTTCAATCATTCATGTTTGTTTCATATCATTTTTGAAATCCGTTATAAACAGGATCGGGATTTAGAAATTACAAAGAATGGATACTAATCAAACAACAATAGATCTATACTCAAACTATCAGCAACAGCTGCGCAAGATAAGCGACCTGCGTTACGCATCGGCTGTTTTGCAATGGGACCAGGAAACCTACATGCCACCAAAAGGCGCGGCTTTTCGTGGACAGCAACTGGCTACTTTGTCGGAGCTTTCACATCAGTTCTTTACTGCAGCTGAAACCGGCGACATGCTGAATACTTTATTACAGGATACAAGTCTCACCGCGTCGCAGCGCAAAAATGTTGAGCTTAGTCTTTATGATTATTCCAAAGCGCAGAAGCTGTCACCTGCATTCGTCAGGAAATTAACCGAAACCATCAACAAATCGTTTCATAGCTGGATAGAAGCCAGAAAACTCAATAGCTTTAAGAGATTTGAGGACGATCTTACAAAGCTGGTTGAAATTAAAAGAGAAGAAGCGCAGCTGCTGGGTTATTCAGGACATCCATACAATGCGCTGCTGAATGACTATGAAAGAGGCGCAACGGTTGAAATGCTCGACAGGGTTTTTAATTCCATCCGGAACCCACTGAAGGATCTGTTACAAAAGATCAGATCGAAGTCAGGGATTGACAATTCATTCCTGCGTCAGCATTATCCCAGACAGCACCAGTGGGAATATGGCATGTCACTGCTGAAACAACTGGGTTACGATTTTGAGGCTGGCCGCCAGGATATTTCAGAGCATCCTTTCACCACCAGTTTCAGCAGCCAGGACGTTCGCGTCACAACGCGGATAGATGAGGATGATTTCAGCAATATGACCTGGAGCACCATTCACGAACTCGGACATGCGTTGTACGAACAGGGACTTCCCGCTTCAGAATACGGGTTGCCGCTTGGCGAAGCCTGTTCGCTGAGCATTCATGAATCGCAGTCAAGGCTCTGGGAAAACCAGGTAGGCAGGAGTCTTGTTTTCTGGAAACACAACTATCCCGCGCTGCAGCAACTGTTCCCGAAACAGCTGGGGAATGTGCCGGTGGAAAATTTCTATGCGGGCATCAACCAGGTCAGATCGTCGCTCATTCGCACGGAAGCGGATGAGGTAACATACCATTTTCATGTAATGATCCGTTATGAGCTGGAGAAAAAAGTGATTGAGGGATCGCTGAGTGTAGCAGACATTCCGGAATACTGGAACCAGCAATATGAAAATTACCTGGGCATCTGGCCGCCCGACGAGCTTCGGGGCTGCCTGCAGGATGTACACTGGAGCCACGGAAGCTTCGGATACTTCCCGACATACAGCCTGGGAAGCTTTTATGCGGCACAGTTTTTTGATCAGGCAATGAAGGATATTCCGGCTTTGGGAACCGAAATGGCGGACGGACAGTACCATTCGCTTCTGAATTGGTTAAGAGAAAAGATCCACATACATGGAAGGTATCATACCAGTGAAGAATTGTGTGCTAAAATTTGCGGTGAACCCCTTAACATTAAATACTTTATGCAATACCTGCTTGATAAATACAGAAATATTTACCAATTTTAAGCTTTAATCCATTGTCTATGCAAAAACGCTACATACTCATTGTACTCTCATTTCTTCCACTTCTTTTTTCCTGTAAAAAAGCAATTGAAAAAAAGAAACAGGACCTCGTTATCAGTGCTATGACCAATGGCCGCTGGTATGTTGAGGAATACCTGGCAGGAAGCACCAACGTTACTTCAGAATTCGCTGGCTATGAATTTCAGTTCCATAGTGATGGAAAGGTTGATGGTATCAAGGATGCGTCAACCACCACAGGCTCATGGGCCGGCGACGTCAATAACTTCACCATTACTTCCAGTTTTCCCACCGCGGGACTTCCCTTGAACCGCTTAAACGGTATCTGGAAGATCACGGAAAATGACTGGGTTTATGTGCACGCGTATCTTACGGTAGGATCGGAGACGAATTATTTGAAGCTGCATAAGAAATGAGTTTTGGGTTTTGGGTTTAGGGTTTTGGGTTTAGGGTTTTGGGTTGCTCCGCGCTTTGTGGAACGTGAAAGAAATACAGTTTTGTGTTTCCGGTTTCGGGTTTCGGGTTGCTCCGCGATTTGGAGGGCGTGAAAGAAATACAGTTTTGTGTTTTGGGT